>JAUNWG010000006.1 GCA_030540435.1 Eubacteriales bacterium
TCATTGTGAGCACTCCCTTAAAAAATAACTTGTTGATTTAGTCCACATTATACTCTAAATAGAGGACTGGGTCAACATTTTTTCAAGGGTCTTTATAGAGCTTTTTGATTGGGGCATAGAATATGTTGACAGATATCAGTAATGTCAGATTTAAATTTTAACAATTCATTTTATTCTGATTTTTCATTTAATGTAATTTGCCTTTCGTCAAATACCTTCTTTGCAGTAAAAATGGCATTTAACACTCTGGGGAAACCGGTATAGGGAATGCACTGTATAAAGGTTTCGATGATTTTTTCCGGTGCTATTCCAACGTTAAGGGAACCGTTGATATGTACTTCTAACTGCGGTTCACATCCACCGGCAGTCAGAAGACTTGTTATTGTGATGATCTCGCGCTCCTGTATGCTGAGCGCCTTTCGAGGATAAATATCTCCAAACGCAAACTCAATGATATACTTCCCTAGATCTGGCGCGATTCCTTCCAAGGATTTTATAACATTTTCCCCTCCAACACCGTCTATTTCTTTGAGCATCTTCATTCCTAAGTCAAAACGTGTTTGTTTCATTTGCCTTTACCTCCAATTTCTTTTATAATTGAAAGCATAGTACTTAAACTATAGTTCAAGTCAAGACTTTTTTGGAGGAAATATCGGAAATGACGATAGGTGAGATTTCGGAAAAAACGAGCCTGCCGGAAAGCACACTGCGATATTATGAGAAAAAGAAACTGATAAAGGTTTCACGTGACAAAAACGGCAGACGTGATTATGTTGAAAGCGACATTGAATGGATCAAATTTATCCGCCGTCTGAAAGAAACCGGTATGCTTTTGAAAGACATACAACGTTATTCTGAATTGCGATATGCAGGTGACAGTACAATGCCGGAACGGTTGAAAATACTGCAATTACATAGGCAATACGTGTTAGAGCAACAATGTAAATGGAACGAGTATCTACAGAATTTGGATCATAAAATTGCGTTTTATAAACAGTCTATAAAATAGGGGCGACAGCAAACAATGCTGTCGCCCTTTGCGTGTAGACTCATTGATAAACGAGAAATCTGCTAACTCTGTTTTATCTCTCGCTTTCTCCAACTTACAAATCCATATATATCGTTGAAAAAGAAAATCAGAAAATTGACTGCCACTGGAATGTAAGCAGAGTTTTCGATCGACGCGAAGACCCAAAGTATAATTAAAATAAGGTCATTTGCGGCATATCCCAACGCATAATACGATGTGCGCAGCATGGTAAGGGAAGCCGCAAGAAAGCTGGTTGTAACAGAAGCTGTGCTGAACAAGATATTAGGGGTATTCAGCGCCCTTAAAACAAAATAAAAGAAAATGGTAACGATCGTACTGAAAAATACAAGTGCAATGACATGCTTTCGCTCCAGCTTTTGAATCGCCACTTCATTTCCATTTGCTTTGGATGGATTCTTTGCCCATGTAATGGTTGACCATATCGCCATAGGCAGGGACATCCCCAGATAGGTAATCATTTCGCCCCAGTACCGGAAGCGCAAAGATATCATACCGTAAAGGATACAGAATACGATCATCAGGATAGGCGACCATACATTTCCCTTTGCAGCGAAAATCAAAGAGGTAACGCCTACCAATGCCGCTATAAGCGTCAATAGATCGATGTCCCCGGATACCATATTGGATATGGCAACGATAATCAGTGAGCCAATCCAGAGACCCCATTCCCTCTGTGATAGGCACTTCATCGGATTATTCAATTTGATTTGTCTCCTTAAATCTATAAAATCTTATTGACTGGATTTAAGGGGCTTTTAGGGGTCCAATATCGGTATTGACCGGTGGTTCAAAAGCATTCTTTCACCTCGACAAATTCCTGCTTATAGTATTCTTGGCTTATTATATCATGTGAATGTGAATTTTTCTATCCTTTTCCGTTTGGTTTTACAGAGTAAAGGCAAGCTACCATACGGAAAATACCTGCATCGTGACGAAAAACAGCATGATTGCAGTTCCGCATAGACATGAAGCACAAGGCTATGTCAGGCGGGGAAATATGTGGAGGGACAGCCGGAAGAGCGCCGATGGATCAGGAAGCAACGGTAGGATTTTTGAGTCTTGTACCGGCTGCGATAGTATCCTTTTTTACAAGACAAGCAGCGTAGAAAATGATATAATGATATCAAATTGAAAGGAAAAGCAAAGGTGCCTGTGTCGATGTACACAGGTATCTTTTTGCAATTGAAATTCAGATATACGAAGGCTGGACAAGGGTGTCGGTATTACATCGATGCCCTTTTGTTTTTCGTTTCGTATATCTTCGAAATGGAGGAATCAAGTTGAATACAAAAATCAGTTTTAAGTATTTGAGTGAGCCGGACATGGTAGCTGCCGGTGTCAAAGATATGGATCAGTGTGTTGAGGTCATGGAGGATATGCTGCTGACCCTCAATCGAGGCGACTATGTGATGGGTGGGCAGAACCACAATTCTCATGGCTGCATGGTGACCTTTCCGGATGAACCGGAGTTTGAAGGGATGCCAAAAAATGCTGATGACCGCAGATTTATGGCTATGCCGGCATATCTGGGCGGAAAATATCAGCTGGCGGGCATGAAGTGGTATGGATCGAATATAGAAAATAAAAAACAGGGGTTGCCGCGCTCCATCCTGATGATGATGCTCAACGATAAGGACACAGGAGCGCCGATTGCTATGATGTCTGCCAACCTGCTCAGTTGTTATCGAACCGGAGGTGTTCCGGGAGTAGGTGCAAAATATCTGGCACGTAAAGATGCAAAAGTAGTTGCCTGCATCGGACCGGGTGTTATGGGAAAGACCTCCTTGGCAGCATTTATGAGTGTCCGTCCGAACATTGATACTGTGAAAGTAAAAGGGCGCGGCAGACGTTCGTTGGAATCCTTTGTGGAATGGGCAAAGGCGGAATATCCGCAGCTGAAAACAGTTCAGATTTGTGATACGATCGAGGAATGTGTGCGGGATGCGGATATTATCAGTATGACGACCTCTGTCAGCAATTCCGAGGCAACCTTCCCCTATATTGCGGAAGAATGGATCAAAAAGGGTGCCTTGATCAGTATGCCATCAGCAGCACGTTTTGATGAGGATTTTCTGGTCAAGCGGACAAAAAAGGTTGTAGATAACTGGAAACTGTATGAGGCATGGGAAGAGGAATATCCGTATCCAACCTATGATCAGCTGCAGATTATCGGAACAAAATTTACGGATTTACGTCATTTGGGCAAAATTACCCAGGAGGAAATCATTGATATAGCGGATATTATCACCGGCAGGCTTCCCGGACGTGAGAGTGATGAAGAAATCATTATCTTCTCTGTCGGCGGTATGCCGGTTGAGGACATCGCGTGGGGCAGTGTTGTATATAAGAATGCGGTTATGCGTGGGATCGGTGAAGATCTTCTCCTGTGGGATAAGCCGGAAATGGCATAAAGCAAAAGAGCGATTTCAACTAATTTAGGAAGAAATGTGAAATTTCGTGTATTCCAATGCGCTCTATATTGCAGAGCGCATTGCCGCAAGATTCGATTCTATGCAGAATGCGTATTGTTTTTTACAATACAGCGGAGAATCTGGCTGATAAACTATAGAAAAGCTCATAAAATAACGAGCAGCCAAGGACGCCTGTACGAAATGTGCAGGCGTCTTTTCTATATCAGAGGAGGTTTTACTATGTCCGGTCGTATTGAGGAGCACCCAATCCTGGGAATACCGGAGAAGGGGAAGCTGGTAACATTCATATACAATGGAAAACCGATGCAGGGATGTGAAGGAGAACCCATTGCAGCTGCGCTCAGAGCAGCAGGTGTCATGACACACCGATATACGCAAAAGCGTCATGAACCCCGTGGGATTTTTTGTGCCATTGGACGTTGCACCGACTGTGTCATGGTTGTAAATGGAAAACCGAATGTCCGAACGTGTATGACGATGTTGGAGGAAGGCATGCAGGTACAGACACAATATGGTGTCTCTGCAGATCCGGACTGGGAGGCGCACAAATGAAACGATATGGATTGATTGTCATTGGCGCGGGACCATCCGGTTTGTCTGCGGCGATTGAGTCAGCGAAACGCGGTGTAGAGGTCGTTGTCTTTGATGAAAATGCACGTCCGGGAGGACAGCTGTTTAAGCAGATTCATAAATTCTTTGGTTCTAAGGAGCATCATGCAAAAATTCGTGGTTTCCATATTGGAGAAGAATTGCTGAAGGAAGCACAGGAGGCAGGCGTTCAGGTCGTACTGAATGCCACGGTCATCGGCCTCTATCAGGACAAGGAGGTTGTGGTACGCATTGGTGAATGTGTGCACCATTATAAGGCAGACGCTATCATCATTGCCACTGGCGCATCGGAAAATATGGTGACATTTGATGGCTGGACCAAACCCGGTGTGATTGGCGCGGGTGCTGCGCAGACGATGATGAATCTGCACGGTATTAAGCCCGGGGAGCGGGTGCTTATGCTCGGTTCCGGCAATGTGGGATTGGTCGTTTCCTTCCAGCTCATGCAGAGCGGCTGTGAGGTCGTCGCACTGGTAGATGCTGCGCCTAAAATCGGTGGATATGGTGTGCATGCAGCAAAGGTAGCGCGTACCGGGGTGCCCTTTTATCTGTCCCATACGATTGTTGAGGCAGAAGGCGAAGAACATGTGACAGGTGTGACGATTGCAGAGGTCGATGAGAGGTTTCGGTTTATTCCAGGTACAGAAAAGCATTTTGATGTGGATACCATCTGTCTGGCGGTGGGTCTTTCACCGATGTCCCAACTGCTAAAAATGGCAGGCTGTGATATGGAAGACAATCCGAAACGTGGCGGTCAGGTGCCCCTGTGTAATGAACGGGGGGAAACCTCCCTGTCGGGTATTTTTGTTGCCGGTGATGTTTCCGGCATTGAGGAAGCAAGTTCCGCGATGATTGAAGGACGGATTGCCGGAATTTCTGCGGCATGTTATTTGGGATATCTCAGCGAAACGGAACGGGATGCGGAACAGGAAAAGCAGGAACAGGCGCTGGAAGGTCTGCGTCAGGGGATGTTTGCACCGAAGAACAAGGGAAAGACACTGACACAGACGGAGGAAGGTATTGCTATTTCGACAAATTTGCTTCGTCATGGATATCTGACGGATGAAGAAGTGGAACGCTATCCAGGTGTGACACATCGCGCCGGGATTCATCCGATTATGGAATGTACACAGAATATCCCCTGTAATCCGTGTCAGGATGCCTGCCCGAAAAAATGTATCAAAATCGGAGAGAAGATTACCTCTCTTCCGGCAGTACAGGAAGAGGCTACCTGCATTGGATGCGGGTTATGTGTGGCATCCTGCTCCGGTCAGGCAATCTTCCTTGTCGATGAAACGTATAAACCGGGATATGCGTCTGTTACACTGCCGTATGAATTCCTTCCGCTGCCAAAACAGGGGGACAAGGGTATTGCACTCAACCGAAAGGGCGAGCCGTGTTGTGCAGCAGAGGTTGTTTCTGTCCGCACAGCAGCAGCTTTCGATCATACAAGCTTGTTGACGATTCAGGTTCCCGCAGATATGGCAATGAAGGCGCGATTTTTCCGCACAGAGGAGGCAGTTTGATGGGCAAAATCAATGATCGATCCAGAGACATTGGAGAATTTATTCCGAAGGAGGGTGATGAACGCCTTGTTTGCCGGTGCGAGGAGATCACGCAGGGAGAAATTCGTCAGGCAGTACACGATGGGATGTTCACCATCACAGAAATCCGGCGCTACCTGCGGGCTGGTATGGGATTGTGTCAGGGACAGACCTGTTCCAAGCTGGTCAAAAGTATTGTTGCACGGGAATTGAAGGTATCTCCGGCGGAGCTTGAGCCTGCAACAAGCCGTGCACCGATGCGTCCAATTGAAATGCATATTTTTGCAAAGGAGGCGGATGACAATGAATAACCATGCAGATGTAATCATTGTCGGTGCCGGGGTGATCGGCTGTGCTGCCGCGTATTATCTGGCAAAGGCAGGAAGCAGCGTCATTGTCTTGGAGGGCAGTGACCATATTGGCAATGGTGGTTCTTCCAGAAATGGAGGCGGTGTCCGTCAATCGGGACGCGATCCGCGGGAGTTGCCTTTGGCAATCTACGGCATTCAAACGCTCTGGCCGACGTTATCAGAGGAGTTGGAGGTTGACTGCGAATATCATCAGGACGGCAATCTGCGGTTGGGAAAAAACGAGGCTCATGCAAAAATACTGACTGATCTGGCAGATCGTGCAATCGCCTGCGGTCTGGATGTACGCATCATCGACGGAGAGGAAGTGCGTCAGATGAATCCGTATCTTTCTCAGGAAGTCACGGTTGCCAGCTGGTGTCCGACAGATGGTCATGCAAATCCGCTGACCACAACGCTGGGATACTATAAAATGGCAAGACGGATGGGGGTCCGATTCCTGACGGGAGAAAAAGCCGTACAGCTTCGCACCATTCGCGGAAAGCTCCGACAGGTGATGACAGAGCAGAATGTCTATGAGGGGGATCAGGTGCTGTTGGCAGCGGGACTGCACAGCCGCGCATTGGCGGGAACCGTAGGGATTGATATACCGATGACCACTTCCTTATTGGAAGCCCTTGTCACGGAAGCACAGCCGCACCTGTTTGATCAGATGCTGGGAACAGCAGAGGCAGATTTTTATGGACATCAGACCAAACATGGCTCCTTTGTTTTTGGCGGCTCTTCCGGCTTGGAGCCGTATAACAAAGACAATGGCACTCCGGTGACAAGCAGCATAACAGCTCCCTGTATCTGCCGCGGTATTATAAAATATTTTCCGGATCTCAAGGATGCAAAGATTGTCCGTACATGGGCTGGATGGAGTGACAAGAGTGCGGATGGTGTTCCTGTTTTGGGTGCTGTGGAAGAAGTGCCGGGGCTTTATCTTGCCTGTGCATTTACCGGACATGGCTTTGGTATTTCCCCGGCTGTCGGCGAGCAGCTTGCCAAGCTGATGTTGACAGGGAAAACAGATGTTGATCTATCCCCGCTGCACTATGACCGGTTCAAAGCGAAGATTTGACGGAGGAAGCCATGAAACTTGATTTTTTATATCTGAATGAGCAGGATATGCTGCGGGCCGGTGTCATGGACGCGAAAAAGTGCATTGACACAATGCGGGATACCATGGCACTGTTTGGTAAAAAGGATTATCTTCTGGGCGGTCCGAAGGCAGATGAGCATGGCTTGCAGGTTAATTTTCCGGGGAAATCTGATATTCCGGATTTCCCGCTGGACGACGGCCCGGATCGACGGCTGATGGCGATGCCGGCATATCTGGGAGGGCGCTTCCATATCGCTGGACAGAAATCCTATGGCTCGAACAGCCATAACCTGCAGAAGGGACTGCCGCGTTCCATCCTGATGGTTACGCTGATGGATGTGGATACCGGCGCTCCGGTGGCATATCTGTCGGCGAATCTGCTCAGTGCCATGCGTACCGGCGCGATGCCCGCGCTTGCAGCATCCTATCTGGCGCGAAAGGACGCAAAAGTATTGTCCCTGATCGGTCCGGGAGTCATCAACAAATGTGCGTTTCTGTGCTATATGGAAGTCCTTCCGCATATTGATACCGTTAAGCTGAGAGGAAGCTCCGTACATTCCAAATCTGCACTTGATATGAAGGAATGGATTGAGAAGAATTATCCACAGATTCGTCGGATTGAACTCTGCGCTTCTCTGGAGGAAGCCTGCCGGGATGCCGATGTGGTCAGCGAAGCGATGAGCGTCACCAAGCAGGATATGGAAGAATTTAAGCTGGACTGGTTCAAACCGGGAGCCTCTGTGTTCTCCATGGGCAGCTTTTTTGTCAGGGAATATGACAAGTTTCTTGACACCACGATGACCGTGGATAACTACGGTATGTATGAGAAATACATGAGCAATTTTATCTCCCGAGGACCGGTGGATGATCTGGGAAACAAGCGTGAATGGTGCATCATGGGCATGCATTTTGTTCATCTGGTCAATGCGCAGAAGACTGCACGTTCTGCTGTGCGCAATCTTGCAGATATCGTCAACGGCTCCGCGCCGGGACGAATCTCAGAGGAAGAGATTGTCATGTGTTCCATCGGCGGCATGCCGCTGGAGGATCTGAGCTGGGGATATGACTGCTGGCAGTCGGCGAAGGAACAGGGAATCGGAACAACACTGACGCTCTGGGATGAACCATTTATGAAATAAGGGAGGAAGTATGAATAATTTTCAGTTTTGTGTGCCGACAGATATCCGGTTTGGAAAGGGACAGATTTCCTGTCTGCCGGAAGAACTGGCGAAATTCGGAAACAAAGTTTTGCTGGTCTATGGCGGAGGAAGCATCAAGCGCAATGGAATTTACGATACGGTGCGGGAGCTGCTGACGGAGTTTACATTATATGAGCTGCCCGGCATCGAACCAAATCCGAAGCTGACCTCGGTCAGAGAGGGTGCGGCAATGTGCAGGCAGCATGACATCGATGTGATTCTGGCAGTCGGCGGCGGAAGCTGTATTGACGCCTCCAAACATATCGCATGCAGTGCCTATTATGATGGTGATCCATGGGATTTGGTAAAGGACAGAAGTAAACTGACAAAGGCGCTTCCAATTGCGGTTGTGCTGACCATCTGTGCGACTGGCTCTGAGATGAACAGCGGCGCAGTGATCACGAATGAGGAGACCAATGAAAAGCTGGAGATCAATGCGCCTATCTTATATCCTGCCCTATCGGTCTGTGATCCGACGTATCTGTACACCCTGCCGGCACGACAGACGGCATCCGGTACAGTGGACATCATGTCCCATGTGATGGAGCAGTATTTTCAGAAAAATGATGGCGCCTATCTGACAGATCGCCTGAGTGAGAGTGTGCTGAAAACCTGTATCCATTATGCACCGATTGCCATGGAAAAACCGGATGATTATGAGGCGCGGTCGAATCTGATGTGGGCAAGCACGATTGCGTTGAACCATCTGCTTACTGTGGGGAAGGGCGGTGCATGGTCCTGCCATCCGATTGAACATGAGCTGAGTGCATACTACGATATCACGCATGGAGTTGGGCTGGCAATCATCACACCGGCATGGATGCATGCCGTGCTTTCGGAGCAGACAGAAGAACGGTTTGCTATGTTTGCACGAAATGTATGGAACATTACCGAGCCGGATAACAGAACGGCAGCGGAAATGGGAATTGAGAGAACCGAAGCATTTTTCAGATCTCTGCACATGCCGGAGACATTGAAGGAAGTGGGCATTGGCAGTGAAAAATTCGAGGAAATGGCAGCGGAGGCAGTCCGCACCAGTGGAATCGCAGCACGCGCTTACGTTCCGCTGGATCAGGAATCAATCGTACGGATTTTCGAGTCTTGTGCCGGTTGAGGTTGTATCCTTTTTTACAAGACAAGCAGAGCGGAACGTGATATACTGATACCAGTTTCAAAGGAAGAGCAAAGATGCCTGTGTCAATCTACGCGGGCATCTTTTTCTGACCAAGGAAATCTGTCGGATATTATGACAGAATAGGAGCATATTGTGGCAAAAAGATGGAATGAGTGGCATGCTATGTTGGAATTGACATCTCTTTCCTCTGCGATTACAATTTAAATATACGAAAACGGGACAAGGGTGTCGGCATTGCGTCGATGCCCTTTTGTTTTATGTATCTGAGTGAGACGGACATGACACAAAGCAAAGGAAGCGGATGAACATGGACATGAAAGACAATCTCATATTACAGCAGCCATTCTTGTCGCGCTGTTCAGAGGACTTTGAAAGTTTGTGCATCAATCAGGAAGGGATTTCTTCTGTCTATGAGTTTACTGCAGAAGGCGGACAGACGCCGGATGTTCAGGCAGTGCCGGATGGCGTGGTGGATTTGATGTTCCATATTAGCGATAGTGACATTCATTGTGTGATTGGTGGAACAGTTCTTCGATTTAAGCGTTGGCCTATGGAAGAAGGTACGGTTCATTTTGGCGTGCGTTTTCAGGCCGGTGAATGCATCCTTCCGGAGGAGATGGATATCCAAGATATCATCAATGATGATCTGGAAATTGACCTGCGATGGTTCGGAGATGACATGGAGGAAAGGCTCGCAGATTGTACGAATCTGAAGGAACGCTCCGATGCAGTGCGAAGTAGCCTTCGCAGGCTGCGCAATCAGGATAAGGCTGTGCGTTCCACCGAATGTTTGGAACAATATGTTCGGAAACGTATTTTTGACAGCCGGGGTATTCTTTCGATCAGGCAGCTCTCGCAGGAGACCGGCTATTCCGAATGCTATCTTCGTCGTGCCTTCAGTCGGATTCATGGCATATCACCAAAGATGTTTGCCACCTTTTTGCGGTTTCAATACGTACTTCATATGATGAATCAAGGCCAAAGGACCCTGGAGGAAATTGCATTGGAATGCGGTTATTACGACCAATCGCATATGATTAAGGAATTTAAGAAGTTTTCCGGCACAACACCGGAACAATATTACCGGATGATTTCAAGAAAGAAAAGCATCAAGAAATAACTAGGAGGTAATCTTATGGAAAGTCTGTCGAAAATTGAAGTTATTATCAAACCGTCCAAGCTGGATAAATTGAAGACTGCGTTGAGTAAAGCTGGTGTTTATGGCATTACTGTACTGGAGGCAACCGGCTGTGGCATTGAAAAAGGAACGCCGGAATATGCAGTAGACGAGCGGGAAGTAATGGAACTTCTTCCAAAACAACAGATTAACATTGTTGTGGAAACAAAACGGGTGGATGAAATCGTTTCCATTGTGAAGCTGGAGCTGTATACCGGTCATATCGGTGATGGCAAGATTTTTGTCTATCATATTGACAATGCGATTCGTGTACGCACTGGTGATGAGGGACGGGAAGCCCTGCATCATTAATGGAGGTGGCACCAATGGAAGAAAAAAAGCTGGGGCTTGGCAGTGTCGTTTCGATTTCTGTCGGCCTGGTTATTGCCACAAGCTGTCTTGTTTCTTTGGGTGAAGGAGCAGGTACGCTCGGTGTAGTATTCATATTCGCCATGATTATCGCCTGTCTGCTGAATATGACGACAGTTACTTCGCTATCTGAGCTGAATGCTCTGATGCCGGATACAACTGGCGGTCTGGCGCAGTACACACTGGCAGGTCTTGGTCCGTTTCCAACGTTGATTTCCATGGTTGGCGGCTACTTAATCTGCAATCTGCTGTCCTGCGGCGTAGAAGCATCTATCTTCTCTTATGCAATGGCAAAAACGATTGCATTGCCGATTCCGAGTCTGGGATATGCTGTTATCATGACAGTGATCGTCATGATTGCCAATCTGTTTGGTGTGGATATGTTTGCAAAAGTACAGGATTTGGTTGCCTATCTGTTGATTGGTTCGCTGGTTGTCATGGGTCTCATCGGTATGTTTAAGCTGGGAACCGGAACAGTAATCGAGCAGCCGCTGTACATGTCTACGGACTGGCATGAAATTGTTCCGATGTGCGCTGTTGCATTTTGGCTGTTTATCGGCGCAGAGTATGCGATTCCCTGTGCAAAAGATATCAAGAATGCCCGAAGAAACGTACCAATGGGTATGATTATTGGTTTGATTGTCATATGCGTTATGCAGTCTATTCTGGTATTTGGATTCCATAATTACACGTTGTGGGGGGAATTAGCGGATTCTGCTGCACCGCATTTACTGTACGGCGAAAATCTTCTGGGCTATCCAGGGAAATTGTGGATGTCTCTGGTTGCCGCACTGGCAGTTATCAGTACACAGAATTCTACGGTAAATGGCCTGTCTAGCATTTGTCAGGGAATGGCAAAGATGAATATGATGCCGCAGTTTTTTGCAAAAACCAATAAATATGGTGTTCCATACATTGGCGTGATCTTTACCAGTATTTGCATTGGCCTGTTCGCCTTTGCGAGTGACAGCTCTTCGGATATGATTGAATTCCTGATTCTGGTTGGCTCTGTATTCTGGATGGTATCCTATGTGCTGGCTCATATTGATGTACTGGTTTTGCGGCGCCGTCTTCCAAAGGCTCCGCGAACCTTCCGATCTCCCGGCGGAGTATTGCTGCCGATTATCGGCATCGTTGGCACAGTGTACATGATTCTGAATATTTCTACCGATCCGGTGGAACGTATGCAGATTTGGATGCTGACCGGCATTGTATTCTTGATTCTCGCTGTTTATTCGTTCTTCTGGATCAAGCTGAAAATGCGTATGCCGGTTTTCAAGAGTGTGCCGCTTGAACAAGTTATGGCAATGGAGGATGAACGGTATTATTATATCCGCAAAGAGCGTGGAATTTGGAAATAATATGACCCGCAGTTACTGAATGACATCTGTAACTGCGGGTTCTTTTATCATGAAATCAAGTTATTGATTGTGCTGGAGCATCTGAAGGGAGAATTCCAAAATCTGTATAAACGCCGTATAGCAGCGCAGAAAATCATGATGAGGGGACGGCGTATCTACGGGATATTCCCGCAAACAATGCTGCCGCCCTTTGCGTATGATCTTACCGATAAAAATCCGCTAACGCTGTTTCATCTCTCGTTTTCTCCAACTTACAAATCCATATATATCGTTGAAAAAGAAAATCAGAAAATGGACTGCTACCGGAATGTAAGCAGGGCTCTCAATCGAAGCGAAAAAAAGATAATGAAAACGATATAATGACGAAAAACAGCATGATTGCAGCAGTTCCCGCATAGACATGAAGCACAAAGCTATGTCAGGAGGGGAAATATGTGAAGGGACAGCCGGAAGAACGGGCAATTATGCTTGCGCAGTATATGATAGAAACAGGGGCAACTGTGCGGCAGACAGCGGCAAAGTTCGGCGTCAGCAAGTCGACGGTGCATAAAGATATTACCGAAAGATTGTATCATCTAAATTTACCGTTATACACGCAGGCACATGAGGTGCTGATGCGGAATAAGGAAGAGCGGCATATCCGCGGCGGAATGGCGACACGCAGGAAATACCGTGGGGAGGAATAAACCTAGGGCTTTTGGAAACAAAAAACGGGAACTGTGCAATGCAGTTCCCGTATTCATTCCTTTTACTTGTCTGTCTTTTCCAATTCACTGAGGCAGCTGCGGCAGATGTTTTTCCCTTTAAAATGGATCACATCCTTGGCATTGCCGCAGAAAACACAGGCAGGCTCATATTTTTTTAAAATAATCTGTGAGCCGTCGACATAAATTTCCAGAGAGTCCTTTACGTCAATGTCCAGCGTTCTGCGCAGTTCGATGGGGAGGACAATTCGACCTAGCTCATCCACTTTCCGTACAATTCCGGTAGATTTCATAAGTAGTCACTTCCTTCGCGTATGTAAATGTTGTGTAATCTATAATGAGCTAATGTATTCGGCATTAGCATGAGAAGCAAGAGGTGGAAATAAAAATGATGAATTATCTTTGGGTCGGACTGATCGTACTGGCATGTATCACAGCCTGCCTGACTGGACGGACGGCAGAGCTTTCCGCTGCTGTAACAGACGGTGCCGGACAGGCGGTGACCCTGTGCCTGTCGCTTGCGGGATTGATGGGATTATGGACGGGGATATTGGAGCTGATGCAGCAATCCGGGCTGTGTGAAAAAATCACATTTCTGCTCCGACCGATATTGTCGCCGCTGTTCCGGCGGGCTGCCGAGGATAAACAGGCAATCGAGCACATTGCAGCCAATGTAACGGCGAATTTATTGGGCCTGAGTAATGCAGCAACCCCGATCGGCTTGCAGGCGGCAGACCGGCTGTACAGCCTGTATCAGCGGAAGGGAACACCGGACGAGGTGCTCACCTTTGTCATACTGAACACAACATCCATCCAGCTGATACCGACAACTGTTGCAGCAGTGCGTGCTTCGCTGGGCGCACCACAGCCGTTTGACATCATGCCGGCAGTATGGGGCGCCTCCATCTGTTCGGTTGCCGTCGGCTTGACAGCGGCAAAGCTGTTTGCGGTACTGTGTCGTGGGAGGAGACATCCATGACAGAGCTGCTTGTGCCATTGATCCTGGCATTCACAGGTATTTATGCGCTGACACATCAGGTTGCCGTATTCCCGGTTTTTCTGCGCGGAGCGGAAAAGGGCTTGCAGACTGCCATACACATCCTGCCGACCATGATCGGGCTGCTGACAGCAGTGATGATGCTGCGGGCCTCGGGATTTATTGACCTTGCGGGTGCAGCGCTGGCGCCGGTACTGTCCGCTGTGGGCATCCCATCCGAATGCGCCGCGCTGGTGCTGCTCAAGCCGCTGAGTGGCAGCGGCGGGCTGGCTCTGGGGCAGGAGGTCATGCGTACCTGCGGTGCGGACAGCTATGCAGGCAGGGTGGCAGCCGTCATGCTGGGGGCATCCGAAACCAGTATATACACAATAGGCATTTATTGCGGTCATTTGGGGTTAAAAAGGACAAGATATGCAATTCCTGCGGCGCTTATGGCGGATCTTGCCGCTTTTGTTTTTGCCGCTGCCTGGGTACGCTGGTTGGGATAATTACCCGAATTGATGGACAAATGTCCCTATTTTTAATTATATTATGCCGTAAATTTGGTATATTTTCAATATAAAAATGTATGAACCTGCTCTCGAAATAAAAGTTTTTGTTATCATACAAGAAAATAAATTGATTTGGTGCAATTCATGTGAATTTTACACAATTTTTTTGTAAAAAGTAGGAAAATAACGAAAATTCATGCAGTTTTTGGGCAAAAATAAAGGGAAATATTTGGAAAGGTCAGGAAAGAATTGCGAAAAAATAGCAAAAAAAATCTTTAAAATGTCTCGTATGAAACATTTTAATATTAAATTATTTAACGGCGTAGAGACGGAAAATACAATTTTTGCCATTTCCTGCTGTGCCGCAGACAAAGTAGAAAACGGGGCAGCCATGTAGCTGCTGTTGCCAGCAGAAAGAGGCTGGATGTTGGGGCAGGAAATGAAAAATGCTGCCTTTCCAAACCGCGGGGGTCTGAAAAGGCAGCACATTTTAGACATATGCGAAGATACTCTGCAAGAATGCAGTGTAAACCAAGGCGTGATGATTACTTGATCGTCAGCTCACCGCCCGGAACTTCCGGACCGTACGGGTAACGATAGGTAAAGAAGCCTCTGCCGGACTTCTGGCCGAGCAGGCCTGCACGTACCATCTTACGCAGCAACGGATGCGGACGATACTTTGCATCGCCGGTCTCTTCGTACAGATTGCTCAGGTCGGACAGGATATCATCCAAGCCAACCAGATCAGCCGTGTGCAGCGGACCGACCTTCATGCCTGCGCCGAGCTGCATAGCACGGTCAATATCAGACGGGCTTGCAATGTTATCCGCATAGCAGCTAACGGCCTCGTTGATTTCCGGAATCAGGATGCGGTTAACAACGGAACCAGCGCCCTCGTTTACAACGATCGGGTGCTTGCCGACATCCTTCATCAGGTCAACGACATAATCAATGGATTCCTCATCCGTCGTAATGGTGCGGGTAACTTCAACCAGCTTCAGGATGTGTGCCGGGTTAAAGAAGTGAACGCCAACGATCTTAGCAGAACGTGACGGAACAGAGCGCGCGATTTCGGAAATCGGCAGGCCGGAGGTGTTGGTGCCGATGATACAACCGGTAGACAGATATTTGTCCATCGTCTGAATCAGGGAATTTTTTGCCTCCAGATCTTCGTTGATGCACTCCAGAACGAAGACAGAGCCAGCTACATCAGACAGCTTGGTGGACATCGTCAGGTTATTCAGTGCATTTTCCTTATCTGCATCCGTCAGCTTGCCCTTCTCAATACCGGTGAGCAGGTCAGCTACGATGCGGTTTAAGCTGCTGTCAAGGTGGTCTGGGTTTTTGTCGATCAGCATGACGTCGTGATTGCTCTTCAGAAAAACTTCTGTGACGCGCGCACCCATAACGCCAGCGCCAACAACACTGATTTTCATAATAATTCTCCTCTTATATCACAAATACATGTAACCGGAAAGGGGGACACCGATGGTGTCCCTTTCCAGTATAGTTAATTTCACTAAATTCAGCTATAAGAATTTGTTGATTTTACTTGCAAAGCTCGTCGCGCTCCAGGATGATTGCTTCACCCATGCCACCGCCGATGCACATGGTAGCCAGACCGTAAGTAGCGTCACGGCGAATCATTTCATACAGCAGGGTGGTGGAGATACGGCAGCCAGCAGCGCCGATCGGATGGCCCAGAGCGATTGCACCGCCGTTTACATTGACCTTGTCCATATCGAAGCCAAGGGTGGAGTTAACAGCGCAAGCCTGTGCAGCAAAAGCCTCGTTGGACTCGATTACGTCGAGATCATCGACAGTCAGACCAGCGCGAGCCAGTGCCTGACGGGTGGACTCGATCGGGCCGATGCCCATGATGGACGGGTCGCAGCCTACGGAGCCGTAGGACTTGATCTTTGCCATCGGCTTGAGGTTGTGTGCCTTGACATACTCCTCAGAAGCCAGAACCATGTATGCAGCCGCATCGTTGATACCGGAAGCGTTGCCTGCGGTTACAGTGCCGTCCTTCTTGAATGCCGGACGCAGCTTCTGCAGAGCCTCGATGGTTGTGCCTTCACGCGGATGCTCGTCGGTATCGAATACGATGGTGCCCTTGCGGGTCTTGATCTCAACCGGAACGATCTCATCCTTGAACTTGCCAGCCTTGATTGCAGCTGCAGCCTTGGTCTGGGAAGCCAGAGCGACCTCATCCTGCATCTCACGGGTGATACCGTACTGGTCAGCAACGTTCTCAGCGGTCACGCCCATGTGGTAGCCGTTGAAGATATCCCACAGGCCGTCATTGACCATCAGGTCGACCATCTTGACGTCGTTCATGCGTGCGCCCCAACGAGCGGACTTCATGAAGTACGGTGCACCGGACATGGACTCCGTACCGCCAACCAGAACAACCTGGTCGTCGCCGGACTTGATGAGCTGTGCGCCAAGGCTCATGCAGCGCATGGAGGATGCGCAGACCTTGTTGACCGTGATGGACGGGGTGGTGATCGGCAGACCAGCGCCTACAGCGATCTGACGGCCGATGTTTTGGCCGTTGCCGCCCTGCAGGACGCAGCCAGTGAGGGTCTCGTCGATATCATTGATATCGATGCCAGCCTGCTCGATTGCAGCCTTAGCAGCGGTGATGCCGAGGGTCTGTGCGGATACATCCTTCAGCGACTTGCCGTAGGAGCCAATTGCGGTTCTCTTTGCAGAACAAATATAAACATTCATAAATCAATCATCCTTTTCCGAGGGGGGTGGGTAGGCTTGTGAAAAATGGGGATTAGTCTGTGATCTGGCGCAGATCCAGTGCAGTGCCCGGAATGATGCGGCCGCGCTCATCGTACTCGTAGAAGCCCTTGCCGGCCTTCTGACCCAGATGCTTTGCACGTACCATCTTCTTCAGCAGACGGGACGGACGATACTTGCTATCCAGCGTCTCGTGGAACATAACTTCCATGATTGCAAGGCATACATCCAGACCGATCAGGTCGCCCAGAGCCAGCGGGCCCATCGGATGGTTTGCACCGAGCTTCATCGCGATGTCGATACCTTCAACGGTAGCCAGGCCTTCCTCATAGATACCGATTGCTTCGTTGATCATCGGGATCAGCAGTCGGTTTACAACGAAGCCCGGACCCTCGATAACTTCGACCGGAACCTTGTCAATGGAAATTGCAATGTCCTTAACCTGTTCAACCATTTCTTCTGTGGTTGTCATGCCCGGAATGACCTCGACCAGCTTCATGACAGCAGCCGGGTTGAAGAAGTGCATGCCGATGATCGGGCGGGTCAGCTCAGAGCTGAGCTCGGTGATCGACAGGGACGAGGTGTTAGATGCAAGCAGTGCATCCGGACGGCAGATCTTTTCCAGCTGCTTCAGAACAGAGACCTTTGCCTGCATGTTCTCAATTGCGGACTCGATAACCAGGTCGCAGTCCTTTGCGCCCTCAAGGTCAGTGATCTTTACTCTGCTGACGATGTCATCGAAACGCTCCTGTGTAATACGACCCTTTTCTACCATGCGCTTGAGCGGCTTTTCAAACAGGCGCTGCTTCTGCTCAAAGCCCTTACCAGAAACAACGCAGAGGTTTACTTCATATCCGTCAGTCTGTGCGAATGCCTGGGTGATGCCCAGACCCATGATACCTGATCCTACAACTGCAACTTTCATTGTCAGTCCTCCTTGTTAAAAAATAGTCATGCGTATAGTTGGTTTGATATATTTTTTCCTCGAAACCATTTCTGTTTTCTGATATATATTTTACTCAAAACGGGCAGAAATAGCAATGTGAAAACTGCATAAATTTGTCAGGGTGAACAAAAATCAGCCGGATCACCCGCCGAAAATATGAGAATATTTAACGGAAAACACGGCGAAAGTCAACCAGAATTTCCCCTCACAAACGAAAAAAAACCAGGATTTCACCATAGAAAACACCCAAAGCAGTATCAAACAGGGGTTTCGTGAAAATGACGAAAGTTTGTTAAAAAAATATCAATGAATCCGCTATGCACAAACACTCCCCCACAGTATTCCGCTGTGGGGGAGTGGACAATTTTACTTGATCGTCAGATCTCCGCCAGGAATTTCCTTGCCGAACGGGCCATCATAAGTAAAGAAGCCCTTGCCGGTCTTCTGACCCAGCAGGCCAGCGCGAACCATCTTCTTCAGCAGCGGATGCGGACGATACTTCGCATCGCCGGTCTCATGGTACAGCGTGTCCATAATAGCCAGGTTGACGTCATGACCGACCAGATCGCCTGTATGGAGCGGGCCGGAGCGCAGACCAGCGCCCAGCTGCATCGCCAGGTCGATATCAGAAGGAGAAGCAATGCCGTCAGCATAGATGCCGATTGCTTCGTTGATCATCGGGATCAGGATGCGGTTAACAACAAAGCCAGCGCCTTCGTTTACAGCGACCGGGGTCTTGCCCAGATCCTGCATCAGCTTGTACGCGAACTCGAATGTTTCGTCGTCTGTCAGCATGGAACGGGTAACCTCAACCAGCTTCATGATATGTGCCGGGTTGAAGAAGTGAACGCCGATGACCTTGTTTGCACGGTTCGGAACAGAGCTTGCGATCTCGGTGATAGACAGTGCGGAGGTGTTGGTGCCGATGATACAATTTTCGTCCAGAATGCCGTCCAGATCGCGGAGCAGATCTTCCTTCAGCTCCATCTTCTCCAGGATGACCTCCATGACGAACTCAGAACCAGCAGCATCCTTGCGGTCAACCGACAGCGTCAGGTTTGCCATGCATGCGTCAAGCTCTTCCTGGGTCATCTTGCCGCGCTTGACTGCTCCAGCAAGGTCGCCTTCGATACGCTTCTTACCGCCTTCGCAGAACTGTTCCTTGATATCGATCATGGTAACAGCGTGGCCAGCCTTCAGGAATACTTCCGCAATGCGGGCACCCATGTTGCCGGCACCAAATACAGAAACCTTCATTTTTAAATTCTCCTCTATACTCAATTCGTGGGATTGATCTAACAATACGGATGCTTACTTACCGATGAACGGATCCTTCGGTGTCGGGTTGCGCTTGGAACCGCGCTTCTCAAGGAAGTTTCTCATACCGATGGTCTGGTCCTCAGTAGCAAATACCTGAGCGAAGCAGTTGGACTCGAAATGTACAGCGTTGTCAATATCCATCTGCATACCAACGTTGATTGCTTCCTTCGCCAGCTTGATGCCGATCGGTGCATTCTTAGCGATAGCGCGAGCCAGCTGGAAAGCGCCTTCCATCATGGATGCCTGATCGTCATATACTGCATTCAGCAGGCCATGCGCCAGCATGAAATCAGCGTTTACCTGCTTGCCGGTATAAATCATTTCCTTGGCAAGCGGCACACCGATGGTACGAGCCAGACGCTGGGTGCCGCCGCAGCCCGGCATAATGCCCAGTGTAACCTCCGGCTTAGCGAATACAGACTGCTTGGAAGCAACGCGCAGCTCGCAAGCCAGTGCCAGCTCAAGACCGCCGCCGAGGCAGAAGCCGTTGATTGCTGCGATAACCGGGCAATGGAACTCGTCGATGCGGCGGACAACCTTGTTGCCGTAGTGACCGAAGAAGTTTGCCTCGTCCGGATTCATTGTGGACATTTCAGCGATATCAGCGCCTGCTACGAAGGAACGCTCGCCGCCGCCGGTAACGATAACGCAGCGGATCTTCTTGCCCAGCCCTTCTACATAATCAAAAGCCTGGTTGATTTCGGTATAAACCTGTGTGTTCAGTGCGTTCAGGGCCTTCGGACGGTCAATGGTAACCTTAGCAATGTAATCTTCTGGAAGATCAACATATACGGATGCGGTCTGGAAAACATGTTCAGCCATGATAATACAACTCCTTATCAAATTTAATTAATTGAGGGAAATTTTCCCAATAAATGACTATAGGGGAACAGAAGGGGAAACACAGGGAGCTTCCCCTTCTGTGGATATGTGATTTTACTTGCAGAGCTCGTCGCGCTCCAGGATGATTGCTTCACCCATGCCACCGCCGATGCACATGGTAGCCAGACCGTAAGTAGCGTCACGGCGAATCATTTCATACAGCAGGGTGGTGGAGATACGGCAGCCAGCAGCGCCGATCGGATGGCCCAGAGCGATTGCACCGCCGTTTACATTGACCTTGTCCATATCGAAGCCAAGGGTGGAGTTAACAGCGCAAGCCTGTGCAGCAAAAGCCTCGTTGGACTCGATTACGTCGAGATCATCGACAGTCAGACCAGCGCGAGCCAGTGCCTGACGGGTGGACTCGATCGGGCCGATGCCCATGATGGACGGGTCGCAGCCTACGGAGCCGTAGGACTTGATCTTTGCCATCGGCTTGAGGTTGTGTGCCTTGACATACTCCTCAGAAGCCAGAACCATGTATGCAGCCGCATCGTTGATACCGGAAGCGTTGCCTGCGGTTACAGTGCCGTCCTTCTTGAATGCCGGACGCAGCTTCTGCAGAGCCTCGATGGTTGTGCCTTCACGCGGATGCTCGTCGGTATCGAATACGATGGTGCCCTTGCGGGTCTTGATCTCAACCGGAACGATCTCATCCTTGAACTTGCCAGCCTTGATTGCAGCTGCAGCCTTGGTCTGGGAAGCCAGAGCGACCTCATCCTGCATCTCACGGGTGATACCGTACTGGTCAGCAACGTTCTCAGCGGTCACGCCCATGTGGTAGCCGTTGAAGATATCCCACAGGCCGTCATTGACCATCAGGTCGACCATCTTGACGTCGTTCATGCGTGCGCCCCAACGAGCGGACTTCATGAAGTACGGTGCACCGGACATGGACTCCGTACCGCCAACCAGAACAACCTGGTCGTCGCCGGACTTGATGAGCTGTGCGCCAAGGCTCATGCAGCGCATGGAGGATGCGCAGACCTTGTTGACCGTGATGGACGGGGTGGTGATCGGCAGACCAGCGCCTACAGCGATCTGACGGCCGATGTTTTGGCCGTTGCCGCCCTGCAGGACGCAGCCAGTGAGGGTCTCGTCGATATCATTGATATCGATGCCAGCCTGCTCGATTGCAGCCTTAGCAGCGGTGATGCCGAGGGTCTGTGCGGATACATCCTTCAGCGACTTGCCGTAGGAGCCGATTGCAGTTCTCTTTGCGCTGCAAATATAAACATTCATTTGCCCAATTCTCCTTTTTGATATCACAATATGAATGAACAATAAACGGAAGGGAAACGGACGAATGAAGGCTCATCCGTTCCCGATGCCGTTATACATAAAAGTGAAAACCGAAGATTAGTCGTTAGCCAGCCCCATCAGCTCATCGCGGAAGATGCGCTCGTCCATAAGCTTGATGGTACCGTCTTCCTGGTAAGCGATCTGCGGAACGAATTCCATCTGGTCCAGAATCTGGGTCTGCAGGTCGATACCCGGTGCGATCTCGATCAGGGTAACGCCTTCCGGACGCAGCTCGAATACAGCGCGCTCGGTGATGTACAGTACCGGCTGATGCACCTTGTTTGCATAGATGCCGGAGAAGGTGATGTGCTCAACCTGCTTGACGAACTTCTTCTTTGCGCCTTCCTGAACGATCTTCAGCTTGCCGTCAGCAACCTCGACCTTCAGGCCCTTTGCAGTAAAGGTACCGCAGTAGCAAACCTTCTTTGCATTCTGGGTGATATCGATGAATCCGCCGGCGCCAGCCAGACGGGTACCGAACTTGGATACGTTCAGGTCGCCGTTCGGCGCAGTCTCAGCCAGACCAAGGAATGCAACATCCAGGCCGCCGCCCTGATAGAAGTCGAACTGTACGTTGTGCTCCAGAATTGCTTCTGCGTTAGCGGAAGCGCCGAACTGCGGGCCTGCAAGCGGGATACCGCCGATCGGGCCAGCCTCTACGGTCAGTGTCATCTTGTCAGCGATGCCTTCTTCTGCAGCAACGCTTGCTACCTGCTCCGGCATACCGGTGCCGAGGTTAACGATTGCGTCGTCCGGCAGCTCCATAGCAGCACGGCGGGCAACGACCTTGCGCTGGTTCAGCGGGATAGCCGGGATGGAATCCAGCGGGATGGTAAATTCACCAGCAGCAGAACCGTCATACGGAACGCCGATGCACTGCATGTTGTCCTCTTCGGTACCAACAACGACAGCGTCTACATAGATGCCCGGGATCTTGACCAGCTTCGGATCCAGTGCGCCTGCAGCGACGATCTTCTCAACCTGGACGATAACCTTACCACCGGAGTTCTTGCAGGCCTGTGCCATTGCAGTGGAATCCAGCGGACCTACTTCTCTATGTACGGTGCAGTTGCCGCGCTCGTCGCAGTAGGATGCACGCAGGAATACGACGTCGATCGGGAAGCCCTTGTACAGCAGGCGCTCCTGGCCTTCGATCTCGATCAGCTTGACCAAGTCTTCCTTGGTAACTTCATTCAGCTTGCCGCCGCCGTTGCGCGGGTCAGCAAAGGTATACAGACCAACATGGGTGATCGTACCGATGTTATGTGCAGCGATATCGCGGTACATATGGGTGATAACGCCCTGCGGCAGGTTGTATGCTTCGATCTTGTTCTCCAGTGCCAGCTTGCCCAGTCCAGGAGCACGGTCCCAGTGACCGCCGACAACACGCTTGACCATGCCTTCATGTGCGAAATGGTCACCGCCGGAACCCGGCGTGCCGCGATAGCCCTGACCAGCAGCGTAGAACAGGGTCATGTCCTTCGGATGTCCAGTCTCAACAAAGCGCTTCTCAATTGCTTTGGAAAGCGTTTCCGGGCATGCACAGCTTACGAAACCGCCGGTAGCGATGGTATCGCCATCCTTGACCAGCATGACAGCCTCTTCCGGAGTCATTATTTTAACTTTCTTCATGGGGTATCATCCTTTCTCTTTTCTAATGTAATCCCGATGGAAATAATGTGATGCAAACAGAAAATCACGCCAGCTGCTTGATCTGTTTCACCGCGCCGTCCACATCATCCTGGCTGACGCAGATAATACGGTGGTCAGCCGAGATATCCTCATACAGATAGGGACAGCCCGTGCAGCCGCGTATGATGAGCAGTACATCGTAGTGCCCGCCCTCCTGCGGATAGGAAAACTCAGCCGCGTCAGAAAGCGCGCTGACAATGCTGCGGTATGCCCTGCCGCGCTCATACATCGGGTTGCAGCCGCCGCAATATTTCACTGTACAGTGTAGCATAAGGATACCTCGCTTGAACAAAACGGACGTACAGGCACCCACAGAGGGATGCTCTATGAGTGCCTGTGTCACGCACATATTAACAGAAATTCAGCACCGTTTGTCGGATCAATCAGTCGATGCGTGCGATCGCCTTAGCCAGAGCCTTCTTCTGCTCCATGTTGGACTGACGTGCGATCATGATACGCTGTGCCTGCGGGGAGCCTGCACCGTGCATGGACTCCGGCAGATAACCAACAGCAGCAGTACCCATGGTCATGTTCTCGATCAGACGGAGGACGCGCATACGATCCTCGGTCGGAACAGAAGCAACACCCTTGAGGTACTTCTCGATATACGGCTTCAGCTCCGGATTACGGTAATCCGCCTCGGACGGCTGGGTAACCATCAGGCCGCCTGCCAGATCCTGTGCCAGACGAGCGATGTCATACGGGAAACGGGTTACGTTCTGCTTGCAGACGTTCGCCAGCAGCAGGTTAATCAGGTAGTTACCCGACTTGGTCTTGGAGCCCTGGGACGAACATGCAATGCCGCAAGCGTACAGGGTCTCGTTCAGATGTACCATCTCGATGATCTTGTCCTTGACATGGGAAGCCTTTGCGCAGCCTGCCATCTCAACTGCCAGCTGGGTAGCGCCGATCAGGACGTCGCCTACACCAACCTTGCAGCCGCCGTAGGACTGACGATGGTAGCCAGCAAAACGCTCTACGATCATGCCAGCAAACTTGACTTCGCCATTGAGGAAGATGCGGTCGTTCGGAACGAATACGCGGTCGAAAATAACCAGAACTTCGTGTCCGCCGTAAACCTTGTTGCCAACGTCGATGTCGTTGTACTCTTCCAGCTTGCGGGTGTCGCAGGACTGACGGCCATAAATCAGGGTGATGCCCTTGGAATCGGTCGGAACTGCGAAGGAAATTGCGTAGTCCTCGTCGCCCTCACGCATTGCGATGGTCGGCATAACCAGAACTTCGTGGGAGTTAACAAAACCGGTCTGATGTGCCTTTGCGCCAGTTACGTAAACGCCATCAGCGGTGCGCTCAACAACGTGCAGGAACAGATCCGGGTCAGCCTGCTTGGACGGAGCCAGTCCGCGGTCGCCCTTGACGTCGGTCATAGCGCCGTCAACTGCGAGGTCTTCGTCCTGTACGCGGGTCAGGAACTTGACAAAGTTTTCATGATACTTGGTGCCGCATGCCTCGTCGATCTCATAGGTAGAGGAGTATACAGCGTTCATTGCGTCCATACCAACACAGCGCTGGAAGCATGCTGCGGTCTTCTGGCCCAGCATACGCTGCATCTTAACCTTCTTAATCAGGTCGTCGGTGGACTGGTGCATGTGGGTGAAGCGGTTGATCTTGTTGCCGGTCAGATGGGAGGTAGCAACCATCAGATCCTCGTTTTCCGGGTCCTCAGCAGCTTCGTATGTAGCGGCGAAGGAGTTCAGGGACGGGCGGATAACCGGGTCGTCTACCGGGTTGTCGATCTTCTTGCCGAACATCCACAGGTTCAGGTTCAGCTTGCGAAGGGACTCGATATACTGTTCTTTCGTCATCATAATGAATCTAAATCCTTTCTCTATGGCGTATCTGGAAAGTCGAAAATTTTGACTATTTCTACAAATACGGGTGGCTTCATCGTTAGAATCACTTGAAATCCGAAAGGATTCCTGCATGACTCTGCCTCGAATCCACCTCGTCTTTGCGAAATATCCGTCATTTTCTCGGTTTTCAGATAACGCCGAATCGTCTCTCTCTGTATGAAGTAAAAAAACAGCGAGTACCGCGGACGATACCCGCTGCGTTTTTTACAAGCTAACGGTATTGAGGTATTGCGTTAGTGAATTAGAAGCACTCTCTGTAAACGCGCTCAGACAGCTCCTTGGTCCACGGCTGGATGTAGGAGTTGGTGATCAGACGCTGCTGGTTTGCTTCTACAGACTCAGCAAATGCCTTGATATCCTCTTCCTTGAAGCCATACTCATGCAGCGGCTTCAGGTGCAGAACCTTCTCCAGCAGCTCGTTCAGGTACGGGATAGCATTCTCTACCTCGCAGCCGGTGATGCGTGCGATCATTTCCTTGAACTTCATGATCTCGCCGGTCGGGTTCATCTCGTCGTAGATTTCGAGGATCTTGCCGAACAGAGCATAGTTGGACTCGCCGTGCGGTACATGGTAGGTGCCGCCGAGCGGGAAGGACATGCCGTGTACAGTTGCACAGCCAGCCTTCAGGAATGCGATGCCAGCGTAAGTAGAAGCGGTGGAGAACTCGTCGAGGTAGGTCAGACGAGCGTCCGGGCCGTCCTCACCGATGCGGCGGAAGCCTTCCAGAATCATCTCCATAGCCTTTACGGAGAACAGCTCGGAGGTAGTGGTCTTACGGGACGGGGACAGGAAGGACTCGGTTGCATGGATCAGCGCGTCGATTGCGGAAGAAGCGAACGGCTTGTACGGCAGAGTCTTCAGCATATCCGGAACCAGGCATACCTTGTTCGGGATCATGTCGTCGGAAACCAGACCCAGCTTGGTCTCGCCGCCGGTCAGGACGCCGTCCTTCTCGTCCTTAACGATAGCAACAGAAATGTTGGTAACTTCGGAACCGGTACCACAGGTGGTCGGGATAGCAATAACTTCCTTCTCGTGGATGAACGGCTCACGCTTGAAGTACATCTCATGAACAGACTTCGGGCGCTTGCAGCCAAGCAGCTTGCAAAGGTCCATGATTGCGCCGCCGCCGATTGCAATAACACGGTCGTAGGAATCGTACGGGATGGTCTCGTACATGATCTCGATCATCTTCTCAGACGGCTCGCCTGGGCCGACGAACTTCTCCTGGAATACGAAGTTGCACGGCAGGTTGTACTGCTCCATGAACGGCTTGTAGATGAATTCGTTGGTCAGAACGCAGTCTCTCTCGTTCAGCTTGAATTCCTCAGCGAACATACCGAAGTCAGCACACTTGTAGATGGTCGGCGCGATGATGATTTCTCTCTTGTCGGCCTGCAGAGCCTTGCTAAAAGCATCCATATTTAACATCTCCTATAAAAATATTTGTTGTATAACAAGCCGTTTCGGACTTGTTATCCAAAACTCGGTGAATACTTTCCATTCCCTTGCTTCTAATTGTACCAAAAGTTGAGCGAAACTTCAACAGAAAGTGATGAAGTTACAAGAAAAAATATCTCAGACCTTTAGCGCGCCGGAGACAGAGGGAAAAATGCCATGAAATTAAGTTTATTTTATACTAATGTGTTCAATTTGTAAATCGTTTTTTTGAAATTTTTTGTGAAAAATGTGGATGAATTTACAGTTGACGGCGTATTTTTGGTCAAATATGCTGAATTATTGTACAGTTGCGGATATCCGTTGCAGGGTGTGCCCGGGCACAGCGGCAGCACCGTGCGCCCGGCGTAAGGAAATTTTACAGCGGGCTTCCTTTATGCAGCGGTTCTGTGGTATAATAGCTCTGATGTCCAAACCCAAATATCGAAGCAACAGGGGGACTGAGATGAAATTTTTACGTGCACAGGGCCATTTTGGCGTTCTGGACGGGCGACAGCTCCGGTTTGAGGACGGCTTGAATGTGCTCTATCTGCCCAATGAGGGCGGCAAGACGACGCTGACGAATTTTCTGCGCGTTATGCTGTATGGCCTAAATACCAACAAGCGCGACACGAAAAACCAGCTGTCGGACAAGACGCGATTCCGGGCAACAGATGGCAACCCGATGAGCGGCATCCTTGAGCTGGAGTGGAAGGGCAGGCGCATTATCATCAGCCGGCAGACCGGCAAGGGACACGCGCCGATGCAGGAATTTTCCGCACACTATGCCGATACCGGCGAGGAATGCACTGAGCTGACCGCAAAGGATTGCGGACGCGTCCTGACCGGTGTGAGCGAGGAGGGCTATCAGTCTTCGGCACTGCTGGACGGGCAGGAGCAGTCGCTGTCAGCCGGTGAGCTGGGCGACCGTATGCTGGCGCTCTCTACGAGCGGCGACAGCGCGATGATGTATGCCAATGCGATATCCCAGCTGGACCAATGGCGCAATGCGCTGCGCGGTACAGGAAACCGCGGCAGATATGCACAGGTCGAAGCGGATATTGCAGCCATCGACCAGTCCGTCGCGCGGCTGGACGAGCTGACGCAGCAGATCGCAGACTACAATGCCCAGATCCCGCAGGCGGAGCAGCGCATCGCGGAGGCGGAAGCGGAACAGCAGCAGGCGACGGAGGACTTTACCTTATTATTTGTCGCCAAGCGCGAGGCGGCAGAGCGTGAAGAACGGCAGGCGCGCGAACGGGTCGCGCAGCTGAAGGAACAGCTGCCGCCGGCATCGGCGCTGGCAGATGCCGAGCATGCGACGGAAGACTATCTTGAGGCAAAGAAAGCAGATCAGGCGGCAAAGGCGGAGCTGGAGGAGGTAACGAACAACTTCCAGCGATGGAAGGACGATATCGACCAGACGGAGGAGGACTACAGCCACAGCTCGCGCAGTACGTCGGATATTCACATCCGCGGTTGGTCGATGGCGCTGGCGGTCGCCTTCGGCGTGATGGCAGTGGTCAGCCTGCTCGGGTTGATCCCGTTCGGGCCGCTGGCAACTTATATGCCATACATATTTTCTGTTTTTGCAATCATTGCATTGGTCGTCACATTCGCCGGAAGTACGCAATCGCTGGATTCCCCGCCGATGGATTTCGATGAAGAGCGCGTCAAGCTCGAACGCCGCAGGCAGTCGGCGGTCGCACGCGAGGAACAGACATCGACGCAGCTTGCGCTTGCATCGGAGAAGTTCTATGAAAAGATCCACGCGGTAGCGCCGGAGATCGAAGCGGGCGACGAGGTGCATGCGCTCAATTATATGAAGAATGTAAACGAGAAAAAGCGCACGTATCTGGCGCGCAAGCGTGAGCATGATGAGCTGACAGAGAATTATCTGCGCATTCTGGACTCGACCGGCCCACAGGGTGAAGCGCGTGTCCGCATGAATGAAGCAAAGGATGCGACGGAGCAGGCGCGGCAGGCATGCAATGCGCTGCATGAAGCGATCGCAGTGTGCCGCGGCAAGAGCGAAGAGATCGGCGTGCGTGAGGAGCTGGTTTCCCGGCGCGGGCGTCTGGAGGAGGAAAAGGAGAGCATCCTGTGGCAGCTGGATGCCATCCGTCTGGCGAAGGAATCGCTGATGCAGGCGAATGCCGAGCTGACCGGACGCGTTTCCCCGGAGATCAACCGGCTCGCACAGGAGTATTTAAAGGTACTGACAGCGGAGCGATATACTGCGATGCAGCTGTATACCAACTTTGAAGCGACCTGCCGCCGTGAAAACAGCGCGGTGGAAATGGACCGCCTGCGGCTATCCACCGGCACGCGCGACCAGCTGTACCTGGCGCTGCGGCTGGCAGTGTGTAAGGTGCTGCTGGATAACGGCGGCGAGAGCGTCCCCATCGTGCTGGATGACCCGTTCGTCAACTATGATGACCAGCGCGTTGCGTGCGGCATGAAGCTGCTGCGTGAGATCGCGCGGGAGAGGCAGGTCATCCTGCTGACATGCAGAAGACCATAATCAATAAAAATTCCTGACCCTGTGGTCAGGAATTTTTTGCGCGAAAAAAGCTCCCGCATACCGGTCCGGTACGCGGGAGCTGCAATTTTTACTTTTTTACTTTGCGTATTCGACGGCGCGTGTCTCGCGGATCATGTTGATCTTGATCTGACCGGGGTATTCCAGCTCGTTCTCGATCTTTTTCGCGATATCGCGGGACAGAAGGAGCATCTTGGCATCGGAAACCTGTTCCGGGTTGACAATGATACGAATCTCGCGGCCTGCCTGGATCGCATACGAGCTGGAGACACCTGGAGTCGTATTTGCGATCTCCTCCAGTTTTTCCAGACGCTTGATGTACGCTTCCAGATTCTCGCGGCGCGCACCCGGACGGGCAGCAGAGATAGCATCCGCTGCCTGAACCAGGCAGGCGACGGTGGTCTTTGCTTCCACATCGCCATGATGTGCCTGTACGGCATGGATGACATCTGCATTTTCGCGGTAGCGCTTGCACAGGTCTACGCCGATGTCGACATGAGAGCCTTCCATTTCGCGGTCGATCGCCTTGCCGATATCATGCAGCAGGCCGGCACGCTTTGCCTGTGTGGCATCTGCACCAAGCTCTGCGGCAAGCATGCCTGCAATGTGGGACACCTCAATGGAATGCTGCAGGACATTCTGTCCGTAGCTGGTGCGGTAGCGCATGCGGCCGAGCAGCTTGACCAGTTCAGGATGCAGGCCGTGCACACCGGTTTCCAGTACGGCGCGTTCGCCCTCCTGCTTGATGATCTGGTCGACCTCACGGCGGCTCTTTTCCACCATTTCTTCAATGCGGGCCGGATGGATACGGCCGTCGATGATGAGCTTTTCCAGTGTCAGGCGTGCGATTTCACGGCGGACCGGGTCAAAGCATGACAGCGTGATGGCCTCCGGCGTATCGTCGATGATCAGGTCGACGCCGGTCATTGTTTCCAGTGTACGGATGTTGCGGCCTTCACGTCCGATGATACGGCCCTTCATCTCGTCATTTGGCAGCGGGACGACGGAAACGGTTGCTTCTGCGACATGGTCCGCAGCACAGCGTTGAATGGCAGACGAGATGATCTCGCGGGCATATTTATCCGCTTCATCCTTGGTCTGCTGCTGGATCTCACGCAGCTTGCGCGCGGCGTCATGCTGCGCTTCCTGCTCGATGGAGTTGACAAGGAATTCCTTGGCCTCCTCACGGGTCAGGCCGGAAATGCTTTCCAGCTGCTGCAGCTGTTGCTGCTTGTACTTCTCCGCTTCCTCGCGGCTTTTCTGGACATTTGCCAGCCGGCGGGTCAGCTCTTCGTTCTTCTTCTCCGCTGCATCCGTTTTGCGGTCCAGCGTTTCTTCCTTCTGTGTCAGACGACGTTCGGTTTTTTGAATCTCACCGCGGCGCTCACGGATCTCCCGTTCGAGATCAGCGCGGCTTTTATGAATTTCCTCTTTGGCTTCCAGAACAGCTTCTCGCTTTTTGCTCTCTCCGGCCTTGATGGAATCATTAATGATACGCTTGGCTTCTTCTTCGGCGCTGCCGATTTCTTTTTCCGCGATTTTCTTGCGGTAGAGGAAGCCTGCGAAAGCACCCACTAATATGCCGACAATTGCGGCAATAACTATACCAATCATTCTTCTGAGACACACCTCCTGTTTTTTGTGATTTCTTCTAAATATTACTGAATTTTGAAGGGAATACCTGTGCGGATAAACGGTAGATCGCAGACGTTCCCGCACAAAGGCAGTATAATCTATTGTAATCTGAAATCAAAATATTGTCAACAGGTGCGGTATGGCTCGAATTTGCCGATGTAACCGAAAGGTGTTACAATTTTGTCAGCTTCTAACAGGAAAATGCGATTTTTTTACCACTTATTGTAAGCTCTAATTGCTACTATATTTTTTTGTCAAACCATAGTATAATAAGTACGATACCTGCAGAGGGAGGCAGAAAATGAATCAATTGATACACAGGTGCGCGGATGGCGACCTGATCTATTATACCTGCGATGCGATTTCTACGCCGCATCTGTTTACGACAAAATTCGGCGGTGTGAGCACAGGCTGGCTCAGCTCACTGAATTTGGGCTTTAACCGCGGCGATGAGCGGGAAAATGTCATTCAAAATTATGAAATCCTCGCCAAACATTTCGGCGTGCCGCGTGCGCGCATGACGATGACCAAACAGGTACACGGCGATATCGTCCGCGTGGTGGATACGGATACGATGGGCATGGGGCAGAGCCAGCCGATGCGTTGGCAGGCGGACGCAATCGTCACCAACCTGCCCGGCGTACCGCTGTGCGGCTATTATGCGGACTGCGTGGTCACGCTGCTGCACGACCCGGTGAGCCGCAGCATTGGCGTTTGCCATTCCGGCTGGCGCGGTACGGCAAATGGCATCCTTGCCAAGACCGTAGCGAAAATGCAGGAGGAATACGGCGCAAACCCGGCGGATATCGAAGCGGTCATCGGCCCATCCATCCGCCAGTGCTGCTTTGAGACGGATATCGATGTACCGGATGCCATGCGGCAGGATATGGGCGAAGCCGTCGAATCGTTTATCCAGCCGCGCGGAAAGAAATATTTTATTGACCTGCAGGGCATCAACCGCATGCGATTGGAGCAGGCAGGCGTAACAAAGATTGTAGACAGCGGCCTGTGCACCAAATGCATGCAGAATGAATTTTGGTCGCACCGTGCGACAAACGGCAGGCGCGGCGTACAGGCCGGCGTAATTATGCTGGAGGCGAAGCAATAAATGAATTGGAAACGCGGAATAGCGGCGGTGCTGTGTGGTGCTGTCCTGCTGGGGATACTGGCAGGATGCGGCGCTTCGGACGCGGACGGCGGCAGCGGCGCCATCATCGGCTCCGGACAAGCTGTCACACAGGCGGCAGATGTCAAAGCGGTGGATTCCTTTACCCTTGCATACAATGAAACCGACGGGCTTGACCCGCTTGCGTGTACCACACCGGAAAATCAGCTCATTGTCCAGCTGTGCTTTGAACGGCTGTTTGTGTTGGATAACGAGTTCCAGCCGCAAAAGGAGCTGTGCGACACGATCGAGCAGACCGGTGATCGGAGCTATACACTGACCATCCGCCCCGGCGTGAAATTCCATTCCGGGCAGGAGGTCACAGCAGAGGATGTTGTGTATTCGCTCAACAATGCGCGGCTGCGGGAGGATTCCATCTATAAGGAACAGCTGGCGGGCATTTCCTCAGTAAAATACAGCGGGGATGAGATCAAGCTCCGGCTGTACCGGCGCAATGCAAACATTGCTGCCCTGCTGGATGTGCCGATCTTCCGCCAGGGCACGGAAGAAGACACCTGCCCGGACGGTTCCGGGCCGTATCAGCTGGTCACAACCGAGGCGGAACCAAACCTGATCCCGTTTGAGCAGTGGAGCGGCGGCAAAGTCGGCTTTTGTAAGTCGATCACCCTGCGGACTGTCGCGGACAGTGTAGGTGCAGCCAATCTGCTGAGCAGCGGCGAGTTGTCCCTGCTGTTACAGCGGGACGCAGAGGAGGAAGCTGTGCAGGGCGCAAAATATACCGCCAGCATACCGACGACAACACTGCATTACCTCGGTGTGAACTGTGACAGGGAGCCGTTGGACGACGAAGAGGTGCGCACAGCGCTCTCTATGCTGCTCGACCGCAGCAGCATTGTGCAGACCTGCTTTGCTGGCCGGGCGGATGCTGCCGCTGTGCCGATCAGCCCTGTGCCGGAGGGGACAGAGGTGCCGTCCTTTGACACCAAAGCAGCGCTTGATCTGTTGGAGAAGGCAGGCATCTATGACCGCGATGGTGATGGCTATTTGGATGTCAAACGCGGCGAGCCGTTCCAGCTGGAGATCATTTATAATGAGATTTACAGCACCAAGGGGGCTGTGCTGCAGCAGTATGCCAAGACATTAAATGAAGCAGGCATTGCCACGACGGTCAAGCCGCTCAGCTTTGCGGATTGCCAGAAGGCGCTGCGGCAGGAAGCCTTTCAGCTGTATTACGGCGAATATGCAATGGATGCGGATTTTAACCTTTCCTCCCTCATCGGTGACGAGGGGGAGCGCAATTTCAGCGGCTATTACAGCGGCGAAATGGAGCAGGCGATGCAGGATATGGCTTCTGCTTCCGTCGAGGAGCAACAGGAAGCGCGCAAGGCGTATATCGAATGCTTCACCGAACAGACGCCGATCATCCCGATTGCCTTTGAGCGTGCGCAGATTGCGTCCGCAGATGTGCTGCCCGAGCAGTTCGACCCGTGGCCGGATGATATTTTCCACGGCATTGAGACATGGTCGGCATCATAAGCAGCTTGCATTTTTCGGCGGGATACGGTATACTATATAGTATCATAATTCAATAGCAGATTTTATTTAGCCGGCTTTATGCGTGAAATCAAGGGGTGCTGCCCTTTCTGATTTCACGCATTTTTATTTGCTGTAAAAGTGAGGAGAATCAAAAAATGATGCAGAAAGAAAATAAAATGGGTGTCATGTCGGTGCCGAGGTTGGTCGTTTCCATGTCGCTCCCGATCATGATATCCATGCTGGTACAATCATTATATAATATTGTAGACAGCGTGTTTGTCGCACAGATCAGCGAGAGCGCACTGACAGCGACATCCATCGCGTATTCGGCGCAGATGCTGCAGATCGCAGTGGCGGTCGGCACTGGTGTGGGCGTCAATGCGCTGGTATCGCGCAGTCTCGGTGCGAAGCGGTTTGAGGATGCGGACGCTGCCGCAACAGCAGGACTGGTGCTGACCATACTCAGCTCGCTGGTTTTTGTGCTGTGGGGCATATTCGGGACGGAAGCCTTTATCAGCAGATTTACAGATGATCCGGCCATTCTGGCAGATGGCATAGCGTATCTGCATATCTGCCAGATTTTTGCGACCGGTATCTTTCTGGGTACGTTGACCCAGCGGCTGTTGCAGGCGACCGGGCGGACCTTCCTCAGTATGATGGCGCAGATCGCCGGTGCGGTTGTAAATCTGGCGCTCGACCCGATCTTGATCTTTGGTTTGTTCGGCTGTCCGGAAATGGGCATTTCCGGCGCGGCGATCGCAACCGTTATCGGGCAGTGGGTCGCTGCCATTGCAGGTCTGACGCTGCATTTTGTCCAGAATAAAGAGGTACATTTTCGCATTCGGTATCTGATTCCAAAAAAGCAGCATATCGCGGCGATCTATAAGGTAGGCGCACCGACGATTTTGACACAAGCGTTTGGCAGTATCATGATTGCGCTGATGAATATGGCGCTGGTTATGTTCTCGACAACTGCCGTTGCGTTTTTCGGCGTGTATTTCAAGCTGCAAAGTTTCCTGTTTATGCCGATGAATGGTCTCGGGCAAGGCTCTCTGCCTATTGTCAGTTACAATTTCGGTGCAAGGAAACCGGACCGCATTCGGCAGACATGCCGTACGGCGCTTACCGTTGGTGTCGGCATCGCACTGGCGGGCATGGTCGTTTTCCTGATTTTTCCGCATGGTCTGCTGACGCTGTTTCATGCAAGTGATGCAATGAGGGAAATCGGTGTTCCGGCGCTGCGCATCATTTCCATTACATTTGTCCTGTCTGCTGTCACCATGATCGTCGGCTATGTGATATCGGGATTGGGCAATGGCATGGTCAACATGATCGGCACAGCTCTGCGGCAGGTCGTGATATTGATTCCTGCGGTGTTTGTGTTCGGTCAGATTGGCGGTATCCATATGGTATGGTTCGCCTTCTGGATTTCCGAAATCTGTGCATGCAGCTTTGCGGTGTATCATTTGCGGAAATATTTAAAGAAAATCGAACAGCTGTAAGCGAAAGCCCGACGGGAAGCCGCCGGGCTTTCAAGTTTACCATTTCAACAGAATACGAACAGCGATGACAACGCCGATCACGCCGATCACACCCATTACCTGATACAGGAACATAAAATTGACTTTTCCCATACCGTAATATTGATTTTCGTATGGATTCGTTTCTCCATCGTCGATGGCATATTGTTCGGTGATATCATTCCCGTCTTTGTCCAGCAAAGCGCAGTTTAAAATGTATGGACCCGCATACGGGATGTATTCCTCCTCTTCTGCCTGTGGGAAGATCGCTTCAAGCTCCGATGGGTCCAATATTTGAAGAAAGTTTGTTTCGGTGATAGGATAGTCCTTTTCGACCACTGTTTCTGCTTGATTCTCGGTAGATGATAATGTAACACGAACAGAATCGACGTCCTTGCAGTGATAGCCGGACAGAACGCAGATGTGCTCATCGTAGAAATGATTATCATAAGAAAGTGTGTAATCCTGACGAAGCGGGGAAGTGTTGGGCAGCGTAATGTTGTATCCGATGACACCGGCAGAGGAATGCGTATTTTCTACAAAGACCATGTAGACACAGTATTTTCCATTGATGCCACGCACCAACTCCATATAGCCACGGTGCTTCTCCGCATCCTTAGCAATGAAGGACACCAGCAGATATGAACCGGTATCCGTGCGAGCTGTGATTTGCAGCGGCGTGCCTGTTTCCAGATAGCAATAAGGATTGTCGTATAAATCGGCTTCCAACGCGTTCAGCAGGTCGGCTTCATCATTGGAATAGCGGAACACATGACCGTAGACCAGACACATGCAGAGTAGTGCGGCCACTATTGCTAGAATAGCAGCGGCAATGCGGTTATTTCGCGCCCGTTTCAAAAAACGCAAGGATTTTTTGGATACCGGCTGCATGGGAAGCTGTGTGCGCATCTGCTGCTCCTGCGCACGGCAGTCGACGCAGCCTTCCAGATGCTCCGCCACTTGGCGGGAGGTCTCCGGCTCGGTCAGGTTTTCGATGTAGGACGGCAGCAGGTCGCGTACAACACAGCAATCGAGTTTATTCTGTTTCATTTTGGTCACCTCCCATGATTTTTGTCAGTTGTTCTTTGCCGCGGTAAAAACGCACGCGCGCCCAGGTTTCGGTATGGCCCATGATATCCCCAATCTCGCGGAAGGAAAATCCGGCGGTCAGCCGAAGATGGATGACATCCCGCGTTTCAGGAGTTAATTTTTGCAGGGCACGGTATAAGTTCATACGCTCCTCGCGCTGCTGGGCTTCTGCTTCCGGGTTATCCGCAGCAGTCAGACCGGCGATGTGTGTATCTTCCAGCGGGACAGTGCGTTTGCGCCGCTGCAATTCTTTGTACCATAGCCGCTTAGCGATCGCACACAGCCAGACTTGCGGGGTACAGTCGCCGCGGAACGTATGCAGGCTCTTGATGGCCTGATAAAAGGTTTCCTGCGTCAACTCTTCGGCGGTATCCGAATCCCCGGTCAGGACGTATAGGTATCGGTATACCTGCTGGGCGTGCTGCTCATACAGGTCTTCACTTTTGTGCTTCACGGCGCTCACCTCCTGTCTACTTCTATCTGTTAGTGCTTTTTGTCGGAAATTCGTTACATAGGATCATGAAAATTTTTCAAAAAAATCCCGGCAGGGAAGCCGGGCACATGGATTTATTGTTTCCGTAGACATTGAATGAGGTAAAAAGCACCAACAAAAAGAACACTTGCAATAAGGAATTTATAGTTATCCGGTTCCCCAAGGCCACGGACAGCAGAAGCAGTGCCGACAGTATCGACAGCGGAGGGGATCAGATATTTCTCTGTGATGTCATTTCCAGCGGCATCCAGAGAGCGTACCGATTCCAACCATACATAGAATGGCGCACTGTGAAACGCAAACATGTCCTCAAATTCCTCCTGTGAAAAAATGGTCAGTTTCTGGATGGAATCAGCGGGAATCGTGTGGGAAACGTGATATTCACGCTCAAAGCTATCCTCTGGCACGGTATAGGCACAGTTGAGCTGAAACGACTGGATTTTGCTGTTTTCCGTGATGTCGGAAGCCAGCAGATAATATTTGGTCTGAGGAGCATCCTCTACTCCATAGGAACTTAAGTATATCATAAAGGAGTCCTGTACCGCGCCTTCGGTATAAGGGAATGCATCATATTGTGCCGAAAGCGGGCGATATCTTCCGTTAATGCCGCGCTGCAGCTGTATTATACCGTGGCTGTTCGTGGTGTTATCCACGGAGAAGCACAGGTATAGATAGCCGTCCCGCTTTGCGGAGGAGAGTACGTGTATCGGTTTATCCATAAAGGAGTCTTCGCCAAAGAACGATTCGACAGCTTTTTGGTGCCCAGCGTCCGTATCTGCATAACGGAATACAAAGCAATAAACCACACAGCAGGCGATCAGCGTGACAACGATAATTTTTACGCAGGAAAGTGTCTTTGTTTTCATAGGAGCCCTCCTTTTTTGGAATGGAGATCGGTAGGATTACCTAAATTATACCATTTCATCATATACGGTTCAAGGAAATATGCACAAAAATGGAGGCGTGGTAAATTCGGTGTACCTGAGTAGCTGGTTTCGCCCATAGGCTCCCTCAGACGAGGGAGGCTTTGGCGTGCTGTTTCGCCCACATGTCGCCACAAAAAACGAGACCGCCCATACGGATGGTCTCGCGCACAAAATGGTTATTTTTTCGTCACAGCGATCCACACCTCGCTGTCATATGCCTGCCCGTAGGCGCAGCCGGGGGAATATACCTCCAGGTCATATGTCCCGATCGGCTTGTAATCCGATGCCGGGAAAAATTCCGAAAATACCCGGTGCAGCAGCGCTTGGATGTCCTGCGGCTGACCGGACTCTACGGCAAATATCATCCATGTGGCAGCGGGTACGTCAAACAGCGCATAGCCCTCCGGTACCTCTCCGCCTGCATATTCCGCGCCGATGGAATATGGAAAATCCTTCACGACTGTGGAATCCTCGGTGCACATGCCGACGATACTGCCCTGTAAAACACCGTCCTTCTTTGCTGCTTGCGACAGATAGGCAACCGTGCCGTCCAGATGGCAGTCCGCCCAGAAGCGCGGGATGTCCTTCCGACCGACGATATCCTCGATTTTTACAAAACGCTGGGTCTTTGCCATGATCTGAAATGCTTCCTTGTGTTCGATTTTGTACTGCATACTGCTTCCGCCTTTCACTGAAATAGAGATTGACAGACGGGAAAAGGATCGCAGGGGCAGGGCATTCTTTCGCGCGGCGTTTGGCGTCACACCATGAAACCGGGTGAATGCACGGGTAAAGCCCTCCGGCGTGTCATAGCCATATTTCAGCGCGATATCAATGATTTTCGCATCAGTTGACAGCAGCTCATTGCCGGCAAGTGTGAGCCTGCGGTTGCGGATGTATTCGCCAGGGGCAATGCCGCACAGGATAGAAAATATCTTTTGGAAATAAAAACCTGATACATGCATTTCCTGTCCGATGCGAGCATAGTCCGGTGGTTCTGTGATATGCGCTTCCATATAATCTATGGCGTGCTGAAAACTTTTTGCCCAATCCATCGTGTTCCCCTCCATCTGCCTCTATCTTACCGGGTTTGGCGGAAGACTTCGTGATTTTTTCAGTCCGGTTTTGTCCGAAGGAAAAAACACAGCACCCGGTAACAGATGCTGTGTTTTGCTATGGCGTACTTATTTACACTGTTTCGGTTGCGCCGCTTTGCCGTTGTATTTCTGCGTGGCAGCGTGCACGCCGTTTTCAATCAGCTCAGAAACGGCCAGAACAGCGCGGTCAACCGCATCGTTCATGGCGGGCATTTCTTCCTCGGTGACGTTGGACAGCACCCAGTCGGCAAGGTCATAGTCCGGGTGCGGCTTTGCGCCGATGCCGACCTTGATGCGCGGGAACTGGTCGGAGCCAAGCTCCGCGATGATATCCTTTACACCGTTTTGCCCACCGGCAGAGCCCTTCGGACGGATGCGCAGCGTGCCCACCGGCAGGGAAATATCGTCAAATATGACGAGGATATGCTCCGGCGGGATTTTGTAAAAATCCGCAGCTGCGCCGACCGCTTCGCCCGACAGGTTCATGTAGGTCTGCGGCTTGACCAGCAGGACGCGGTGCCCGCCGAGGACAGCTTCCCCGGTCAGCGCCTTGAATTTGTGGCGGTCGCAGCGCACATTATGCTTTTTGCACAGTGCATCCATCACGCGAAAGCCGGTATTGTGGCGGGTGTTGGTATACTGGATGCCCGGATTGCCCAGACCGACCACCAGCCAGTCAATCGGCTGCGGTGTCTTGTCCTTCTTTTCCTGCTCCAGCTTTGCGAAAATATCAAAAATAGACATAGGATGGTATCAGCCTTCTGCGGAAATGAAATAGTAATAGACCGGCTGACCGCCATTGATAATGGTGATCTCAGCATTCGGTGCTTCCTTATGGGCGAGCTTTTCTACCCTGGCAGCATCCTCTTCGGTCATATCTGCGCCATAGATGATGTTGATAAAGGAGCAATCCTTGCGTGTCATTTCCTTGACCAGCTTTTTGACGGCGTCATCCAGCTTGCGGCTGTTTGCACACAGCTTGGATTCGTACAGGGAAAGATATTCGCCCTCCTTGATGCGCTTGCCGTCAAAATCGGAGTTGCGGGCAGCATAGGTGACCTGTCCGGAACGGACGTTTGCAGCTGCATCCAGCATTGCTTCGCGGTTTTCATCCATTTCCATGCTTTCGTCAAAGGACAGCATCGCAGAAATGCCCTGCGGGATATTTTTAGTCGGGATGATAACGACTGTCTTGGTCTCACAAAGCGGGACAGCCTGCTCCGCTGCCATGATGATATTCTTGTTGTTCGGCAACACAAAGACGATCTCTGCCGGAACCGCGTCGATGGCGTGCAGGATATCATCGGTGGACGGATTCATGGTCTGGCCGCCCTGTACCATCTGGTCAACGCCGAGGTCCTGGAATACGCTGACAAGACCCTCGCCCGCAGCGACGGAAACGAAGCCGTACTTCTTTTCCGGCTGTGCAATGACGCGCTTTTTGTTCTTGCTTTCCAGACCCGCAGCCTCTTCCACGATCTTTGCGGAATGCTGCTGGCGCATGTTTTCAATCTTTACCGTGAGCAGCTGACCGAACTTCAGACCGGCTGCCAGCGCTTCATTCGGCTGGTCGGTGTGCACATGCACCTTGATGATGTCGTCATCTTCAACGACAACAAGGCTGTCGCCAATGCTGTTCAGGAACGAGCGCAGGCGCTGGACATTGCGCGCCTTGTCGCGGCGCTCTGCGATAAATTCGGTGCAGTAGGTGAAGGTGATGTCCTCATCCTTGATGTCCGCAAAGGTCGCGCCGGTCTTGGCTTCTGCCTCCGGTTCCGCCTTGACGACACGCTCCTTTTTGATACCGTTGTATGCGTCCCGCATACCCTCAAAGATGGTGAGGAAGCCGAAGCCTCCTGCATCCACAACGCCTGCCTTCTCCAAGACCGGGTTCTGATGGGTGGTTTCTGCCAGCGCCTCGTGACCCTTTTCCAGGATCGCACGCAGAACTTCATCACAGCCGATGTCCGGGTTGGACTGGCACAGCTCAACTGCGTGCTGGGCAGCGACGCGGGATACTGTGAGAATCGTGCCCTCTGCCGGCTTCATGACAGCCTTATACGCTGCCTGTACGCCCTCCTGCAGGGCGAGCGCGATGTCCTGTCCGGTTGCCTGCTTACATTTTTTCAGGTGCTTGGACATGCCGCGGAACAGCAGGGACAGGATAACACCGGAGTTGCCGCGTGCACCGCGCAGCAGTGCAGAGGCGGTGGCAGCGCTTGCCGCTGCCAGCTCCGGCTCAGTCAGCTTGGATACCTCATTTTTCGCAGACGCCATCGTCAGCGACATATTGGTACCGGTATCACCGTCCGGCACCGGGAAAACATTCAGCTCATTTGCTTCTTCTTTTTTTTCTTCAATAGACAGCGCGCCTTCAATCACCATGGCGCAGAACAGCTGCCCGTCAATCAGTTTTGACAATGAAATTGCCTCCTTCTATTGATAGCGTGCGGATACACGCACATGGACAGCCTGTCAGTCCGCCCGGATGGCATCGACATATACGTCAACATTTTTTACGTCAATGCCGGTCATTTTTTCTACATTATAACGGACCTCGTTGATAATCGAACGGCAGATCGTTGCAATGTTTACGCCGTGTTCAACAGCGAGGTGCAGGTCGATGTTTACACCGCCATCCTCAGCTTCCGTAATACGCACGCCGCGCGACATATTCTCCCGGCGCAGCAAATGGGCAATGCCATCAGAAACGGAGCGGATGGTCATACCCTTGACGCCGAAGCAGCTCATAGCGGCGTAGCCTGCAATGTCTGCCAGTACTTCCGGTGCAATATTGATGAATCCGAGATCGGCTTTGATCGTCATCGCAATTCCTCCTCTATACTTATGGATCAGGTTTGTTTTCTACACAATAGCTCCATTATATTTTATAATATTTTTGCGTCTGCGACAAGAGGATTTTACAAATGCGATACATAGTTTCTGAAGTTTTCATGGAAACTGAGACAGGAAACAAACATTTGTTTGATTTTTTGTGCAAAATGCGATACAATAACGGTATATATTGTGTCAAAACATCCACAGGAAAGGGAGGGGTCATCATGCGCCCGATTTCTGATAAGCAGAAGCAGATTCTGGCATTTATCCGGGAGTATACTGTCTCGCAGGGATATCCGCCGTCGGTACGCGAGATCGGAGCAGCGGTAGGGCTGCGTTCACCATCCACCGTGCATTCCCATATCAAGCGGCTGAAGGAGCTGGGGTATCTGGAAAAGGATGAACATAAAACACGCGCCATCACGCTGGCGGGACGTTCTGAAGCCAGTGAGGTCCCGATCCTTGGGCGTGTGACAGCAGGTATGCCGATCCTCGCCGTTGAGGAGGTGGAGGGCGTACTGCATGTTGACCTGCACGGCAGCGGGGATTATTTTGCGCTGCGCATCCGCGGCGATTCCATGATCGAGGCCGGCATTCTGGACGGGGATTATATTGTCGTGCGCAGCCAGAATTACGCACAGGATGGGCAGATCGTGGTGGCGGTCATCGAGGATGAAGCGACATGCAAGCGCATCGAGAAGCGCGATGGGCATATCTGGCTGATGCCGGAAAACCCGGGCTATTCGCCGATTCCGGGAGACAATGCCTATATTATCGGCGTGGTTGCAAAAGTGGTGCGGGATTATTCGGTATGAGGCTGGCGGATGATGCACGTTTCGTGCGCGGCATCGGGCCAAAGAAGGCGGAGCTGCTGCAGAAGATCGGCATTACCACGCTGGAGGATGCCGTACAGTGCTATCCGCGCGGCTATGAGGACCGCACGGAGATCACACCGATCTGCGATTTGATCGACGGGGAAAAGCAGTGCATCCATGCTGTTGTGGGCGCTGCACCGCAGACGGCACATATCCGGCGCGGTATGGATATCACCCGCTGCAAGGTGTATGACGAGAGCGGCACGCTTGCACTGCGGTTTTTCAACAACAGATATGCCGCAGCTGCACTGGAGACCGGAGCAGAATATGCGTTTTACGGCAGAGTGCAGCGCGAGGGGCGCAGTATGGTCATGCTGTCGCCGGAATTTGAACCGGTCGGCGCAGGAGAAAAGACCGGGCGCATCCTGCCGGTATACCCGCTGACAGCGGGGCTGCACCAAAAGGATGTTTACCGCGTGACAGATGCCGCGCTGGCGGCGGTCCCTGCGGATTACCCCGACTTTTTGCCCGAAAGCGTGCGTGAAGCCCAGCAGCTTCCACCACTGAGCAGGGCGCTGCACAGCATCCATCGTCCGCAGGATATGGCGCAGGCGCAGCAGGCGCGCCGCCGGATAGTGTTTGAGGAATTGTTCCTGCTTTCCTGTGGGATGCGGCGGCTGCGGGAGCGACGGTCAGGCAGCTGCGGCGCACAGCTGCGCGATCTGAGCCTGCATGCATTTTACCGTGCGCTGCCGTTTTCGCTGACCAGTGCGCAGCAGCGTGCCATCGAAGCGTGTACATTGGATATCGCCGCAGGGCGTCCGCTCAGCCGTCTGATACAGGGCGACGTCGGCTCCGGCAAGACGATGGTGGCGGCGGCACTGTGCTATCTTGCCGCGAAAAACGGGCGGCAGGCGGTCATCATGGCGCCGACAGAGCTGCTTGCGCGGCAGCATATGCAGACGTTGGAACCGTTGCTGTGTAAGCTGGGCGTATCCTGCGGTCTGCTCGTCGGCTCGATGGGCGTCAAGCAAAAGCGGGAGACGACGCAGGCGGTGGAATCGGGCGATATTTCGGTGGTCATTGGCACCCATGCCGTGCTCAGTGAGACCGTGCAGTTCCATGATCTTGCGCTTGCCGTCGTGGATGAACAGCACCGGTTTGGCGTGAGCCAGCGCGCAACATTGACGGCAAAGGGGGAAAATGTCCATCTGCTTGTCATGTCCGCAACGCCGATTCCGCGCACGCTTGCGCTGCTGATCTATGGAGACTTGGATGTATCCATCATCGACGAGCTGCCCCCCGGACGGCAGAAGATCAAGACCTATGCTGTCGGAGAAAATATGCGGCAACGCATCGACGCATTTATCGACAAGCAGTGCGCAGAGGGCGGACAGGTGTATGTGGTCTGTCCGCTGGTAGGTGACAGTGAAACCGACGAGACCGGGCGCAACAGTGCGGAGCACACAGCGGAGCGTCTGGCGGGCGTGCTGCCGCACCGGCGTATTGCGCTGGTGCATGGGCGGACAAAGGCAGCGGAAAAGGAACAGATCATGGCGGATTTCGCCGCTGGAGACATCGATATCCTGGTTTCCACGACGGTGATTGAGGTCGGCGTGAATGTACCGAATGCCACACTGATGGTCGTGGAGGACGGCGACTGCTTCGGCTTGTCCCAGCTGCACCAGCTGCGCGGGCGCGTTGGACGCGGCAAACGGCAGTCTTACTGCGTCTTTTATGGCGCAGACCGCGGAAAGGATGCACGCGAACGGCTGCGCACGCTCGTGCAGACCAGCGACGGATTTGCCATCGCGCAGAAGGATTTGGAAATGCGCGGCGCAGGCGATTTCTTCGGTACACGGCAGCATGGCCTGCCGCCGATGAAACTGGCGGATCTGGCTGGTGATACCCGCCTGCTGGAGCAGGCAAAACGGGAGGCGGATCGACTGATCGACCGCGACCCGCAGCTGGAGACTGAGCCGTTGCTCCGGGCGCGGGTGGATAAACTGTTTGCACAGTATGGCGCGGGCAGCTTTAATTGAACATTGAACAGACAAAAAGCGCGTCACAGAGTACGATCCGTGACGCGCTGATTTTTGCGGTCAGTGACCGCGGTGCTTTTGCCGGTGCTTTTCCTGCCGGAGCTGATAATGCCGCTGCTTTTCCGCCTCCCGCTGTTCGCGGGTGCGGATGCTTCGTTCGGTTTTATGCTGCTCGCGCTGAAGCTGCAATGCCTGCTGCGCTTTCGTCTCGATACCGGTACAGGCCGTCTGCTTTTGTATCAGACGCTGTCTCCGCTTGGGGTTGATCCGTTTTGCAGCGGCTTGTGCGGCTTCGACAGATGGGCTGAATTGCAACCTGTTCCAGTTGTGCAGAAGGAAATGATACACCTCGTAATCTTTCGGTTCCGTACCGAAGGTGATCTTGCATACCTCATATCGTCCAGCTGCTTCACGTTCGTAAAGCCCGATCCAGAATGGATCGTGGAACAGGATCGTAATTGCAGTTTTTGCCGTACACATAGCACATCCTCCTTTGAATATGGCGATGCAGAGAACGGACAACCAAAGGAGGCAGGTTACTGACAATAGTAGAACTATTGCTCCCGGACTACCTACCGGGACGTGTTTTTATCTCTGCTGGTTTGTATGTATCATAGCATAGACACAGGGAAAAGGCAAAATAAAAGAGCGCACGATGTACATGCGCCCTTTCAGGTGAGCAGTTATGCTTTCTTTTCTTGATTTTTTGGAATCAGGACATTCAGCAGGATCGCAGCGAAGGCAGCCGGGACGATGCCGGAGCCGCCGAAGATCAGCTGGATGTAATACGGCAGCTGGCCGGTGGCACCTGTGGTGGAACCGAGGCCGTAGCCGAGACCGAGTGCAACCGAAATAATGGTGATCTCACGTGCGGTGATCGGCTCGCGGGTGACAAGCTGAATGCCGGAAACCAGAATGGATGCGAACATCATGACAGCAGCGCCGCCGAGTACCGGCTGTGGCATGATGGAAACGCATGCGCCGATCTTCGGGCACAGACCGCAGAGGATCAAGAATACGGCGCCGCAGGTCAGCGCCATGCGGTTGACGACCTTGGTCATGGTGACAAGGCCGACATTCTGCGAGAACGAGGTATTCGGCAGGACGCCCAGCAGCGCACCGAAGGAGGAGCCGAGGCCGTCACAGATGACACCGCCGGACAGCTCTGTGTCGGTCGCCTCGCGGTCCATACCGCCTTCGACACAGGCGGAAATGTCACCGACTGTCTCCACTGCGGTAACGATGAACATAATGCAGATCGGGATAATGGACTGCATATTGAACACCAGATGGATGTCAGACAGCTTGCCAAAGCCGACAAAACTCGGAATAGCAAACCATGCGGCATTTTTGACCTGTTCAAAGTTCACAACCCATGCATAGGTGAAGGTTTCGCCGTCTGCATTGATGCCGGTATTCGGCATGGTCAGAGTCAGGATGATCGCTGCGATATAGCCGACCAGAATGCCGATGAGAATAGAAGAGGTGCTGAGCATACCGCCCGGCTTGGTAAAATGCTTGAGCACCAGAATAACGACCAGTACCAGCAGGCCGAGTCCGATGTTGATGGTAGAGCCATAGTCGGCAGTCGTCGCGCTGTTGCCGCCACACAGGTAATTGATGCCGACGGAGATCAGCGAAAGACCGATGGACATGACGACGCAGCCGGTAACGACTGGCGGGAAGAAACGGCGCAGTGGCTTGAGGAAGAAGCCCAAGACGCCTTCAAAGATACCGCCGACCACGCTGGCGCCCAAGATCGCACCATAGGAAATAACACCGGTGCCCATTGCCGCCGCGACGCTCTGGAAAACGCCGAGGAAGCCGGAGGAGGTGCCCATGACGATCGGGACTTTGCCGCCGCACGGACCGATGGAAAACATCTGTACCAGCGTAACAAGACCTGCAATCAGCATGGCATTTTGCAGCAGGGCGGTGCGTACATCGCCGAAACCGGCGTCTGCTGTCATGCCGCATGCGCCCATAATGATGATCAGAGGTGTGAGGTTGCCTACAAACATGGCAAGGACATGCTGTAAGCCGAGTGGGATTGCCTGCTTCAGCGGCAGACTGCCATAAAAGGTATATGGCGTGCCGGTTTGAGCAGATTTGGTGGCTTTGCTCATTGTTGAATCGCTCCTTCTGTTTTTTCCCTGCTTTTCCATATGGAGGCGGAGAAGCTCACCCAAAAGAGATCCAGAACCATTGGTAAAGAGGGGGAATCCTGCGTGGGAAAGTACAAAAGAGCAGCGTATATGCGACTCGCTACTCTTTGATGAATGATCTTCCCACTGTTTTGATTTTCTGCATCAATAGCGTATCACAGCAGGGTAGCAAAGTCAACAAAAGCAGACAATTTTTTTTGTCGGATTACGACGGAAAGCGGCGGAAAAAGGCCACGGGACAGCTGCCACGTGGCTCATATGATACGTCAATCATCGATACCAAAGCGGTTTTCCAGACGGTCTTCTGCGTCGTCCAGAGCATCCTCAAGCTTTTCGACTTTACGGTCCTGCTCGCGGCTGGTGGTTCCGCAGCCAGCCAGAAGAGCATACAGCAGAGCGATGGAAAGAAACATCGTCATACGTTTTTTCATCAAATTAACTTTGCTTTCTTATAGGTAAATTATGGTTTAATAATATAATTTTCCGGGAGAAAATACATAAAAAGATATAAAGAAACAGCGGGAGCAGTAATCCTGTTTCGATTGCCATTCCCGCTGTTGTGTTTGTACGTTTCTCTTTTAAATTGCGCTCAGGTTCTTGAGTGAAATATCCATTGCCGGGGACGCATAGGTCAGCGCGCCGGAGGATACAAAGTCAACGCCGATGTCTGCGATCTCAAGCAGGCGCTCTGCGGTGACATTGCCGGAGCATTCCGTCTTTGCGCGATGGTCGATCAGCTTCACTGCCTCACGCATGGTCGCATTGTCCATGTTATCCAGCATGATAACATCTGCGCCGCACTCCGCAGCTTCCTTTACCTGTTCCAGAGTCTCGCATTCCACCTCGATCTGAGTGACAAAGGAGACATAATCCCGCGCCATCTGGACAGCCTTGGTGATCGAGCCTGCCGCGCAGATGTGGTTGTCTTTCATCATGACGCAGTCGGACAGGTTGTACCGGTGGTTGGTAGCGCCGCCGCAGCGGACTGCATACTTTTCAAAGATGCGCAGCCCCGGTGTCGTCTTGCGGGTATCCAGCAGCTTAGTGTGGGTACCTTCCAGAATCTTTACCATTTTGTTGGTGTTGGTTGCGATGCCGCTCATGCGCTGCAGGAAGTTGAGCGCCGTGCGTTCGCCGGTCAGCAGAGTGCGGATATCTGCATAGATTATGCCGATCAGCTCGCCCTTTTTGACTGCGTCGCCGTCCTTATAGGTTGTCTCAAAATGTGCACCGCTTTCCAGCAGTTCAAATACACGTGAAAAAACATCCAGACCGCAGATAATGCCGTCCTGCTTGCAGATCAGTTCCGCCTTGCCCTGCTGCGCCTCACGCATAATGGCATTTGTGCTGACGTCCTCACTCGTAATATCCTCACGCAGCGCACCCAGGATCGCTGGGTCCATATTAAGAATCATAGTGGAGCCACTGCTCATAAAATGCTTCATCCTTTCGCTTGATTTCTTCTATCACAGCCGCACGGTTTTGCTCATCGATATCCTGATAATCCGCGGGATCAAAAGCGATTGCGGCTTCCGGCATTGGCTCGGCTGTAGAAATTGTCTTTGCCGCGTGTTGGGCCGCGCGCTCTGCAAACACAAGGCTTTCCAGCAGCGAGTTGCTTGCCAGACGGTTACGGCCATGTACGCCATTGCAGCTGGTTTCACCGACTGCATACAGTCCTTCCATAGAGGTTCTGCTGTCCGAATCGACCTGAATGCCGCCCATGAAATAATGCTGGCCCGGCGTTACCGGAATCGGCTGCTTTGTCATGTCGTAGCCCTCTTCCAGACATTGCTTGTAAATGTTCGGGAAACGTTTCCGGACAAAATCCGGATCGAGATGTGTTACCGACAGTTCAACATATGGCCGGTTGTCCAGCTTCATCTGCTTGCCGATCTCCTGTGCCAGCACATCGCGCGGCAGCAGCTCGTTGACAAATCGCTCGCCCTTTGCGTTGAACAGGTAAGCGCCTTCACCGCGGACAGATTCCGAGATCAGGAAGCGGCGTCCCGGCTTTGTTGTATATAATGTGGTCGGATGGATCTGGATATAATTGATGTGTTCGATCTCCAGACCATGACGCATACCGATGGCAAGCGAATCACCTGAAATATGCGGGAAATTGGTCGAGAAACGAAACAGTCCGCCCAGACCGCCGGTCGCCAGCACGACTGCACGTGCGCGGATCGCACGATAGGTGCCGTCTGCATCGCGCACGACAGCGCCATAGCAGCGGTTTTCCTTTTCATCGCACAGGATGTCAACCAGCGTGACATGCTCCTGGATGCGGATATTCTTCCGTTCCTGTGCACGTGCCAGCAGCTTGCTGGTGATCTCCTGTCCGGTCAGATCCTCATGGAACAGGATGCGGTTTTCCGAATGCGCGCCTTCTCTTGTGAACAGGAAGTTGCCGTTTTCATCCCGCTCAAAGTCCACACCGTAATCAACAAGCTCCTGTGCGATATGCTGCGAGGAGCGGATCATGATATCTACCGATTCTCTTTTATTCTCATAATGTCCGGCGTGCATGGTATCTTCAAAATAGCTGTCGTAATCATCGTCATTCAGCAACATGCACATGCCGCCCTGTGCAAGGAAGGAATCCGCCTTATCTGCGTCTTCCTTTGTGATGACAAGCACATCCCAATCCTGGGGCAGCTGCAATGCATTAAACAATCCGGCAGCACCGGTGCCGACTACCAAAATGTCAGCATTTTCCATATCGGCTCCCCCTTACTGTGCCGGTACGCGCAGGTCTGCGCGTTTGTCCAATAACGCTGCACTGCTGAGCCAGCAAACCTCACGCAGTACATCCATATAGATTTCTTTCTTGAGCAGTTCGGCCTGCCCAGTCAATTGTTTCATTTCAAAACTTCTCCCTAAATTATGTGCAGCCGAAAGGCTGCACGGTCTTTCTCATCAGTATACCATACTATCCTGCATCCCGCAAGATAAATCAGGGGTATATTCCCGTATTTTGCATTTTTTCGACATACATCATGCATTTTTCGGCAATACCCGTCAGATATTACTCCTGGCGATAACGCTTCGGATTGCGCATAAATTCCTCGACCGTTTTACGCTCTGGTGCGGAGAAATAGGCAGCGCCAGCGTGGGTAATAGAAAGGGCTGCGGCATAGGTGGCCCACTTCAATGCTTCGGTCGGTGTCTTGCCGTCTAGATAGGCTGCGAGGAAATAGCTTTCGAACACATCGCCTGCGGCGGTAGAATCTGTTACAGAGACCGAAAGGGCAGGGTGGTAGCACTGGTTAACGCCCTTTTTGTAGAATGCGCCTTGAGAACCAAGAGTAAAGACAAATTCGCTGTCAGGGTACAGCTGCTCCAAATGGAACAGGATATCGCCGGGCTGCACATAGCTTGTCATGGCGCGTCCTTCCACTTCGTTCAAACAGAACATGGAAACGCGTGACAGGTCAGAGCGCAGCAACTCCCGTGTACATGGCGATGGGTTCAGGACGATGAACATACCCTTATCTGCAGCGCGGTCGATCGTATATTGCAGACAGGACACTTCGTTTTGAATCACGAGAACATCATTTTCTCCATAGCCCTCCAGAACCTCGTCGATATAGGCTTCATCGACCTTCCGATTTGCACCGCCATAGAGCAGGATCGCATTCTGTCCCATTTCATCTACCTGGATGATGGCATGTCCGGTTCTGTCGTCAATGGTGCGCACCAGGGAGGTATCCACGCCGGTCTGCTGGAGCGTTTCCAGTATTTCCATACCATCGCTGCCAATCATGCCAGCAAGCTGGACTTCCATACCGGCACGTGCCAGCGTAACAGCCTGATTCAGGCCCTTGCCGCCTGGACACATCTCCAGGTTGGAAGATGCCTGTGTTTCTTTCGGTGTCGTAATATGCCCGACAGAATAGTTATAATCAATGTTAATTGATCCCAATACCAATATTTTCATAAATATCAGCCCTCCAATTCCTATCTGGCGTTATCTGAAACCAAGAAAATGACAAATATTTCGCAAAGACGAGGTGGATGCAAGGCAAAACAAAACGTTTCCAGCTGCGCTGACGCTTGCTGTAAATATCTGTGCTGCGCACAGTTCACTACGTGAAGTGTTTTGCATAACTCGCTGCGGCTCGAAAATTCACGCAGGAATCCTTTCGGATTTCAAGTGATTGTAACGATGAAGCCGCCCATATTTGCAGAAATAGTCAAAATTTTTGACTCTTCAGATACGTCCCTAGGCCAATGTTAATTACAGCGGTTTTACAGCTGCGTATCATGATAGCGTATATCTATATTATAAAATGTTTACAGAATAAGTACAAGAGTTTCCGGCCAAATCTCTCGAATTTCTACTTGATTTGCTGCTGCGCAGATGGAACATTTTTTATTTTACATCGTATTCCTGCTTTTTCAGAATTTTCTGCTTGACTTTCGCTTTTAAGCCGGATATGATATAAGATACTGAAACGAAAGGATGATTGTGGTCATGGCTGTAAATAAACAAGGCACCAAGCAAATCACCGCCAACAAAAAAGCCAGACACGATTATTTTATCGAGCAGGCTTATGAGTGCGGTATTGAGCTGTATGGCACGGAGGTCAAATCCATCCGGCAAGGTACCGTGAGCTTAAAGGACTCCTATTGCATTTTTCGCGATGGTGAAATTTTTATCAAAGGCATGCATATCAGCCCGTATGAAAAGGGCAATATCTTTAATAAGGATCCGCTGCGCGAACGCAAACTGCTGATGCATAAAAAGGAGATCATGATGCTGTACGGCAAACAGAAGCAGGATGGGTATGCGCTCATCCCGTTGTCGCTGTACTTTAAAAATGCACGGGTCAAGGTCGAGCTTGGTTTATGCAAGGGCAAAAAGCTCTATGATAAACGCGAAGCTGCTGCCAAGCGTGATGCGAAGCGCGAGATCGAGCGCACGCTGAAATCGCGCCGATAACATTTATTGCTCTTTCATTGTCAATTTAGCGAATACGGGGACGTACCGGTTTCGACGGGGGTGCGGAATCCGGGATAGCGGGCCGCAGTGAGGACGCTGCGTTAAAAGCCTCAACTTGTTTATAAATTAAACAACGACAATTATTCTTTACAGGCTGCCTAATTAGGCGAGCCCGTTCTGCCTGAGAGTATCGCGGCTCGGGACAGAGCGTCATTTAGCGGTGAACGTGCGGCGGGTAAGCTTTGCCCCGCCCATGAATGATGAAGCTACCAACCCTGTAAGCCTGTCATTTGGCGTGCAGCAGCGGGAATTTTAATAAAATGACTGCGCCCGGAGAAGTCCTTGAGGAAGTACTTTCGGACAGGGGTTCGACTCCCCTCGTCTCCACCATAAGCCCACCGTAATTTTCACGGAATTACGGTGGGCTTTTCCCATATTGCGCATATCATATAAGCTTTTATAATAGACATTATAACCGGGAATTTCGGAAGGAATTATCACGATGCATATACGAAGATTTCAAGTCAAAGACGCAGAAGAAGTTTCTATATTGATTGCGACGACACTCAGGACAACCAATGCAAAGGACTACACTTCAGAATATATTGAAAAGGAAGTAGCCAGTTTGCAGCCTGAAAATATATTGGAGCGGGCGAGTTGGACGCATTTTTATGTTGTGTGCGATAACGATAAGATTGTGGGATGCGGCGCGATCGGCCCATACTGGGGGAAAGAAGATGAAAGCAGTCTGTTCACTATTTTTGTTCTGCCTTCATACCAAGGGAAGGGCATTGGAACAGAGATAATACAAACGCTTGAACGAGATGAATATTTTTTAAGGGCAAAAAGGGTTGAGATACCGGCCTCCATTACAGGGACGCCGTTTTATAGAAAGATGGGATATGACTATAAAAACGGAATCAAAGAACCGGATGCCGAGGGGCTGTTGCGGTTAGAGAAATTTCGATAGATTTCGGCTTGTCGGGGTGAATACCACACTGGATAGCTGACGATTCGTGTTGGTCTGCCCGTTCATAAAATCGGACAAGTAACAAAAGCCGCTGTTTGGAATGATCCATTCAGCGGCTTTTTGCTATATTCTGTTGAAAAATTAAAATTCATAATGTGACCACATGCTGATGATTTTTACCGTCTTGGTTTGTTCTTCAACCGCATAAACGAGCCGATGCTGGATGTTTATTCTGCGTGAATATGCTCCCTGTAAATCTCCGACCAGCTTTTCATACGGCGGCGGATTTTGATACGGATCTTCACGAAGAAGATCAATCAATGCCTTTGCTTTTTTATCTAATTTAGCGGATTTTAGCTTTGAGATATCTTTTAATGCTTTCTTAAAATACACGATGGAGTACATTACCATTCTACCCCATCTTCTGGTACGCACGCGGAAGCAGGTGTTTGGATGCCTTCTCGAATCGTATCCCGCATATTTGGAATAGAGCAGAGATATAGGGTCTCCATCAAGCCGTTATAATCCTCTTCGCTGATGACTACAGCGTTTCCATCTTTTGTGCTGATGTTTACCGGTTCATTATATTTGATCGTTTGCTCCAGCATATGAAACATGTTTTTCCGAAAATTGGTGGCATTTGTGTTAATCATGTTAATCACCTCCACATCCTATGTGTACATTATAACGTACATTATCTATTCTGTCAATGAACGCTTTCTTTTTTCGAATAAAAATGGTGGAGCAATCACTTCCGCTTGGCAAACAGCTCCTTTACGCCCAGTATGAGCAGCAGCACGCCGAACAGCCGCCGGAGCCAGTCCATCGGGATTGCACCGGCAGCAAACGAAGCCAGCGGCGAAGTGATACATCCAGCGACAGCGCACCAGATCGCGGCGCGCTTGTCCACCAGATGATGCCGGATATGCGAGATCAGAGCGGCGGGGGCGCAGCATAGGAAGTACAATAAATTGATTCCGGCGGCAGTATATTGCGCAGTGCCTTCCATCATGGTGAGCCATAGGATGAGCAGGGAGCCGCCGCCGATCCCAAACCCGGACAGAACACCGGTGACTGCGCCGACGAGAAAGCCGCTCATAGCAGCAGTACCGCGCGGATACCGCCCCACAGGAGCAGCAGGGCAAAAGCCTTGCGCAGCAACGGGACAGAAACCTTGGAAAATACGATACCGGACAGCAAGCCGCCGACTGCACCGCCCAGCAGATAGGGCATTGCGTCCGACAGCAGGATGCCGCCCTTCCAGAAATAAACCAGAGCGCTGACAGCGGAAAGCGGGAAAATCACGGCAACAGAGGTTGCAAATGCATTTTTCTGCTGCATACCGAGCCAGCCGGTAAACAATGGAACGAGAAATAATCCGCCGCCGGAGCCGAAAAAGCCGTTTGCCGCCCCGGCACATGCGCCGATCACCAGATATTTGGTGCGGTCAGCTATCATGAAAAAACCTCCCTTTTTGAAGCATGGAAAAAGCACGCCACATTGCCATGGCGTGCTTTTATCGTAATCAGAAAGCGAGGGTTTTATACAGTTTTATGGGAAATCAGCCGATGCATTCACAGGACATGATGCGCGATTTTCCGCTGATAACGTCGCCGCTCATCACGCTGACATCTTCAGCCGGCAGGTTGGTCAGGATACAGGATAATTCAACGTGACCGCCGCGCGCCTGAATGTCCTGGATATTACAGGAGAACAGCGGTGCGCCCTGCTTTACAACATTGCCCGGCTGGACAAAGAATGTGCACGCAGCGTCGGTAGAAATGCCGGTATCTGCACACAGCATCAATTCGACATCATGGGCGGTATCCAGAATAACGACCGCGTGATGCGACGGAGAAACAGAAGTGACCATGCAGTCAAACGGAGCGGTAACGGTGTCCTCGGTCGGGATAATTGTAACGCCGTTGCCCAGCATACCTCGGCTCAGATCAATGTCATGGGATGCTTCGATCGGCACACACTTGCCGGTGGCCGGTGCGATGAAATTATAAGTGGTAGTAGTCATAGGAATCATCTTCTCCTCGTGAAGAAAAAATATATGATAAGCACCTTGTGGTGTACTTTTTGGTGCAAAATGAGTTTCCCATAAATTGCCTATCTTTTCAATAGGTAGATTTCACAAGAAAAAGTGATGATACGAATTGCACATGTAGAAACTGCATAATTTGGTCAATTGACATAAATTCTTGTTTGAAACATGTTTAATTGTGCTAAAAATAGTGTGATATATTTGTATATAACGCGCATGATAGAAGGGAAATGCCTCTGATTGGAAAATCCAGTCAGAGGCATGGCTTTTTTAAAAAATTAAATGTCAGTTGCCGCCGGACATAGCCTGCTTGATACCGGCATCGACGAGGGTATCCAGGCTTTCCGCCAGCTGTTTTGCGCTTTCCGGTACATCTGCACCGCTGTCCTCCAGCTCCTGGATACCGGCCTTGACTTCGTCAAGGGCATCCAGTGCGGTGGGCGCCAGCTTAGCCAGCTTGAGCTTTGCGTTCAGGCTGCTGAGGTCGCCGCTGTCCAGCAGGTCGGTAAGATCTTCTGCTGCGTCAGCGTAGGAATCTGCCGCATTGGCAAAATGCTGATGTGCACCCGAAAGGGTTTCCGGTGCTTCCACATCCGCAAGCTGCTGGATCGAATCGCCGATGGACGTGATGAAATCCGACAGGATCTCACGGTCGGATGCGCCGGCAGCGCGGCGCTCTTCCATCTGTCCGGCAGCGTTGGTCTGCATGTCGAGCAGGGAATCAAAGGTCACTGCCAGACGTGCACAATAATCATCCATATCCTGCTGGAGCTGGTCTTTTGTAGGCTGTTCCGCCTGCTGTGCCTGTGCAGCCTGCTGCAGCTGCTCCGCTTGCTGCGCGTTCCGTCTGCTGATGCCTGCGATGGCGCAGATGATAATGACTGTGGCGCATACAAGCAAAATGATCGCGGTTCTCTTTTTCATAGGCGTCACTTCGCTGCCAGCTCGCCGGTCGCCTGTGCCGTCAGGTAAGCGTTGATGAAGCCGTCGATATCGCCATCCATGACCGCGTCGATGTTGCTGTTTTCATAGGCGGTGCGGGTATCCTTTGCCAGCGTGTACGGCATAAAGACATAGGAGCGGATCTGGCTGCCCCATTCGATCTTTTTCTGGTCGCCCTTGATGTCGGAAATCTTATCCAGATGCTCGCGTTCCTTGATCTCTACCAGCTTTGCGCGCAGCATTTTCATACAGTTGTCGCGGTTCTGGAACTGGCTGCGTTCGGTCTGGCAGCTTACCACAATGCCGGTTGGCTTGTGAGTCAGGCGCACGGCAGACGAGGTCTTGTTGATGTGCTGGCCGCCCGCGCCGGAGGAGCGGTAGACCTGCATGTCGATATCCTCCGGACGGATATCCACTTCGGTGTCATCGTCGATTTCCGGCATGACTTCGACCGCGGAGAATGAGGTGTGGCGGCGTCCCGACGAATCAAACGGGGAAATGCGGACCAGGCGGTGTACGCCGGACTCGCTCTTGAGGAAGCCGTATGCGTTTTCACCCTCGATCAGGATGGACGCAGATTTCAGGCCGGCGTCGTCGCCCTCGAGGTAATCGAGGATTTTATAGGTGTAGCCGTGACGCTCTGTCCAGCGGGTATACATGCGGTACAGCATCTCGCACCAGTCCTGCGCCTCTGTTCCGCCAGCGCCTGCATGGAACGACAGAATGGCATTGTTGGCGTCATATTCACCGAGCAGCAGGGTTGCCAGCTTGCGGCGGTCAAGCTCGTCTGACAGCGCGTCAAAGCCCTCCTTCAGCTCGTCCAGCATGGATTCATCCTCCATTTCGATCGCCAGCTCACACAGAGTCAGCAGGTCCTCGTGCTGGGCGCACAGGTGGCGATAGCCCTCTATTTTGTCTTTCAGCGCCTTGGTGCGCTGCAGGATCTTCTGCGACTTTTCCATATCATCCCAGAAGCCCGGCTCACTTGCGCGGTTTTCCAGCTCTTCGACTTCTTCTGCGGCGTGCTCCAGGTCATACGCCTGTCCAAGCTCTTCGATCGCGGGCTGGAGGGCAGTTAATTTCTGTTTGTATTCTTCAAATTCAATGAGTGCCAAAGCTAAACTCTCCTCGCAATTACAGATTGATGTATTTTATTTATGATTATTCAACTTAATATTATAGTAAAATCCATCGTAGAAGTAAAGATTTTTTTGACGAAATGGAGAAAAAGCGGTGAATTCACAAAAAATTAGTTTTTCTTGCATGTGATTTGTGCTATAATGCAGAGTGAATGACTAACGGCAGTGCAGACTGGCTGCTGCCGGCATCAAATGTTAGAGAGGAACTTTTACGAATGGCTCGTTTTTTAGACAAGATTTTTGGCACGCACAGTGACCATGAGCTGAAAAAGATCCGCCCCATCGCAGATAAGGTAGATGCGCTGGAGGACGAATACAAAAAGCTCACGGACGCACAGCTGCGCGCAAAAACAGATGAATTTAAAAAGCGCTATCAGGACGGCGAATCGCTGGACGATCTGCTGCCGGAGGCGTTTGCAACCATGCGCGAGGCTGCATGGCGCGTATTGGGTATGCGGCATTACCGCGTGCAGGTTATCGGCGGCATTGTCCTGCATCAGGGACGTATCGCTGAGATGAAGACTGGTGAAGGTAAGACGCTGGTGGCAACGCTGCCGGCTTATTTGAATGCATTGACAGGAAAAGGCGTACACATCGTTACCGTCAACGATTACCTTGCAAAGCGCGACAGCGAATGGATGGGTAAGGTTTACCGCTTCCTTGGTCTGACAGTCGGTCTGGTCATTCATGATATTCAGCCGGACCAGCGCAAGCCGATGTACGAAGCGGATATCACATATGGCACAAACAATGAATTTGGCTTTGATTACCTGCGCGACAACATGGCGATTTATAAGCAGAATATGGTACAGCGTGGACATGCCTTTGCGGTCGTCGATGAGGTGGACTCCATCCTGATCGACGAGGCGCGCACCCCGCTTATCATTTCCGGTAAGGGTGACAAATCTACCGACCTGTACCAGCAGGCGGAGAACTTTGCGTGCCGTCTGAAGTGCTATCGCATCAAGGAGACCGACGACAAGATCGACGTCGAGGAGGAAGGCAAGCGTCTGTGCCGCGAGGAAGAAGAGCGCAAGGCAAACCCGGATAAGGCAAAGCCGCTGACCGACGAAGACCGCCAGATTTTGGAGCAGATCAACGCGGATTATGTTGTCGATGAGAAGGCAAAGACCGCGACCCTTTCCGCAAACGGTCAGAAGAAGGCGGAGCAGTATTTTAATGTTGCAAACCTGTCCGACCCGGATAACGCAACGCTGGCACACCATATCAATCAGGCGATCCGTGCGCATGGCATCATGCAGCGCGATGTCGATTATGTTGTCCGTGACAATGAGATCATCATTGTCGACGAGTTTACCGGCCGTCTGATGTTTGGACGCCGCTACAACGAGGGCCTGCATCAGGCAATCGAGGCAAAGGAGCACGTACAGGTACAGCGCGAGAGCAAGACGCTGGCGACCATCACATTCCAGAACTATTTCCGTATGTACGGCAAGCTGTCTGGTATGACCGGTACGGCGCTGACCGAGGAAGATGAATTCCGCGAGATCTACAAGCTGGACGTTATCGAGATCCCGACCAACCGCCCGGTTATCCGCGTGGACAACGTGGATTGCGTTTACCGCTCTGAGGCAGGCAAGTTCCGTGCGGTCATTCAGAAGATCAAGGAATGCCACGAAAAGAACCAGCCAATTCTGGTCGGTACGGTTTCTATCGATAAGAGTGAGGTGCTGTCCAAGCTGCTCAAGCGCGAGGGCATCCCGCATAATGTGCTGAACGCGAAGTTCCATGAGAAGGAAGCGGAGATCGTTGCGCAGGCAGGCCGCCTTGGCGCAGTTACGATTGCGACCAACATGGCGGGCCGTGGTACGGATATCGTGCTGGGCGGCAACCCGGAATATATGGCGATCAGCGCCATGCGCAAGGCAGGCTTCGAGGAGGAGATCATCAACGAGGCGAACGGCTTTGCGGAAACGGACAATCCGGAGATTTTGCAGGCGCGCGAGGAATTCCAGCGCCATTATAAGCAGTTCAAGCAGCAGACCGATGCGGATGCGGAGCTTGTCCGTGCGGCAGGTGGTCTGTGCATCCTCGGTACCGAGCGTCACGAATCCCGTCGTATCGACAATCAGCTGCGCGGCCGTGCCGGTCGTCAGGGCGACCCGGGCGAATCCAACTTCTACATTTCGATGGAAGACGACCTGATGCGCCTGTTTGGTTCAGACCGTGTCATGGGTATGCTCGACCGGATGGGCATGGACGACGATACGCCGATCGACCAGAAGATGCTGTCCGGCGCGATCGAAAGCGCACAGAAGAAGGTCGAGTCCCGCAACTTTGCGATCCGTAAAAATGTCCTGCAGTACGACGATGTGCTCAACACCCAGCGTGAGGTCATCTATGGGCAGCGTCAGGATGTGCTGGACGGACGTGACCTCAAGGAATCCATCCTGAACATGGTGGACAGTGTGGTAGATACCACCGTGCGCGGCGTATTGGGCGAAAAGTCGTATGTCGAGCAGGAGGATATTGAAACAATCAAGCATCATTTCCTTGGCATGTTCCTGCAGGAGGACGATCTGGTATTCACCAACGACGAGCTGAATGACCTGCAGCCGGAGGCGCTGACAGATGAGATCTGTGAGATCGCCCATGCGATCTATGAGGAGAAGGAGCAGGCACTGACGCCGAATGTTATGCGTGAGCTGGAGCGCGTGATCCTGCTGCGCAACGTAGATGAAAAGTGGATGGAGCATATCGACGCAATGACCGAGCTGCGCAACGGCATCCGCCTGCGTGCCTTTGGTCAGCATGACCCTGTTGTCGAATATAAGAAGGAAGGCTCCAATATGTTCGACACGATGATCGCGTTCATCCGTGAGGACACCGTCCGCATGATGTATACCGCACGTGTGCGCGTACAGCAGCCGCCGCAGCGGCAGAAGGTCGCTGAGGAATGGGGTACGTCGGGCGACGGCACCACCGCCAAGACCCCGCAGCGCGCGGTAAAGAAGCCGGGGCGGAATGATCCGTGCCCCTGCGGCAGCGGCAAGAAATACAAAAAATGCTGCGGCAGAAATCAGAAATAAGGCGAACAGAATATCATGAAACGCAATTTCTATCTGATCTTTATTCTTGTGGCAGGTCTGTGCGGCGCAGCGTTGCGCTGCACCTGCCTGCTGTATGGCTATGAAGCCGAAACGGGGCTTCCGAAGGAAGGGTATCTTCCGGCAATGCTGCTGGTGGCGCTGACGGCCATCGTGGTCATTGTGGCGGCAGTGCTGTCGCGTACATGGTTTCAGCCGTGTGCGGAAAAGAGCTTTGAGCAGCTGTTTGGCGGTATGCCGTGGAGCGGCATTTTGTGCCTGCTGTGCGGCATCGGCATGGCGGTATTTTCTGTGCAGGGCATCCTTTGGCTGCCGGACCAGCTTGCAGAGCAGTACCTGTTTGAGGGCAATGAGATCATCATGCCCAGCCCGTTGATTACCGGCGCGACAGCGCTGGTATGGGTGCTGAGCTTTGCGGCGGGTATGTGTGTCATCGTGCTGTCGGTGTGGCAGCGCGGCAAAAAGCCGGCTGGCAAGCGCACGGGACTGCTCACCACAATACCGATGTTCTGGTGTTGCCTTGACCTCATTATGGTCTACCATCAAAACAGCGGGAATCCGGTGCTTTCAGATTACAGCTATACGCTGCTGCTCATCATTGCCGTTATGACGGCGTTTTACAGCATGGGCGGTTTTCTGTATGCAGCGAAACGACCGGCAGCGCGGTTCTTTGCATCCGCAGGTGTGGCAGTATATCTGGCGCTCATGCAGATGGGCGGCATGGCTGTCTGGAGTATGCTGGAGACATCCGGCATGGGGATCTTACAGCTGTTGGGCACCGGGACGGCGCTCCGCATGGACATCTATCTGATGACCGGTATCTACCTGCTGCTCCAGTTGGGGCATGCGATAAACCGGAGCAGAATCGAAGCACAATAAAACATAACAAAAAGAGCATGATAGCAGGTGAAGTGACCCCAAAAAGTTAGACAATATTTTGAAGTAAAAATTGTTCAAGCAGC
>JAUNWG010000135.1 GCA_030540435.1 Eubacteriales bacterium
CCCACTCCACAAACGCCCCCACGGAGGATGCAGCGCTTCCGATGGCTGGGGCAATCAAAGCAGCCAGGGCCACACCTGTCAAAATGGTCACAAGAGGCGTTACCAGAATATCCACCTTTGTCTCCTTGGAGACCGCTTTGCCGCATTCTGCTGACAAAATGGCAATCAGCAGCACCGCCAAAGGGCCGCCCGCACCGGCTGCGCCGGACAGCGTGGTGGAACCCAGCTTATTGGCGGCATAGCCCACTGCCGCCAGAGAAAACAGCACCAACGGCGGTGCCTGGAGCGCATAGCCGATGGCAATCGCCATGGCCGGGCCGCTCATGGCGGCGGCGTATCCGCCTACCTCCACCAAAAACGGAATGGACAGCTGCTGCCCCAGGGTTTTGACGATGGTTCCAATGAGCAGGGAGCAAAACAGCCCCTGGGCCATGGCACCCATGGCATCGATTCCATAGCGCTTGGCCGAGAAAACGATGTTTTTCCTTTTCAGAAAGTCTGACATTTTCTTCTCCTCTTCTCTTCTGTCTTGTCAGTTATCATTACAACATTATAGTCAATTCTCTCCCACTGTCAAGAATTATTTGACAGGAGCGGAGAATTGTGATAAAAAAGAAGAAAACGAAGGAAGGTGCACCCCTTGACTGGCGAAGAACGCAGAAATCAGCTTCTGAAGATGCTGAAAGCCCAAAGCACGCCCCTATCCGGCGCCGCACTGGCCGGCAGTCTTCATGTCAGCCGACAGGTCATTGTCCAGGATATAGCCCTGATGCGGGCAGAAAACCACGATATTCTCTCCACCAATCGGGGGTATCTCTACCGCCGGAAGGATGCGGCGGAGTCCATGCCGAAGCGGGTCTTCTTCGTCCGGCACACCACCGAACAGGTTCTGGAGGAATTCCTGACCGTTCTGGAATTGGGCGGTAAGATTCTGGATGTCGTTGTGGAGCATGAATTATATGGTCAGATCAGGGTTGACCTGTTGATCGAAACAAAGCAGGAAGCCCAGGATTTCTTTGATAAGCTTATGAAATCCCATGACAATCCCCTGAAGGTTCTCACCGATGACTGCCACTACCACACCATCGCCGCCCCCTCGGAGAAGCTGTTGGATTTGATCGGACAGGAGCTGCAGCGAAAGGGGTTTTATCAGGCTGTCAAAGGTGCGGCATCAGAATAATGCTGTATGGCAAACGCCAAGGCAAAGGGCAAGCAGATTGGCAGGCCGCAAATAACCGCCGACAGCATTCCCGCAATCTTCCTCCGCCACTATCCCGCTTATAAAAAGGGACAGTTGAATGTTTCGGAATTGGCAAGGGTATGCGATTTGAGTCGGACAACGGTCTACAAATACATTGAACTTTTGGAAAGGTGAACAGAAACAGGAAGTCGAAAGATTTCCTGTTTTTCTTGCATAATATGTCGAAAAATGGTACACTTACAAGGAACAGTTATCTGGTGTTATCACTTCGCGAAATATACAATTCCTTCTGTGAGAAGGAGGATTGACCTTCCGAAAGGAGAAAAGAACATGGATAAAATAGAAGTCCCCACTCAGCCAGAAACTCAACTCAAAGCCAAGCAGTTGCCACGTTTAGGAAAAATACAGCTACTTCCCGTTGTCTTAGTTGTTGCAGTTGTTCTCTGCGTTGTTTTGTTCATCTTCTTCAGTTCCAGCAACAGCAAGGAGAACGAACCAGAGGTTATCACAGTAGCAACATTAGAGAAAATCATTAATGTCAGCGAACTATCCACTTTTACAGCTGTCTACAATGGCATCGCAACTGTAAACAATGAAAAGAAGCCAGAAAAGGTTGACTACTACGCTTCCTATGAAGCACGAGTCGAGGCAGGTATTGACTTTGAGAAAGTTGAAATTGCAGTTGATAACGAAGCCAAGACAATCACCATCATAATCCCTGATGTCTACATCACAGAAATCAATGTAGATATTTCCTCCTTGGATTTCATCTTTATCAATGACAAAGCAAACACTTCCACAGTATCGCAACAGGCTTTCAAAGCCTGTGAAGCAGATGTTCAGGCAGAAAGCGAACAACAAACTGCAATCTATGAACTTGCAAAGCAGAATGCCGTTAACATTCTTACTGCTCTGACGAAGCCGATTGTTGAGCAGTTGGATGCTGAGTACGAACTGAAAATCAGCTAAGGAGGGGGGTTGTGAACATGAAAAAGATAATCACACTATTCTTAGCAATGATTACCCTTCTTTCCTGTGTTGCTTGTGGCAAAGCTGAAGAAAAGCTGAAGAACATGGAACCGCAGGTTTCTCAGATGAAAGCAATCTGTGAATTGGCTGTTATGGAATGCTACTACCACAACGTTGCCAAGTTCACGGAGGAAGATGCTGAAGGTACCTTGTGGTGGAAGAAGGACAAACATTTTTGGGTGGAATACAGCGGCGTTGTCAAGCTGGGCATTGATGTTTCTTTGGTAAATATCGAAGTTGCCGATACTCAAATCACCATTACCATTCCAGAAGCAAAGGTTCTTGGATGCAAAGTGGATTCTGCTTCGCTTAGCGATGATTCCTTCATTGTTGACAAAGACTCCGCAGCGATAGATGCAGATGATGAAATCGCCGCCTTTGGTGCAGCCCAAACTAAGTTGGAAGAAATCGCTTCTAATGACAAGGCACTTCTGGCAGGCGCACAGCAGCGAGCGCAGGCCCTCTTGGAAGATTACATCTACAACATTGGCAACGCTGTTGGAAAAACTTATTTCATCAAGTGGGTCTACCTGAATGCCAATGGTAGCCCGATTGGCACAACTAATGTTGACTCAAGTTCTACCGCTGAAGAGCCGACAACATAACATCAAAAGGTATCACCGCACAATGGTGATACCTTTTTTGTTCTCTGTTTGTGAAAACCCATTGGAAGGTGTGCGGTTTCTTGGTATAATGATGTGAAAGTTTGATGAAAAGGATATCACATTGTAAAACTGTTTGCTACATTACTTAGTAGAATAGATGTTTGTCTTTTAAATTTTTCCGTGTTATGCTATACTAACAGAAAACCCGCCACTGAGGGGGCGCTATGGCGAACTACGGAAAATACTACATTGCCGTCCGTCTGCTACTGTTGAAGCCAACGCTGGAAAGAACAGAATTGTGTCTCGCAGGGATTTGGAGGCTTTTCTGAATGGGGGCTTTGTCCGCTTTTGGCAGTTGGATTTCAAAGTGGGGAATATACCCGCATTTCATAAAAAACCGCATCAGTGTTTTCAAATCTCTTGCGTAGGTTCCCATAGAAACCTCATTCAAATTGGGGGCATCCCGCAGAGCAATATAAAAATCCTTCATTGTCTGCTGGTTCAGGGAGGAAATAGGGGTATCGGGCGGGATTCTCTTGTAAATCTGCTTGACAGATTCCCGATAGTGGTTGATTGTCCCCTCCCGAAGATTCCTTGCTTTGCAGTCCAGTATATATTCCTCAAAACCGTCCACGAAAGTTTTCTCTCTTGGGAAGCACATCCTCATTTTCTTCACCAAGAACACCCTCCAAAACGCAAAAACAGGAAGCACATCATCACTGATTTCTCAGAAAGGATGTGCTTCCTTATTGTATTATTGCGAAAAGTGAGATCTGAACTATTTCAGTTCAAAAATGGGGCTTTTCCCCTCTTACTTCAGGCTCTCCGCAACGGCCACAGCCACGGAAACGGTAGCGCCGACCATGGGGTTGTTGCCCATGCCCAGGAAGCCCATCATTTCCACGTGAGCGGGGACGGAGGAGGAACCGGCGAACTGGGCGTCAGAGTGCATACGGCCCATGGTATCGGTCATGCCGTAGGAAGCGGGGCCAGCGGCCATGTTGTCAGGATGCAGGGTACGGCCCGTGCCGCCGCCGGAGGCCACGG
>JAUNWG010000041.1:0-2955 GCA_030540435.1 Eubacteriales bacterium
TTTAATGTTTTTGTAAACTATTTTTGATGTTTCATAAAAATGAAGAATTTATAGATAAGAAAATCAGTTCAGAGAGTACAGGAACATCAGCAGATTCAGGAGATTATACATCAGAAGCTAGTAGATATTTCTCTGAATCGGAACAAACAGAAAATGATTGTTCTATTATTATGGGCGATTTAACTATTTCGTTAAATGAAAGTAAGCAGGATATTTTTTCAAAATTAGATAAAGCTGGTCTAAATTATAGTGAACTTAAAATTTCTGATTCAGAAAATACCCAATATGACTCTTTTTATGAGGTAGCAGGATGGTTTCAAATGTATTTTTTTAAAGATGAATGTGTACGCTTGAGACTTATATCTTCAGATAGTTTAGATGATTTGGTTGAGATTCCGCAAACAGCAAGAGGATTACAACCATTTAGTACATATTCCCAGATGGTGGAAAAGTATGGAGATTCTTATGAAACGCATTCATATGCTGGCAAAGAAGTATATACAATATATCGGTATTCCTTCGACAAATGTATATGTGAATTTGGAATGCAAGGAGAAAATTCGGATGTTATTTATAATATGGATATTTATATTCTGAACCAATATCCCATATATGAGTATGGGGAAGAGATGACTAAAAGTAAGTAATGACAAGGATTGCGGGTTGATATCTTATGTGATGAGCATTCCCTGGCAAATGGAATTTCTGTGGGGATGAACCAAAATGAGGTTATTGAAGTGCTATAATAAAGTTGTAACGGGAGTGGCTAATAAGATTGTGGTTATCATATGGATAGAGACCAGAATGCAGCACTGAATATTCTGGATGAAGGATTACGAATATTGAAGCAGTCTGCATAACTAAATACTTACGGTAGGGATGGAATAGCCCAAACCTGACGCCTGCGGACACTGTGTAAGACGTTGAGTTGCGTATCATCGCAGCCAACGCGGTGGTGGTTGAAACAGGAAGCTCGGTTACTTGTATCCGAGTAGTTCACAAAGCACATAGTAGAAAGGAAGTCCGCTTTGGCTTTCTTTTTTGTTTGTTAAAGTTTAAAAGACGCCTCACTTGGAGACGCCTTTGATCCGTTTTGCATACAGATCCCTTATGCTTTTACAGATAGAAGCTTTCCGGACCAGCTCCTGTTTGATTTTCTGATAGGAAGAATCGTCGAATAATTCCCCTAAATAGTCATATATAAGACCAGCCTTGGGAGAATTACGGCTCCCGCAAGCGTTAAAAATTGTTTCGTATTTCCCTATCATCTCATCTGCACGGGCTATGACCAGAGAGTAATAGACAGCAGGATCCTCGTTAAACAAACTGGTCAGATCACAAAGCGTCTGTGTCCCATCTGGATTTCCTATCTGCATCCCTCCCTGGAAGAATCCAAGAGCTTCCATCTGCTCCCTGCTCAGCCATACAGGGGACTGTTTCGCATCTGCCCCGATCGGCGTGGGTACAATGCCGTAATGCCTGAGCAGCCCGATGCAAGCATCCTCGTATGACAGGGAATTCTGGATACGGAACAGTTCCACCTTACTATAGGACTGGCCGCAGCTCCAGCATTTCCAATATTCCCCATCCTTTGATGTCATCCCGGAACCTTTCTGCCCGGTACCGGAACCGCATACCGGACACACATAGCTTTTCCGGTTTTTTGCCAGCGGCAAAAAAGACGGCTCCAGATATTTGATTGCTGTCATATCGTATTTCATGTTGCCCTCCTGTTACACGGGGAGGCATTGGTTACGGATACCTTATCTCAATGCCTTATCCTCATATTCTATTTTAAGTATGGTCACGGGGTAGCGGATAATATCCTCTGATATTTGCGAGGGCGCCGCATGGACGAAGCTGGATTTTATTATCTTCTTGGGAATTGGAAACCATATTACGTACTGAAACGGCGCATAACGTCATGCTTAGGAATCCGTATATATGGAATTGACGCAAAACCATTTGGAAACCATATTACGTACTGAAATGACGCATAGTGTTGTACGTGCGCTGAACTTTTCTTCTTTTTCTCTTTCTTTTCTTTTTTTGAAAGAAAAAAAGAAACCAAAATTCGAAACTATGCCTTGGCTTTTTCCGAATTCTTAAACCAGCCTGTCCAATTTAGGTCGGCCTTTCACGACCACCTCACTTCACCGTATATCCCAATACGAAATCCGAATCTAAAGCCCGAACCAAAATCTCATTTCTCGCCGGATTCTTTGCGGATTCTTTCACCTCCGCCACACAGCTAAAGCAATCCTTGTTTGCTTAGTCATGCGCAAAACGCTTATCCGCACATGATCCCGTCCGCCTCATACGAACACGCAGAAAAAACGTTATCCGCAGAAACTGAAAGTCATAAAGCCGAACATGAAAGCTGCCCTCTTTGCTTTTTCTTCTTCTTTTTCAGCTTTTCCACATGGCTGTTTCTGGTTTTTCTCTTTTCTTTTTCTTTTATCCGCAGATAATAAGCCGAATACCTGTATTTATCCATATTTCCTTGTCCGAAGAGGACGATATCGGGCTATACGCTAACATGCATCAGTGCCTGACGGCATCCAGTAGTGCCCATTAGCCATTTATATACAGCAGGCAGCGGAATCCGCATAAAAGAGCGGATATAGGGAAAGAAAGATGGTTTTTCCGGATGATTCAGCTCAGAATCCTGACCGCCATGCATGATTCAGGTATAGATTCACGCATATTTCTGTTTTTTTCGGCGGACATTTTTCCGGGCGTTACGAAAGTCAGTACCTTTATTCTTGACGTACATCTTTTGTACATCTGAATAGCTGTCTATTTTGCTTCTTTTTTAAGAAAACAAGTACGAAAGAGAAATAGGTGACGCCGGAGGGAGGAGCCAGAGGCAGCGGATAGCGGAAATTGGTGTCAGGTTAAGGTGACGCCGGAGGGAGGAGCCAGAGGCAGCGGATAGCGGAAATTGGTGTCAGG
>JAUNWG010000041.1:3055-20270 GCA_030540435.1 Eubacteriales bacterium
TTAAGGTGACGCCGGAGGACAGGAACAGACCGCAGAAGCGCCAGGTTAAGCTGCCCCCTTTGTATAAGGTGCTGATAATAGTATACCTCGCTGGATCCTCCTGTGATGCCTGTCCGCTTATTTTTGTGGATGTACCCTCCTGCTCTCATACGGATAGTGCAGGATTGCACCGGAATTCTACCAGGCTGACAAATCTCTGGGCTTTTTATTCCCATCATCCATACTTTGCTTGTCAAATAATTCTTTGTAGGCAAAAATATAGAAGGGAGGCGGTGCGCCACACATATGCTGGAAAGCAAGAGGTGTCCGCGGCACAGATCCAATGAGCGAATTAGATTTTATAACAAAAAAGATTTCAGAAAGCCGAAAACAGAGAGCGGGAAAATATGCGAAAGCGACGGCAGGCATTGCGGTAATGGTTTCCATGGCCGTTATGGCTATATTACCAGCATACAGCATTACGTACACAGCAGGCTATAAGTATGATTCTGAATGCGGTTCTGGAGTTGCACAGCTGGTATACCAGGAAGGCGAGACCACGGATGATGAACGGATTATGCTCCAGGAACTCTGCAATGGTTTCCTGGCTTCGGAGGACGGGTATTACCGCACGCGAGGATATTACCCAGTTAAGCAATATGAAAACTGGATAAGGAAGCTGGAAATCGGTTATCTCCACTGCGTTAAGCCGAAATACTGGATGCATTATGATAGTTCCGGTGCGGACATATGCCAGGTGGTGATAAAATGCCAGGATACAGACATGAGGACTGTCCGGCAGAAGGAAGAAGCTTACCGTGCGGAAGTAGAGAGGTTGGTGTCCAAAGTGGAGGGAAAGACAGTGGAAGAAAAGGTCCGGTACTTCCATGACTACCTGGTTGGATGCTGTGAATATGATTACTCATACACCAGGAGCCGGCCTTACGACTGCTTGATTGATGGAACGTCCACATGTAACGGATATGCGGCCGCGTTCTATAACCTGTGCAGTGATGCCGGGCTGGAGGCTGAATATATTGTCGGCATTGCGGAAACAGATGACGGAGCCAGGGGCTTCCATGCCTGGAACCGTGTAAAATCGGAAAACGGGGAGTGGCTTTATTATGACGTCACATGGGATGATGTTTTGGAAAGTTACGAATATTACGGCCTTACCCAGGAAGAGATGGATCGGGATCATGTCATAGAGAGCGTCCTCTGACAATGTGGATACATATAAGGAAAGGCTGAAGCCGGATATATACGCTTTGCCGATAGGCATTTTAACTATGTATGTGGCCAAGGGGTAAGCTCCGCTGGCGCAAAAAATATTATTTGTAAAAACGATAAATCTGCCAGATCCACCATACATTCCTTGATCAGGCTGCAATGCAAGGGGACTGATGCTCCTCCCCCTGGCTTTAGCCATGGGGAGCATCAGGGTGTCCTGCGCGTTGTTGATCGCATTTCTCGACAAGAACTTGAGAAAAAATATCAATACTGCCGGTTTGCAGTGATTTATACTTGAAATTTTAAAATAATATGTAGTATAAAATAATTGTGATGCCGGATAAAATGGCACTGGTGCGACAGCAGAATAAAAATTGTGTCGTCCTGCGGTCTTTTGACTATGAGTTAGCATAGACAAACCGCTAAATGGGATAAACGAAGGGGGAGAAGCTTGTGGAGCATATCCAAGTGATCTTTAAAGCAGAAGAATGGAGCTGCTTTCGGTGTGCGTACAGTCTAAAGCCGCAGGGAATGCAGCAAGTGAAAGAAATCGCTAAACGGATTGGAAAGAGTACAGAGGCCGTAAGCTATGCAATAAACACTTTAACCGAAAGGGGCCTGCTTAGTGATCTGGACCATAGTGTGACTGAAATGGGGCAGATTGCCTACCGGAATCATAATCAATGGTGGAAAGCATTGCTGTGGAGGCTTGGAGGATTGGCAGTCCCTCCTGCTTTAAAAGAATTGCTGGCCGACAGGGCATTATGCACGATTGATCCGGCCGGTATTCTTGACATCGTTGAAAAATGTGAAAGCGGACAGGATATGGATCATGTCTGTGGTGAGAATTATTGCTTTTTTGACATGGGAAGCGATATGCCGATAACCGAATTTCACGACCTCGGAACCTACTTTGCAAAGCAGGCAAACTGGGCGGTCAATCAAGAACTGCAGGAGGAATTGGAGCTTTACCTGGATAAAGATGCAAAAGAAGAGCTTTATGCAGTCACTTATTTGCATGGAGAAACCATGTACACGCAGAAAGCAGAGGAAAATCGGATCGTACTTCCAGTATCCGCGATGGAAAAATTCCGGTATCCGGAATACGAAATTACAGTAGGGGAAATGATCATTATACTGAAATTAAAAGGGAAAAACATATCTGAGGAGCCAAGGGATCGTTTGGTGAAAATAATCTGTATCAAGGATTAAATCCTGACTGTATTACAAGAGGAGAAGTGTATGAAGAAGGATCATAAAGAGGTATGTGTGGCGTTCCACGGACAGCAATGGAAGTATCTCCAGGTAATTGCAACTGAGTTTGAAGGAGCAAAGGTGACTGCGGAGAAGCTGCGGAAATACATAAATGAAAAGCCCCAAAGGATTCGTTCTTATCTGTCAGAATTGGTAACCGGGGAATATCTTGAGGCAGATACGCTCTGTATGACAGAAAAAGGGAAGCGAGCATATGAAGAGCAGATGTTCTGGAAAAATGAACTGACTTGGTGGATGAAGAAGCTGAATGTACCGGCTGCGGCAAGAGATGCTCAGGCGGACCGCCTTCTGGACGCCATGGAGCCGGAGGTTATCTGGCAAATCTATATGCAGAATGAATATGTCCGTATGCTGGAAGCGACCTATGCGAGCAAGGAGTCTTTCAATAATTCGGATTTGAGTGGGAGGCTGTGCCCGGGTATCTATAAGGCGCAGATTGAATTCCTGGAAAAAGAAAAGGAGCAGGGGGAAAGCGGATATATTGGTTTCAGTAAATTGAATCGATGCTTTGAACGTCAGGCGCGGATGATGATTGAACCGTTGAAAAGCAATCTTGTCCTGACCTGGAATAACGAATATGGGATATTGAGTGAAGCAGTTTACTATTGGGAAGGAAAAATGCGCTGTAAAAAGGCACAAAAAAACCAACTGGTCATACCGATCGCGGATATGAACTTTTCTTATGTGCGTACTTATCATATGCTGGAGGGAATGTTGGATCTCTCGGTATTTTTCAGGGATGAAAAAGGTACGAAGGCCTGCTTAAGCGCATGCCTGATGGTATCCATGGCAGTAAATGAAAGAAAGTAAAGGGAACAGGTGTGGAAGAATTTAAAAAGTCATTAGTATATTTGTCAGCGGCAATCAGGAATGCGGAAACAAATCCAAAAGGGAAGCCTTCAGTCACGGAGATCGCGGATGAACTGGGGGTTCATCGGTCTACGGTAACGAGGGCCCTGGGTACTTATCAGACGATGGGCTATCTGGATCAGAATAATAAGCCTACCCAGATTGGAAAGGAATGGATGGATACGTTTACGCAGCATCAGGAACTTCTGGTGTCGTGGCTGATTCATAATGGAATCAGCCGAAAAACGGCAGAAAGGGATGCTCTTGAAATATTGGTTAATTGCAGTGATAATGTGATATCATTGCTGTGCAAAGGAGGGCATATGTGCAAAGAATGCGATCAGTTTTGTAAGCCGGCGGAAGCGAATTGGTTCAGTGTGAATGGAGGAAAGGCAATCAGTGAGCTGAAGCAATATTTTCCGGATGGGGAATATCAGGCGCATTTTGCAATTTACAAGGAACAGACAGAAAAGAGTATTTTGGAATTGTCCATGGCGAATGATGCGTTTGAATATCCTGCTGTCTTAAAGATCGAAGGCGAGACAGGAATCATACGCTTAAAGATAAAGGAAATGCGCCAGCAGTCTGTTCTGGGAATCTGGTATTCCGGTATGCTGGCCTCTCTGAGATATGATGAGGACGGATGCATCTGTGAGGCGGAGATTGAAGACGGCGTTGTATCGATTCCGATTTCCGCGTTCCGGATCGTCTATGAACTGGACTGTAAGACGGTAAGGGGAATGGCGAGAGTTTTTATGACTTGTACGGCCGGAGAGGCTGCAATGCCCGAAAATGCCGGATTATTGGAATTTAAGCTCTGGAAAGCCCCCAGATGAGCCTGGTCCGTTTAAAAGGAAAATGACTATTTATCTCAATAAGACACCGTTTTGTCGCGCCAATGCGTCAAAAAAGTGCCATTTTTGGGCCTAAAAATGAAAAAAAGCTTTATTTTTTAAAAATGTCGCATTCGTGCGACATTTTTTTGGTCTTGATTTGTTTCCATTTGTTGGATAAAATAGTTCTAGTGATGGGGTTAGCAAATGATAACTCGATTTTTTTGGAAAAACAGTTAGAGTATACTAACTTAAAGAAAACGGACTTTACAAAAGTTCAGCTTAGGAATTTAAGGAGAAAAGGGAAATGAGTTTTGAAAAAAGCATGAGGCGTTTCCAAAAAGAATGGAAGCAGGGAAAATATAAAGGAATTGTGAAAACAGCAAGTGCTTGTGTTGCAACAGCCTGTATAGTGCTTCTGGCCATGTATTTTTTTCAGGGACGCAAAGCGGAGGAGGATATAGAAGACCTTCGTGAAATCAAAGCACGGGCAGAAACAATCGCCGAACTGGATGAATCAACACAAAAATCAGATGGCAGACAAATTTCTTCGCAATATCAGGAATTATTTCTTGAAAACTCCGATTTTATCGGCTGGCTGACCATTGAGGGAACAAAAATTGACTATCCGGTTATGTGGACACCTCAAGACCCGGAGTATTACAGCCATCGCGGCTTTGACAAGGAAGAGTCCAATAATGGCCTGCTGTTTATGGATGCTGCTTCCAATGCCAGTGAATATGGTGGCAATTTGATCATCTATGGCCATAATATGAAAAATGGTTCTATGTTTGCCGATTTGCTGAACTATAAAAAGAAGTCTTACTGGGAAGCACATAAGACAATCCAGTTTGACACGCTTTACGAAACCAGAATTTATGAGATTGCAGCAGTCGCACAGAGCAATGATTTGGATATGCTTCCGTATGGCTTTACGAATGCTTCGAAGGAGGCTTGTGAACTGGCAGTCAGCAATATGCTGGATATTGCCCTTTATGAAACCGATGTTGAGTTAAAATACGGGAACGATTTTTTGACATTATCAACCTGTGATTATAGTGAAGATGATGGCCGGCTTGTTGTAATGGCAAAACGAATTCAGTAGGCGGAGATAAAGATGAACAGGTATTTGAGAAAGTCAGAAAATTATTTGTTACTTGGTTTTATTACGGTGGCATTAGGAATTTTAGCTGCGTTTTTCACTACATTCCAGACCTGGGCGATGGATGCGGGAACCTATCTGGTGACAGTTACTCCCAGCTATACGGACCCGGAAACTGGAAAAATAGAAGATCCCGGAAACAATGAGGCAATCGGGCAGGGCATGACCCAAAAACTTTGTGGCCCCCAGGGACTTTTAGAAGTAGATGCTTCTGGAAATATGTATTTGACCGTACGATACTATTTAAGCCAGTTTGTAAGTGATGTCAGTTTTGAAGAACGAAACGGAGGATCCTACAGCGTCTGCTCCTATCAGAAAATGCAGACCAAGGCTCCTGTGGACGGAGCCAGCAATCTGGATGATAAATACGGATATACGGATTACCGGATACCGATCCAGAGCCTGAATTCTGTGTTCCGCGGAAAAGCATATATTGAGCCTATGGGAAGAAACGTGGTTTACTTTTTTCAGGCATCCGGACCGGTGGCAGGCAGCGGGGATTTTGTGACAAGTATCCAGACGGAGCTGCCGGAGAAATCAGAAATAGAAGAGGAGCTGGATACGGCAGATGAAGGGCTGGAAACAGATTGGCGTAGTGAAGAAGAATTGCAGGAGCCAGAGGAAAGAGAGAATGTGGTGTCCAACAGACAAAACGAAAGCCACTCCTACGTTCAAAGCGACGAAAACAGTACCGTTAATGGAAGTGGAAACGCGGATGACCCGGTTACCGGAATCCCTGTTAAGCCTGGAACTGTCGATACAGACAGAACAGACAACGAAAAAGCTTCCAAGCTGGTAAACGATAACGAAGACTATCACTTGGAAACGGTTTATGATTTGTCTGCTGTTCCAATGAAAGAAGCCAGAAAATTGACAGAGCCGATGCTTGAGGCTGCAACGGGAATCACGATTACTGTTGGAGATCTGTCGAAACCTTCTGCAGCTGGGGTAGAAGTTAAAAAAGATAGTTCGAAAAATACCAACAAAAGCGTAATGCTTGTACTTCTTGGTATATCTGTTATTTTGATAATTCGCCTTGCCGCAGCAGTTCTTTTGGCTCATAGAGGAGCAGGACAGGCAGCAAATAATTCTGGGCGGGATGAGATCGAAAAACGGAGAAATCAAGAATGAGACAGAATATGAAAAAGCTTAAAAGAAAAATGAAATACATAAGTCTTCTGGCTGCATCTGCGATGCTTCTGACTGCCTGCGTAGATCAGAGAGGTACATCCGTAACTCAGGCGGCTATGGCAGATGCGGATACGCTTCGTATTATAGCTACGAGTCCAGCTACAGTGGATATTATGGCGAGACTTGATATTGATTTGGTAGGAGTACCTGATTCATCAATATCACAGATTCCATCTCGTTATGACGATGTAACCAGAGTGGGGACCGCCATGGCTCCGGATATGGAAGTTGTAAAAACCTTAAATCCGGATGTAGTAATTGGGCCGGCATCTCTGCAGACAGATTTGGCACCGAAGCTAGAAACGGCGGGATTAAATGGCATTTTCCTGAACCTGGAAAGTGTGGAAGGCCTATATAAGGGAGTGGAAGAGCTTGGCGAACTGTTCGGACGCCAGCAGGAAGCCCAGGATATGTTAGATGAGTTTTCCGCGTTTTATTATGAATACAGCAAGGAAAATGTCGATAAAGGAAGTCCTACGGTGCTGATTTTGATGGGCCTGCCCGGTTCCTATGTGGTGGCTACTGGACAGAGTTATGTAGGCAGCCTGGTTCGCTTAGCAGGCGGGACCAATGTTTACGAGGATGAAGAAAAAGACTTTATTACGGCAAATACCGAGGATATGTTAAGCAGGGATCCGGATATTATCCTGCGGGCTGCGCACGCCATGCCGGAGGATGTGGTACAGATGTTCCATGATGAATTTCAGACGAACGATATCTGGAAGCATTTCCGGGCCGTGGAGGATGAATGCGTTTATGATCTCCCCTATGATCAGTTCGGGATGAGCGCAAAATTTAACTTCCCGGAGGCACTTCGGACACTGCAGCCAATGCTTTATGGGGAGGAGGGATGATGAGCATGGCGGAGAAGAAAAAACCGACAGCAATCTCTTTCCTGGTACTGATTGTTGTACTGGCTGTGACAATTTATGTTGCCATCAATACCGGAAGCATCAGCATTTCTATGAAGCAGCTGCTTGACGGGCTGTTCGTAGCCTATGATCCGGATGTGGCAACGGTTTATGACCTGCGCTTCCCACGAATCATCATTGCTCTTTTAGGCGGAGCGGCATTATCCGTATCCGGTGTATTGTTTCAGGCGTGTATGAAAAATCCTATTGCTGATCCGGGGGTGATCGGAGTCAGCTCGGGAGCCAGCTTTATCGCAGTTTTGATTGCGGGAATTTTTCCCAATCTGTATTTTTTAACTCCTCTGCTGGCATTTGCAGGAGGTATCCTAGCCTGTGGATTGGTTTATTTACTGGCATTCAGGAATGGTTTAAATCCTTTACGCGTTATTTTGGTAGGCGTGGCTGTCAATGCGGTATTCACCGGACTGACACAGGCGTTTAACTCCATGACCGGAGGGAATTTAAGCGGCGTGGCAAGCATTGCTAATGCCAATATCTCCCAGAAAACCTGGGATGACGTATATATTATTACAGGCTATGTGGTATTGGGCCTGGTATTGGCTTTGATGGCGTTTTATAAATGTGATCTGCTGTCTTTGAGCGATCAGACCGCAAGGGGATTGGGCGTTAATGTGACCATGACCCGTATCCTGGTATCATTGATTGCGGTCATACTTGCCAGTATTTCAACAGCAGAGATGGGCGTCGTATCCTTTATTGGGCTGATTGTGCCGCATATCGCAAGGATTTTGGTAGGATCTCAGCACAAAGTATTAATCCCGTTTTCCATGCTGGGAGGAGCGTTTCTTATGCTTTTGGCAGATACCTTGGGACGGACAATCGCAGCGCCCTATGAGATTTCCGCATCGATCCTTTTGTCCATTGTGGGCGGCCCGATGTTAATTATCCTGATCCGAAGGAGTGATAAGACTTATGGCGTATAAAGAAGATATTGAGGGAACTCATCAGAATACTGAAAAGCCTCTGGCAGTTATGCAGGCCAGGAATCTTACATTCTCTTATGATGGAGTGACCAATGTTATTGAACACCTGGATCTGGATGTGTGGGAAGGAAAGATAACCGTACTTCTGGGAGCCAATGGCTGCGGAAAGAGTACCCTGTTTAAGCTGATGACCAAAAATCTCTTTCCGGATGATGGGGAAACCCTGCTGTATGGAAATGATGCGGATGATATGGGACTTAAAGAATTTGCCCGGAATGTGGCGATCGTCCATCAGAATAATACGGCGCCGCCGGATCTGACTGTGGAGACATTGGTGGGCTATGGAAGAACGCCATATTTGAACGCTTTTCAGACGGCTGGAGGAAAAGAGGATGAGGAAGCCATCCGCTGGGCCATGGATGTGACCAATGTAACAAAATACCGGAAGCGTCAGGTGTCTCAGTTATCAGGCGGCCAGAGGCAGAGAGCCTGGATTGCCATGGCATTGGCTATGAAGACTTCGATTCTGTATTTGGACGAGCCCACTTCCTTTTTGGATGTCCGATATCAGATTGAAATTTTAAAACTGGTTCGGTCGCTGAACCGGGATTATGGAATTACGATTATTATGGTTCTTCACGATATCAACCAGGCCATGGAGTATGCAGATATTCTGGTCGGGATGAAAGGCGGGAGAATCATAGCAGAAGGGAATCCGAGGGAAATCGTAACGCCCGAATTGCTGGAGACATTATATGGAATTCGGCTTCCCATGATAGAAACCGGCGGCAGAAAATTTGTGCTGACCGTATAACGGCTGCTGCCCCTCTCCGGAGGGGAAAGGGGCAGCAGCGTCATCGGATAATCCGGCATTGCAGTGCCATGGATTAAGATAGATGAAGCCATAAGGCATATCAATAATTCAAACTAATAGTATCATAAAAAAATTTAAAATGCAATGATGTAAGACAATGTTTTATACCGTTGCAAACAAAGCTGCTTATTCCGGCTGGCGCACATTAGCTGGATTAAGATAGAAAACAATATCAATAATTCTGTTAATTCAAGGAGGAAATTGTTATGAAATTTTTAAAAAAAGTTGTTTCTGTAGCAACCGCATTCTGCGTAACCGCAGCATTGACTCTTACTGCATTTGCTTCCCCGTCTAACCCTCAGTATACACAGCCTGATGGTTATTTCTATCAGATGAATGCTGACGGCGACTTAAACGCAGCTCCGGCTCATGCACAGAATACCATCGCTGGTTATGATAAGAACGGCGATACAGTTATCCTTTATACGCAGGAAGTTTCCATGGGAACCCAGACCGGCGAGCTGACCAAGCTTGTAATGGGCGGAAGAGAATATCCGGTTCAGACTGGAACAGCTGGAAACGGATCTTATACTTTCATCCGGTTTGACTACTCTGATGTAGCAGAAGCAAGCACCGGACTGATCCCGGTAGCTATCTACATTGACTTTGCAGGTCATACAACTGCTCTGACTGACGGCAGCTGGTATCTGGTAATCGAAAACTAAATAATAATAAGGGGAGGGGCTTGGCTTCGTGTGCGCGGCGGAGTCAGGCCCCTCCCCTTTTGAAAGGAAATGGGATAGAAAATGAATCGGATGAAAGGATTCCTGAAACGGTGGTTTTGCTTTCTTCTTTGCTTTTTTCTTATAAGCAATTCCGTTTCTCCTTTAACCGCTTTGGCTGCGCAGGAAACTTCCGATACGGACGAACGAACTTACATTGTACCGATTCTTTCATATCGTTCATTGGGTTTATGGACTTCACTCGTGACGGATGCGGAGGAGAGCAGTGGATGTATATCCGTAATCAAGAGGGCACTGGTCAGGGAATATAAGGAGAATGGAAACAGCAGGTATGAGGTCACGCTCCAGTATAATGGCTTCAGCGTCATGGAAATGGTGCAGATTGTAAAAGAGAGCGAGGTCGAAAACTATAAGAGTGATTATCCATATTATCTAAATGCTCCCTTTGGCGCATTTAATAAGCCAGATACCTTCTTTGATAATGAACTAATGGAGACATGGGATACAGAATATGGTTCCTTCACCGTCACCGAGGAGGCTGACCACTATTTTTACCAGATAAGTCCCCATCTGGCGGAAAATGATATGGATGTGGGGGAAATTACGATTCCCATGGAAGATTTAAACAGCGATATCATCGTCGCTTATGCTAATAGTCTTGGACATATGGCTCCCGGGAAAGTTTTACTGCGTTTGGATACAGACAAAATGGAGGAGATCCCGGCCAGCTTAACCCTGGATGAAGGGACGACGCAAATGGGATGGTCATGGTTTGGAAGCGCTATTTTAAATAAGACAGACGGAGTTAATGCGGGATCCCGAGATGATAATAAAGAGACGCTTTTGCTGCTTTCCAGACTTTTGGGGCCTTCGGCAGATGTGACCGTGGCTTCCGACGGCAGGATGAAAGCTGTCTTTACATTTAAACAGAACAAAGAAGATCCGATCGTATATTTTGCTGCAGCGAAAAGAAAACATTCATACAGCGAGGAAACGATTGAAGATGAAAAAGAACGTCTGCATCAGGAATGGTACGGCGTTGAGTGGGGAGAGAATCTGATTACGGACAGCTCTGCAGAGGAGCTGCAGATAGAGCTGGAATTTGAGGATCTGTATGATATTGCCTATATCAAAATGCAGACCCAGGATATGGTAGACAATGAGGCGGCAAAAACAAGAGACTATTGGCAATATTGCTATTTGTCTTATTTGCGTTTGTCTCAAAATATAACAGAAACGGACAATGAAAACACCGTCCTTTCATCCAATGGAGTGACCTTGACAACGCCGGCAGGAAGTATTCCGGACGGCGCCGTTTTTACATGCGTAGATGTAAGCGCAGAAGAAATGTCCGCTACGGATGTGAGAGCGGATTATCGCTTTTCAAAGGACGGAAGTAGTGTATTTTATAAAAGAATTTCCCTGACGGATGCGTCGGGAAATGAAATCAATCCGGTTTACCCGGTGACGATAGAGGCGGCGCTTCCGGACGGATATGACGCGGAAAATACGATTTGCCGTGTCATTCCGACAGACGGGACGATGTCAGATTTAATGTCAAAGGATTCCGTCAGTGTGGAACGGAACGCCGTGTACTACACCACATCTTCTGTTTCTAAGATCAATGCAACCATAGCTGTAGTAGATTCCGGCAGCATCATGGGCTTGGAAAAGATGGAGTCTCTTGCTCCCGGAAGCTATCGGGTAAGAACCAGTATTGGGCGTAGTTCCATGAACAGCAGCCATCACGCCTCCATGTCCAATCAGGCAATCACCGATAACTACGCTACTTTGATTGTGTCGGAAGAAGATGGAAAAAAGAGCTACGACCTGTACGCACTTTTTGAAAAAGTGTGGGTTGGAGATCTGTCGGGATATTTAGCACGGGGCTACACCTATGTAACCAATGAAAAGGGAACGAATCTGAGCAGATCAAGGATTCAGGAGTTAAGCTATCAATCGGATGATAATGGAGACCTTGTCCATGATCAGTTTGCAATGCGCTCCCCGAAAGGAGTTCTGTTCCATTTGGAGCCGGAGGCCACCTATCAGCTGACAGATGAGTGTGTCTGGAAGGTTGGCTTTGTGGTACCGATTATGGATTCGTCCAGTGCCTCTGAACCGGGATATGAAAATGCGCCTCAGCTGGCGCTGCTTCGTCTGATGGATACGGAGGAATTTGGCGAAACAGAAATGCCGGATCTGCGGTATAACAAGTCTGCCCTTCAGGGTGCCTTAGAGGAGGCAGAAGAACTGCTCGCTGACCTGGATGAATCCGATACATATTATAGTGTTCTGAAGAATGCTGTTGATAATAAGCCGGATGATTACAGTGAACTGACTGCGGACGAGATTCATAGCCGGGCGAAAGTTATTTTTGATGCAATTTATGGCAAAGCAGCAGATAGCAGCACTGCACTTCTGGGTAACGGAATCTATACCCTTCCGGATCTGCGGGTATATGACCAGGATTCAGAGACGGAATCCATCTTTAGCGACTTTTTTGATTCCGCACAGGTTGAAGTAGCCGATGATAATATGACGGTTACATTGTGGGTGAAGGAAAATGCCGGAGATCATCTTACATCTATGGATGTTCATGACGGTATTGAGTATATTGCGTCTGAAAAAGAAACAGATGAGGAGGATTTACCGGTTTCCTATACATTTACGATCCCTTATACGGAAGAACGAGTTGTTGTGCGGGTAAGAACCCAGGAAAAGACATGGTTGAGTTATCTGGAACTGGATCTGGGATTTGAATCCGCGGAAACACGAAGCGCTACTGACGAGGATAAGCAGGCTCTGAGGGATAAAATTGCGGAAGCAAAAGCGCTTTGGGCCAGTGATTATACAGCAGAAAGCTATGCGAATTTGACTGCGGCCATTAGTATGGCGGAAGCAATTCTGGAAATTGATGAGTCTTCTTATGACAAAATCAATGCACAGATTCAGTCCATTGATGCGGCAATCGCCGGACTGGTAACCGCAGGAAATACGGTTGAAAAGCTGACCTTAAAGATTCAGGAGATGCGCCAGGTATGGGAAGACGGTCAGGGCGTTTATGTACAGAGTGGACTTGACAATCTGTATACAGCCATCGAATCTGCAGAGAGTACAGCAGCATCCAATCCGTCAACCGTAAAGATTACTATGGCAGTCAATAAGCTGAACACTGCATATAAGGCTCTGGTGCCGTATGTGGGTCTGGAGGACGGAAGTTACAGTATGCCGCTGTCCTTATATCGGAGCGGCTCCACCACGGAATCCACGTTTGCAGGTTATGTTGCCGATTCTGCAACAGTAACCGTTTCGGATGGGAAGATGACCGTGCTGCTTACAGCGCAGGAAAAAGACGGCGAGTGGATGTCATACTTAAGCTATGCCGATCCATCAGATCCGGATACCTGGCTTGAGGCGGAGGCAGTTCAGAAAGACAGCGACAGCCATGCAACGAAATACCGCTTTACGCTGGATTATACAGAGGAGAAGATACCGCTGCAGCTGGGAAATGCCGATTACACGGCAGATCTTGACCTTGACTTTGCAAATGCCGTAAAGAGTGCAGCCGCTACGGAAGCAGAAATACAGGCACTTCAGGACAAGGTGACAGAGGTAAAGGCACTCTGGGCCAGTGACTACACCACAGAAAGCTATGCGAAACTGGCATCAGCCATCAGCGATGCGGAAGCGATTCTTGCAAAGGAAGAACCCGGAAGCGAAGAGGTAACGACCCAGCTTGAGGTACTTAAGACGGCACAGGCGGGATTGGTAACTTCAGGAAGTACGGTTGAGAAGTTAACCTTAAAGATCGAAGAGATGCGCCAGGTATGGGAAGACGGCCAAGGCGTTTATGTACAGAGTGGACTTGACAATCTGTATACAGCTATCGAATCTGCCGAGAGCACAGCCGCATCCAATCCGTCAACCGTAAAGATTACTATGGCCATCAATAAGCTGAACACCGCATATAAGGCTCTGGTGCCGTATGTGGGCCTGGAGGACGGAAGTTACAGTATGCCGCTGTCCTTATATCGGAGCGGTTCTACCACGGAATCCACGTTTGCAGGTTATGTTGCCGATTCTGCAACAGTAACCGTTTCGGATGGGAAGATGACCGTGCTGCTTACAGCGCAGGAAAAAGACGGCGAGTGGATGTCATACTTAAGCTATGCCGATCCATCAGATCCGGATACCTGGCTTGAGGCGGAGGCAGTTCAGAAAGACAGCGACAGCCATGCAACGAAATACCGCTTTACGCTGGATTATACAGAGGAGAAGATACCGCTGCAGCTGGGAAATGCCGATTACACGGCAGATCTTGACCTTGACTTTGCAAATGCCGTAAAGAGTGCAGCCGCTACGGAAGCAGAAATACAGGCACTTCAGGACAAGGTGACAGAGGTAAAGGCGCTCTGGGCCAGTGACTACACCACGGAAAGCTATGCAAAGCTGGCATCAGCCATCAGCGATGCGGAAGCGATTCTTGCAAAGGAAGAGCCTGGAAGCGAAGAGGTAACGATCCAGCTTGAGGTGCTTAAGACGGCACAGGATGGATTGGTAACTTCAGGAAATACGGTTGAGAAGTTAACCTTAAAGATCGAAGAGATGCGCCAGGTATGGGAAGATGGTCAGGGCATTTATGTACAGGGCACACTTGACAATCTGTATGCTGCCATTGAGAACGGAGAATCGGTACTGGCACTGGCTAAGCCAACGACAGTAAAGATTACTACAGCAATTAATAAGCTGAACACCGCATATAAGGCTCTGGTGCCGTATGTGGGCCTGGAGGACGGAAGTTACAGTATGCCGCTGTCCTTATATCGGAGCGGTTCTACCACGGAATCCACGTTTGCAGGTTATGTTGCCGATTCTGCAACAGTAACCGTTTCGGATGGGAAGATGACCGTGCTGCTTACAGCGCAGGAAAAAGACGGCGAGTGGATGTCATACTTAAGCTATGCCGATCCATCAGATCCGGATACCTGGCTTGAGGCGGAGGCAGTTCAGAAAGACAGCGACAGCCATGCAACGAAATACCGCTTTACGCTGGATTATACAGAGGAGAAGATACCGCTGCAGCTGGGAAATGCCGATTACACGGCAGATCTTGACCTTGACTTTGCAAATGCCGTAAAGAGTGCAGCCGCTACGGAAGCAGAAATACAGGCACTTCAGGACAAGGTGACAGAGGTAAAGGCACTCTGGGCCAGTGACTACACCACAGAAAGCTATGCGAAACTGGCATCAGCCATCAGCGATGCGGAAGCGATTCTTGCAAAGGAAGAACCCGGAAGCGAAGAGGTAACGACCCAGCTTGAGGTACTTAAGACGGCACAGGCGGGATTGGTAACTTCAGGAAGTACGGTTGAGAAGTTAACCTTAAAGATCGAAGAGATGCGTCAGGTATGGGAAGATGGTCAGGGCATTTATGTACAGGGCACACTTGACAATCTGTATGCTGCCATTGAGAACGGCGAATCGGTACTGGCACTGGCTAAGCCAACGACAGTGAAGATTACTATGGCCATCAATAAGCTGAACATCGCATATAGTGCCCTGGTGCCGTATATAGGATTGGAGGATGGAAAATACACCATTCCTTTGACTGTAAATCAGAGTGGCGCCGCCACGGAGTCCTCGTTTGCAGGCTATCTTGCTGATTCTGCTACGATTACGGTTTCTGATGGGAAGCTGACCGTGCTGCTTACTGCGCAGGAACTTGATTCCGAATACAGTGAGAGCAGTTGGATGGAGTACCTGAATTATGCTGATCCTTCAGATGCGGATACCTGGCTTGAGGCAGAAATCGTTAAGACGGACAGTGAGGGCCATGCGATTCAATATCGTTTTACTCTGGATTATACGGAGGAACGGATACCGCTGCAGTTGGGAGATGAGGATTTTGCTGCAGATTTGGATCTGGATTTTGAAAACGTGGTTCTTATCAGTGCGGATAAGACCAAACTGGTTCAGGCAATCGAAACGGCAGAAGCCGATTTGCAGCAGAATGAAGAGCAGTATACGGTATCTTCTGTAAAGGCCGTAAGGGATATTCTGGAAAAAGCGAAGGCTTTGAACGATTCTGTTGATGCTGAGCAGGAAGCGGTCGATCAGATGACGACAGATGTGGAAGCTGCGGTAAAAACGCTTGAAAAACGGGCAGATATTGAGGCATTAAAGATAGTCCGGGATCAGGCGGAGGTGATTCTTGAAAACGATTCTGAATTGTACACGACAGATTCGGTAGAAGAATTGAGAACTGTGGCAGAAGAAGCAGACAAAGCGATTGCTGATACATCTGATCTGAGCCAGGCTGAAGCAGACGCACTCAAGAATCGTCTGGAAAGCAAGATTGATGGTCTGGTACGAGATCTTGATTTGACTGCATTAAATCAAAAACTGGATGAAGCAGAGGAAATTCTGGCTAATACAGAGTTGAACTACACAGAAGGCTCTAAAAAAGTCCTGTCAGATGTCATTGCCGAGGTAAAGGAGGCATTAGAGGATACTTCCAGAATGCTCCAGTCAGAGGCAGATACTTTCCTGAATCAACTGTCGGAAGCCATTGATGGGTTGGAAGAGGATCTTGATCTGGAAGAGTTGAGCAAGATGCTGGAGGAGGCAGAAAATCTGCTTGCAGATGAAGATGCAAACTATACAGAGGAGTCTCTGGAGGCTTTAAATGATGTCGTAAACGAAGTAAAAGAGGCATTGGAAGATACTTCCGCCCTTGTTCAGACAGACATTGACGATCTGTTAAAGAAATTGACAGATGCAATCAATGCTCTTGAGGAGGGAAGAGATCCTGATTACGAGGAAAGTCTGGAAGAACTTTCTGCACTGATTGAACGGCTGGAGCAGAAAGTAACAGACGACTATGAGGACATCTATGAACCTACAAGCTACGAAGCATTCTTGTCTGTATATGATTTGGCGGTTTTAATTACAGAAAACGAGTATTATCTGACTGCAGATCAGGTGGAATTGGTTACAGTGGCTTTGGAGGAAGCGGAGAATTCATTGGTTCGTCTCACACAGCTGGCTAATACATCGGGAATCTCTTTACTTAACCTGGATGATGACTATTGGGATGCTGATTGGGAAACCATACTGGAGGAAGAACTCTTTGAAGAATTAGAAGAGGAATTAGAAACAGAAACTTCAGCGAATAATTCAAACGCTTTCAAAGAGTCTGCATCAGCAGTAAGTGAAAAAGAGACTGTGAGTGAATCTGAGTCTGTGACAGATGAAAAAGAGACTGTAAAGGAATCTGAGTCC
>JAUNWG010000042.1 GCA_030540435.1 Eubacteriales bacterium
AGGCGTGTGCTCTATCCAGCTGAGCTATATGGACGTGTCTGATATATGATTATAGCCCGATCAAAGTCGAACTGCAATCCCTTATTTAGTTTTTTTTGAGGTGGCCGTTGTAACGCAACCTTAGGAGGCGGTCGCTCTATCCAACTGAGCTACAGAGACATTGGGATAAAAGGCATACTGCTCCATGCAGAGCAGCAACTATAGTATACCTGATTACGGATAAAAATGCAAGCGCATCCTCTTGGCATAATTTTAACACATAATTCATTGAAAAATGAGAAAAAAAGCATTATGATAGGGTAAGGTTTTTCGTATTTGTGTTACTCGGGGAGGCGTGAACATGCTTACTGAACAGGAAAAGAAACTAATGCTGGTTATCAATCCGACAGCGGGGAAAAACCGGGCACGAGATAATCTGTTCATGCTCATTGATTATTTTTTTACACATGATTACCATGTAACGGTATTCCCGACACAGGCAAAGGGCGATGCATGTGATTATGTTGCAGAATTTGCACCATATTATGATGCTGTTGTATGTGTTGGCGGCGATGGCACATTAAATGAAGCGGTGACCGGGCTGATGTTTTTTGATGCGGGCCGCCGTCCGCTTTTGGGCTATATCCCGGCGGGTTCGACCAATGATTTTGCCAATACGCTGGGGATCAGCAGCGATATGCGGCAGGCAGCAGAGCAGTTTTGTGCCGGGACACCGTTCCGATGTGATATCGGGCGGTTTAATGGCAGGTATTTTACCTATGTCGCAGCGTTTGGCATGTTTACAGACGTCTCCTATGGAACGCCGCAGCCGTTAAAAAATGCCTTGGGGCACGCGGCATATATTTTGGAAGGGGTCAAATCCCTGGCTTCGATCAAAAGCTATCATTTAAAGATAACCTGTGATGGGGAAGAGCTGGAAGATGATTTCATTTACGGACAGTTCTCCAATTCGACCTCCATCGGCGGTATTTTAAATATCGGCAGGACGGGTGTGCAGCTGGATGATGGCCTGTTTGAAGTGATCCTGATTCAGATGCCGAATAATCTGATCGCGTTAAATAATACCGTTGCAGCCCTGATGTCACAGAAATTTGAAGACTGCCCGAATATTTATTTCCGTCGTGCAAAACAGATCACGGTGATTTCAGAAATACCGCTGTCATGGTCGCTGGATGGGGAAGCTGGCGGCAGCTTTACCTATTCACAGGCAGAAATCGTACCGGGTGCATTGAATCTGAACCTTGGCGAGCTGCCGCAGGAACGGCTTTCTGCACAGCAGGCGCTGCCGCAGGCAGAGGAAACCGGACAGCCGGCGGAGATCGAGCCGACAGGCTCCGACGCAGAGTGACATTCCGGTATGCTGCACTGCACCGGCAGATTGTAAGAAATTCACACAAAAGCGCGTGAAAAACTGCGGGATTTTCTGCATTTTTCGCTTTGACAGCGCAAATCGGCCGTGCTAAAATATAGAAAATTAAATCAGACGCAAACGACACATGTATTACCTTTCGGGTATGTAAATCTGATTACGGGACGTAACATTCCATAATCAGAGTATAGCCGAATACATGTGTCTTTTTTTGCGCCATTCTATATTTTTATAGTGAAGGAGTTTGTATAATGCCTAAGAATCAATTTCAGAGAATGGTTTTTGCATTCATCACAGTACTGGTTACAGTACATGCGTATGTGTTTTACAGCCTGTATGTCGTAAATGGAAGCACCCTGCGTGAGCTGACCGGTGCGGGCAGCGTATTGGCTGCGATCCGGCAGCAGGGCGGCGTATATATGTTTGGACAATATCTCCCGATCTGGGCGGTTGTTGGCATTGAATTTTGCTTTGCTTATGCGCTGGAGCTGCTCATCGGCAGCCCGTGCTCGTTCAAGCTGGCAACAAAGGTATTTGACCCGCGGGAGACCCATCCGGTACTGTTTGAAAGTGCGATCATTTGCGCAACGGTCGGTCTGATGTGCCCGATGATGAGCTTTATTGCTGCATGGCTGTATTATCCGTACTATGAGGGCTTCCATGTGCTTACCCTGCTGGCAAACTGGCTCAAGCTGATGTGTTTTAATCTCCCGTTTGCATATTTTACGCAGATGTTCTTTATCCAGCCGTTTGTCCGCACCGTGTTCAAAGCGATTTTCTGTCACAAACCCGCAAGGTTGGTGTTGCGTTTTCTGGGACGGACGGCGTGATGATGGGCAGTCTATGCGCCGTCTGATGTCCGTTGGATAAATCGACGATAAGCACTTCTTGATTGACTATATTTGAATCGAGAGCTGGCAGCTCTCAAACCCTGGTGAGCCATCTGTTGACAGCAGATGGCTCGCTTTTTTATTCTGGTTGAGAGATGTTGGTTAAAGCAAGACGAAGGACAAATATGGTAAATCTGGCATACCGCGGCTTTATTACGTGGCTGTTGCCCTCAGTTTGTTATATCAGTCTTGAAAAATGGACAGGATATGCTATAATATTTTGATATATCAAGTATTAACGCGAAAAACCTGGTTTTCAGGTAGGAATTTAAAGGAGTTGACTACAATGGGCTGTAATCACGATTGTGAGAGCTGTGGAGGAAGCTGCGGTGAGCCGGAGTCCCTGCTCAAAGCGCCGCATCCGCTTTCCAACATCAAAAAGGTGATCGGTGTTGTCAGCGGCAAGGGCGGCGTAGGCAAGAGCATGTGTACGTCCCTGCTGGCGGTAGCCATGCAGCGCCGCGGCGCGCATTGCGGTATTCTGGATGCAGATATTACCGGACCGTCCATCCCGAAGGGTTTTGGACTCACTGGTACGCTGGGTGCAACGGAAGAGGGCGTGTTCCCGATGGCGACCAAGACAGGCATCGACGTCTGTTCCATCAACCTGCTGCTGGAGAATCCGGACGATCCGGTCATCTGGCGCGGCCCGATCATTGCCGGTGCGGTACAGCAGTTCTGGACGGATATCATCTGGAAGGACATTGACTTTATGTTTGTTGATATGCCGCCCGGAACCGGCGACGTTCCGCTGACGGTATTCCAGTCGCTGCCGGTAGATGGCATTGTTGTCATGACTTCCCCGCAGGAGCTGGTATCGCAGGTTGTTACCAAGGCGGTCAAGATGGCAGAAACAATGGAGATCCCGATCCTTGGCATTGTTGAAAACTACAGCTATGTCCAGTGCCCGGATTGCGGCAAGAAGATCTCTGTATTTGGCGAAAGCCACGTGGATGAGATCGCCAAGGCGCACAATCTGGATGTGCTGGCAAAGCTGCCGATCGATCCGAAGCTCGCTGCTGCATGTGATGCAGGTACACTGGAGGGTGTTGATCTGCCTGACCTGACAGCTGCATGTGATAAGCTGGCTGCGCTGTAATATGGATGAAAAAAGCGTCTGGCTGTCCAAACAGCCGGGCGCTTCCTTATATAATGTACAGAGGAGGACTGCATGAAAACTGCGTTGATAACCGGCGCATCATCCGGTATTGGAAAGGATATTGCACGTGAGCTGAGTGCGCGTGGCTGGCGGCTGCTGTTGGTGGCGCGCCGCCGTGACCGGTTGGAGCAGCTGGCGAAGGAGTTGCAGACGCCGTGCCGTATTTATGTCTGCGACATTTCCAGAGAAGAGAATTGCCACTGGCTGTATGCACGCGCAAGCACGCAGGATGTTTCACTGCTGGTCAACGCGGCGGGCTTTGGCTTGTATGGTACGTTTGCCCAGACAGACCTCAACCGCGAGATGGAAATGATCGATGTCAATATCAAAGCGGTGCATATTCTGACCAAGCTGTTCCTGCGCGATTTTATGGAGAAGGACGAAGGACGTATTTTAAATGTGGCTTCCAGCGCGGGTTTCTTGCCGGGGCCGCTGCTGTCGACCTATTATGCGACCAAGAATTATGTGGTGCGCCTGAGCGAAGCGATTGCGGAGGAGCTGCGTACAGCGGACAGCGCCGTCACCATCAGCTGCCTGTGTCCCGGCCCGGTGGCGACGGAGTTCAATGCAGTCGCCGGAGCCCACGATCCCGCGAAAGCGCTGACCAGCGCACAGGTGGCAAAGCAGGCGGTGGAAGGCACGCTTGCCGGTAAGCTGTTCATCATTCCGGGCATGACTGTCCGGCTGGGCGCGGCGGCAGCGCGGCTGGTACCGGAGCGGGCATTGCTGCGCATTGTACATCGGTTCCAGCAGAGCAAAGGAAATGAATGATAGCAAGAAGAAAATCCCGATCCGGTTTTGGATGGGGATTGCAGACTAAAAGGTAGACACACTGAATTTACCGGTTCTGCCCATAGCCTCCTTTTGAAAGGAGGTGGCACGGCATAGCCGTGACGGAGGATTGTTTCTAGGTGGTTCCGAATAAGTCAAATCTAAGACGCTTACATGGTAACAATCCTCAGTCTTCGCCTCCGGCGAATCCAGCTCCTTTCAAAAGGAGCCTAAGGGAGGTAGTTGTGAATCTGGCGCACCGCGGCTTTCAAAAGGAAATTTCAACGCAAAAAAATCCCTATTGACGGGATTACAAAAAATATATACAGTAGCGATGTGGAAACCACCGATCTCGTATTGAATTTTGTAGATCGGGACGGTAAAAAGACGGTTGCCTGTTATCTCGCGAAAGCGGATGGGAGGCGTGTAGATAGCTCTCGCGGGAAATTCTCGATGGGAGGTAGATACAATAGAAATTTTTTCTGTTGTCGGCGCGATTGCCAATGTACTTAGACTCGCTTTCTCAGTCTATACATATTGGAAATCCAAGTCTGACAAAAAGAAAAAGTGAGCCGTCTGCTGCAACAGATAGGCTCACTATGAGTTGAGAGTTATCCACTCTCGATTCAAATGTAGTCAATCAACTTGTGGTAACCGTCTGGTTTCCACATTTTTATTATACGCGCTTTGCGAACAAATGTCAACAACGCAGACATACATGAAAAAATCCCTATCCGATTGGATAGGGATTACGAGAGGGACAAATGCCCTGTGGTGCAGATGGGGGGACTTGAACCCCCACGCCCTTGCGAGCACTAGCACCTGAAGCTAGCGCGTCTGCCATTCCGCCACATCTGCAAGCGTTATATGGAATGTCTCCTATTTTTACACGGTGGAGACAACCGAGGCGGAGCTGTTACAGCTTAATCCGCAGTTAAAAGAAAAGAATATCGAAGCATGATGCTTCGATATGGTGCAGATGGGGGGACTTGAACCCCCACGTCCTTGCGAACACTAGCACCTGAAGCTAGCGCGTCTGCCATTCCGCCACATCTGCATATTGGTGCGACTGGCCGGACTTGAACCGGCACGGTTGCCCACACGCCCCTCAAACGTGCGCGTCTGCCTATTCCGCCACAGTCGCATGTTGAGTTGTATGAGCATTGAGGGAATGGAACACAACAAAACTGCCGTATTCCGATCGCATCTCTCAGCGACATGAGATATTATACAGGAATCTCCGGCGGATGTCAATATTTTTTTGAAAAAATTTTAGGACATGTGGCAGAAGTCAGAAATTTAAAAATTCGCCAGATCAAAATAAAAATAGTAATGATTCTCACTTGACAAAAAATAGCGATAACTATATACTATAGTCAATGAAATAAAGCGTTCGGAGGTGGAATATGCGCATCACACATGAAGCGGATTATGCGATCCGCATTATGTATTGTCTTGCAGCGCGGGGCGAAAAGACCAGCGCCAAGCAGATATCAGATGACAGCGGTGTTCCACAGCGGTTTGCATTAAAAATCCTGCGGCGGCTGACACAGGCGGGGCTGACGGAATCCTATAAAGGCGTCAGCGGCGGCTATGTGATCGCCCGTCCGGCAGAGGATATCTCTTTGGGGGAGATCATCGAGCAGATCGATGGCCCGATCGAGATCAATCACTGCCTCAGCAGCGAATTTGACTGCAGCCGTGTGATCCAAAAAAATGAATGCACATTTCATCATATCTTTAGTACGATCAATCAAGACATCAGAAAACAGTTATATGGCGTTTCCCTGGCACAGTTTGTGCCAAAGGCAGAGAGCCTATAACAACAATCTCAATTTTAAGGAGGACCTTATTATGGCAAAGTATGTATGTTCTGTATGCGGTTACGTTCATGAAGGCGACGCAGCACCGGAGGTCTGTCCGGTATGTAAGGCACCGGCTTCCGCTTTCAAGGAGCAGGTTGGCGAGATGAAGCTGGCTGCTGAGCATGAGCTGGGCATCTATGAGAAGACTGTAGCAAACAACGATGCAATCTCCGCAGAGGACAAGGAGTATATTCTGGAGCAGCTGAAGGCAAACTTTAATGGCGAGTGCTCTGAGGTCGGTATGTATCTGTGCATGGCACGCATCGCACATCGCGAGGGCTATCCGGAAATCGGCCTGTACTGGGAGAAGGCTGCTTATGAGGAAGCTGAGCACGCTGCTAAGTTCGCAGAGCTGCTGGGCGAGACGCTGGAGCCGAACATGAAGGCTGACACCAAGTCCAATCTGGCATGGCGCGTTGACTGCGAGTTCGGCGCAACCCAGGGCAAGTTCGATCTGGCTGCATGTGCAAAGAAGAACGGCCTGGATGCAATCCATGACACCGTACATGAGATGGCAAAGGACGAGGCACGCCATGGCCGTGCACTGAAGGGCCTGCTGGAGCGCTACTTCGGTTAATCAGTAGGTGATAAAGATGGATCTGAATGAGACTGTATGCTTCTGCGGCGATGTCACCGTAGGCGACATCAAGGCCGCTGTCGAAGCAGGACACACAACTCTGGAAGCTGTTCAGGAGGCTACCGGCGCAAGCACACACTGTGGCGGCTGCATGGATAAGGTAGCGGAACTGGTGAAGCAGTTTCAGAAATAATGCCGGAAAGGGCGCGTAAGCGTCACGTTTGTTCGGTCATTGTATGAGCAATTTGAGGGTGGGCAGCAATGCCTGCCCTCTTTTTGTGTATAACTCCAATTGTCGGCGGTAACACAAAGGTGCTATAATATGGTGATTATGAAGCTGCCGGGAAAAAGGAGGTGCCGCATGAAGAAGCTGTGTTCGGTATTGCTGGCGGTGTGCCTGCTGCTGGGTCTGTGCGCATGCGGCTCGGACGATGCAGCGGATAAGACGCAAAACAAGCCGCATGCTGCCGCTGATACGCAGGGGGAAACACAGGAGCAGCCATACGCAGCACCGCTGGATATGCCATATGTCGGCATTATCCTGAAATCGACAGATAACCCGTATTTTTCCCTCATAAAAGCAGGGGCAGAGGATGAGGCGGACGCGCTTGGCGTACAGGTCATGGTCGTTTCGCCCGATTCGGAAACGGACAGTACAGCGCAGGCCACTTTGCTCAATACGATGGCGAATATGGCAGTGGATGTCATTGCCATCGCGCCGAGTGACGAGGAAACGCTGACGGATGGTCTGGAGCGCGCTGTGGAAAACGGGAAGATCGTCATTTCTGTGGACAGCTGCATGGATTTTGAGGACAGCGCCTGCTATATTGGTACAGATCAGTACAGCGCGGCATATCAGCAGGGGGCATATGCCGCCAAGCTGGTCGAGGAAACAGAAAATGCGAATGCAATCATCCTGCGCGGTGCGGAGGGCGATAAGACGCATACGCTGCGGCAATATGGCATAGAGGACGGGCTGCATGACGGCAACGCGCATGTGTTGGATGTCGAGGTATGCAACTCCTCCGAGGAAGAGGCCGCCGCATGCATGGAGGAGCTGCTGGAAGAGTACGGCGACCTCAATGTCGTGTGCACGACGAATGACAGCATGGCGGTGGGCGCGCAGCGCGCCATTGCGGAGGCCGGACGCGACATCCATATCGTCTCGTTTGACGGGATGCAGGAGACGACCGAGCTGGTGCGTGTCGGTGAGATCGACGCGACGTTTGCGCAGGACGCCTATGAGATGGGGCGGCAGTGCATCCAGTGCGCTGTCAAGCTGTATCAGGGCGAGGAGGTAGAAAGCTCGGTCTATACCGATGTGACCTGTATCGAGAAAAGCGACGCATCGGCGCATCTCGATGAGATCAGCCGCAGGCTCAAGCATCAGGGAACAAAATGATTACACGCCCGTAAATTTTTTGTGAATACGTGCCTGATTTGGTATATTTTCGCCAGATCAGGCACTTTTTTTCGCCGCGGGAAGGTAAAATACTATTGACAGCCTGAAAAAATTTCCGTATATTGAACTCATAAATTGCCGATTTTTGTCGATGTCACTGTAAGCGGCGGCCATCCTTAGGTTTCTTTGGAAAGCCGTGGTGCATCAGATAAACAGTATGCGCCCTTAGGCTCCTTTTGAAAGCCGCGGTATGCCAGTGGCATACCCTGCGAAGCAGGAGCGGGACTGTCGCCGCAGGCGACTGAGGATTGTAGCACGCTAAGTGGCACAGAAGTGACTCTGCGGCGAACCACCTAGTTGGAAACAATCCTCCGTCTGCCCTTCGGGCAGCCATCTCCTTTCAAAAGGAGGCATTGGAGCGTCAGATTTATGTATCAATCCCGAAAGGGGGATTTTATGAGAAAACAATTTTTTCAGGCTGTGCGCGGCGTGCTGCTGGCGCTTGTGCTGTTTGAGCTGCTGTTCCTGCTCGGCGGGCGCATCAGCCGGCTGGGCAAATGGCTGTCCACATATGCAGTTGTGATCGCCGCCGTATTGCTGCTGCTGTGCCTGTATCGGACATGGATTCGTAAGGCGCGCGGCGGGCGCACGGAATATCTTGTCACAATGGCGCCCGGGGCATATGGCTATATCGGCGGCATTTTTGAAAAGGAAAAGCTGGGCGATCTGACACGGGTGCCGGGCGGTTGGTTCACCGGCGTGCGCACGTACCGTGCGGAGGATGGCTCGCTGTTGTTCACCGTGCGCCGCCCGGGGGAGGGCAAGCCGCTGGTGCGCGCCGTGGGTGCAGTGATACTCACGGCAGTGCTGCTCGGGCCGCTGTCTGTGCTGTCCCATGTCGATCGGGCAAATGCAGCGGCACTTGGCTGGCTGGGCGATAGTGGGACGGTACCGGATACTGTCATGGATGGGGCGCCTCCCGCACAGCCGGAGGACAATATATCCCAGACGCAGCCGGAAGATTCTCCTGCGGATGTACCGCAGGACGACGGGACGGATACCGGCCTGATGGACACCGTGACCGGCTGGTTTACCGGTGCAAAGGATTGGGTATCCGGCATAACGGACTTTTTCGGCGGCGACGACGCAAATTACATCCTGCCATCCCATAAGCGTGAACTGAAAAATAAAGATGTGGAAGGAATGGATGTGGCACAGCTTCAACGTGCCATCAATGAGATGTATGCGCGACATGGATGTCAGATCGGTTCGGCTGAGGATAAGGAATATTTTGAATCACAGGATTGGTATACGCCAGATCCGGATATGACCTTTGAACAGGCAAGGGCGGAATTTAGCGATATTGAAGAGAAAAACTTTGATTTCTTAGTGGATTGCCGTAATGCACTGCGGGGATAAGAGGTGAATGCAATGAGTAAAATGATCGTAACAGCAGTCGGCGTACGCGGCAGCGGCAAGAGCAATGCCTACGGCGCGATGATCGAGCTGCTCAAGGTACAGCAGCGCGACAGCTATTATCTTACCGCCTGCGGCGCGACGCCGGAGGAACGGCTGCGCAATTCCGGTATCATCAACCGGTATGCGGACATCAGCAACGGCTTTATCCAGACCGGCACGATGGTCACTACAGACTTTCCGTTTGCATTCGGCGGGCATTTCCGCCCGGATATCCCGAATTATCCGCTGCTCGATATGCCGCTGGTGGATTATTCCGGCGGCTTGCTGCAAACCATGCTGCAGGACGGCTCGGAGGAGGCGACCAAGCTGCTGCACCGCATCATGGATACGGATGTCCTGCTGCTGTTTGCCGACGCGAATATCCTGTCCGAAGGCGGCGAACCATATGACCCCGAACCGGCGCGCCGGAAAATCGCGTTGGAGATCAATACGATTTTTGAGATATTGAGCACACAGCAGGATGCGGAATTTGTCTCCAAGCCGCGCACGGTCGTCCTGATGCTGACCAAATGCGACTCCACGCTGATCCCGCAGGAGCTGCGCGACAACCATTTTCAGGGACTTGCCAACCGTGCATTGCAGGTATTTGACCCCACGATGCGCTTTTGCATCAACCAGTCGGGCTGGAAGCTGGCAGTTGTGCCAACCTCCACCTGCGGCGACGGCAATTCGCGCACGTGGCGCAATGCGGACGGCGCATACCAGTCCGAGATGACTGCGCCGCCCAAGCCCTATGGCTTTGACACCGGCCTGCTGTATGGCATCATGTGCGAGCTGGAAAGCCGCGTCCGTCTGGGCATCGACGGCAGCGACGCGCCCCCGGAGGAGATCGAGCGCAAGCGCGGCTTTGTCTCCCCGTTCCAGTGGCGGCATATATTGAGTCGGCTTGCCGATCAGGAGAGCGAGCAGACACAGCTGTACCGTCGGTATGTTGGAAATTTACATTCCATTCTCGACCCGCTCAAGGGGATCGAATATTTTGAAATCTAAGGCGTATCGGAAAAGTCAAATATTTTGACTGTTTTCCAGCAGCGCCCAATGGAAAGGAGCGGCGTCCATGCATCCGCAGAGCTTTTTATTCAGCAGTACACCCCGGCGGGATTATCGCTATCTTGTCCCGCTGCCGCCGCAGTGCCCGGCGGACTGTACTGCATTTATTCGTACCCAGCTGGAGCAGATGCAGCGGGGCGCGGCAGATGGCACGATACAGGTATTTATCGGTACGGAAAATGCGCTCGTTTTGCGTCTGGTAGCCAGCGGCATTGCCGACCTGTATTCCCGCCCGATCTATTCGCTGGAGGGCTTTTCTTTCCCGCAGGAGGACATCCGCGCACTGTGGCTCAGCCTGCCGGAGTGGCTGCCCGGTTTTTATGCCGCGCCGTCGCTGTATCAGACGCTGGTGCAGGGGGAGGACACGGTCGATGTACCGGCGCAGACGCTGCTGCAAACCTTCTTTGCCGAAACGGTAGAGGAAACGCTGCTGCGGTATGTGCTGGCAGCGGCGGAGCCGCATTCGTTGTCGTTTGACGGAGAAATGCCGCAGGCACAGCCGGCGCAGGTACCCGACCGGAAGCAGTGGATCCCAAAAGAGCTGCGCAGCTGCCGGATTGAGATGGTTTTTCAGAAAAAGGAAAAGACCGCGCGGCTGCAGGCAGTGTGCTGCGGACAGCCGCCGTATGTCATTGCGCAAAGCCCGCTGCTCCGGCAGAAGGAGGCGGGGTGGCAGTTTTCCGAGCTGGAAGCGGCAGCGGACGCAATGGAGCAATTGCTGGATGCCGCAGGCTGGCAGTACCGCACGGAAGGGGGCAGCGCGCAATGAGGATCAATGGATATCATTTCCTGCTGACGGAGGAAAAGCACCGTTTTTTGACGCTGGCGGAGCACGAGGGTCTGTGCTGCCTGCGCGATCGCGCGCGGCGATATGGCGGCGCAGGGGATGTGCTGTATGTATGCCTGTCCGGCTGTTCGCTGCTGGTGCAGTTCGTGCCGGATGAAGCCGGCGTATTGCAGGCCACCGGCTTTGCCTTCCGCAAGGAGCACGAGCCGTGGCTGTGGGTGTGGCTGCCCGTGCTGGTCGCCGCTGCCAGCGGCATGACAAAGGTAAAGAAGGACATCAGCATAGACGAAGCATTGATCGACCAGCTCGCCGAGCTGGAGCAAAAGCGCCCGTCTGCACTGCTTGCCGGTGCGCAGGCATTTGAACACGCCGTCGGCCGTCAGATGAAGCCATATTCCGTCGGTTTTACCCGGATTGCTTCGGAACTTTATGGGGACGACGGCATTCGCTGGTATCCCATCCAGACGGACAGCGCGCCCGCCACTGCGGAGGTGGAAACCATCCCGGCGGAGCAGGTCAAAGACTGCCAACCGTCCTATCAGGCGGAGGATGGTGCGTATGTCGCACCGCCGCGGCTGTTTGGCAGCTGGCGCGTGACGCGGGGCGGGGAAAAGGCAAAGCTCGGCGCAGTGGAGGAAACCACCGACTGGTATGCATTCGCGCAGCGTGTGAGAAGCGCCTTAAAAGATTTGTAAGAATTTGATAAATAGGACGTTACATTTATCTGATATCATGGAGGGCACAGAAAGGATGTGCCCTCTTATGTTATATTTGCCGGAGATTTTATATTATTTTATCATTTTACTGGTGGTTTCGGTGCCTTGTACGGTGCTGCTGTGCCAGCTGTACCGCCGCAAAGGCATCAGCTATGGCAGAGGCTTTCCACTCGGCATACAGCTGCTGATGCTGCTGTTATGCGCAATGCTGTGTGTGACCGGCGCGGGCGGCATCGACAATGTGCTGCGGGTCGGTGTTTCGCTGATCCAGCCGGGAGAGATCAATTTGATGCCGTTTGCCGATGGCGGCGGGTCGACCGGCATGGCGCTCAATATGCTGCTGTTTGTCCCGCTGGGTGCCGTTTTGCCGCTGCTGTGGCGCAGCTGTCGGCTATACAAAACGGTAGCAATCGGCTTTTCCCTGTCACTGCTCATCGAGCTGAGCCAGCTGTTCAATTACCGCGCGACGGATATCGACGACCTGCTGATGAACACGCTGGGGACATTGTTGGGCTATATCCTGTGTACACTGTTTTTGCGGCGGCTGTCGTGGTTCCAGGCAGAGAACCTTGGGATACGCGCCCCTGCGGCGGGGAGCTGTGTTTTCGCCGCGACAGCGGGCTGTCTGCTGGTGGCCTCGCCGCTGGTGTCTGCACTGTGGTGGCTGCTGCCGGTCTGAGGGCTGAATTTAGTCGAATTATGCAGGTTGCCGGTTGACAGGCGGTGGCGCCGCGTGGTAAAGTATCCCCATTGGAAAATCATTCCGTGAGGGAGTAGTTTGCGGCAGAGGCGCGTGTCCTGTGCCGTGAAGATACCAACAATCGCGGCGGTACAGGCTCTTTTTCTGGTGCCGCCTGGTATATTCTTAAAAAACGAGACTCATAGACAGTGATGTAATGTGGCATCCTTGTCTAAGAGCCTCGTTCTTTTTTTGTTTCATATGGAGGAAAAAGACATGATTTATTTGTTGTATGCACTGGTGGCGGTCGGCGTTGTCGGGCTGTCGGTCAAGGCGTCGGATTATATCGACCTGCTGGATAGGAAGACCAGCTTATCCGGCGCGTTTTTGGGCGGTATCATGCTGTCTGCGGTCACCAGCCTGCCGGAGCTGTTTACCAGCATTTCCGCAACTATGCTGATCCATGAGCCGGACATGTGCCTGGGCAATATTTTGGGCAGCGACCTGTTTAATCTGGCGGCGCTGTCCGCCTGTATCCTGATTTTTGCCCGTTCCTTCCGCGGGGCAAAGCTGTCCCACAGCCACCAGGTCGTCAATGTGCTGGTATTCTGCTGCTATGGCGTCATGATATTAAACTGGCTGGGTATTCTGCGCTTTGAGATTTTTTCCATCAATATTGCCTCCGCAGTCATTGTGCTGTTGTATATTTTGAGCGTCCGTTTCCTTTCCGCCGACAACGGCGCAGCCGAAGCGGAGGAGGAGCAGGAGAGCAGCCCGCTCACGGTACAGCAGATCGTGATCCGGTTTGTTGCAGTCAGCATCGGCATCATCGTCCTGAGCATTGTTTTGACCTATACGACTGATGGCATCGCAGAGCGGCTGCATCTGGGCGAGGGTCTGGCGGGCGCATTGTTCCTCGGCATTGCAACCAGCCTGCCGGAGCTGTCCTCCACGGTTGCATTGTTCCGCATCAAGAATTTCGATATTGCGTTTGGCAACATCGTCGGCAGCAATATGTTTAATTTTATCATTATGGCGGTGGTGGATATCCTGTATATCCGCGGCACGGTGTATGATTTCTCCGATCCGCAGACGGTAACGCTTTTGCTGTGCGGCACGGTCGCGCTGGTATTCATGGCGCTGCTCATGCGCAGCCGCAATTGGTTTTCACGCTTTGTCTGTCCGGCGGGCATCGTCCTGTGCTATGCGGCGTTTTTGTTGGTGTGATGCGGCGATAAAATATATTTTTGCACATAAAAAAGGCGTTGCCACTTGGTAACGCCTTTCCTGTTATATGTAGTTATTCTGCCGCAGCTTCTTCCAAAACAGAGGTGCAGTGCGGGCAGCGGATTGCTGCGATTGCGATCTCCGACTGGCAGAACGGGCAGGTTTTGGTCGTCGGTTCGGACGGCGCTTCCTCCTCATGCTTGCCGAGGGAAGCCGCCTTGTTCATCAGCTTGATCAGCGTAAACAGTACAACTGCCATGATGAAGAAGTTGATAACTGCGGTGATAAACGAACCGTATTTGATGGATACGCCGAACGCAGTGAATACAAGGTCCTTAAAATCTGTCTGTGCAACAAGGCCGATCACCGGGGAAATGATGTCGTCTGTCAGAGAGGTGACAATATTTTGGAAAGCGGCGCCGATGATGACACCGACAGCCAGATCAATGACGTTCCCGCGCAGGGCAAACTCTTTAAACTCCTCAATTAGCTTTTTCATTTGTGCAGAACTCCTTATCGGTCATCAAAAAATAATGACAGCAGCGATGATGATAAAGACGGCGGCAACGACACCAAGCATGATATAGGTGTTGCGGTCTTCTTTTTTCTGCTGTTCAGCGCGGCGTGCCTCAGCCTCCTGTTTGCGCTGCTGCTGGCTCTTATGTACTTTTTTCTCAGGTCTGCCCATGAAGCGGCCCTCCTATCCTCAGTATTATGGAACAGCGTATCAAATTTTCATAAGGATGTCAATGCCATTTCCGGGATAGTTTGGTGAAGATGGCGCTATTTTGCGGCTACGGCTTCCCCCTGTACCAACGCCTTGATAAGCTCCGGCGTCGCATGGGAATAGGTCGTACCATCCCAGCGGATCACCGCACCCTTGCCGTGCAGGCGATGGCTGACAGAATAGCGGAAGCCGCCCTGCACGCTGAAGCCGCCATCGGTCACAGCGTAGGCTTGTTCAATGAAGGAGATCAGATCGTCGCCGCCATGCTTCAGGCTGGATTTTTTGCCGCATACCTCCAGCTCATGCATATCCTCTGCCAGCCGAAGCCCCGGCGTCTGCCGCACGGCTTCCCGCAGAAAGGATTTTTTTACATCATAGGCATGGGAAATCTTTTCTATGGATTTTTGCGGGATAATACCGCCTTTATTCTGCTGAACCTCCCAAAAAAGCTCGGTCAGCGCCTGCTGATCCCCTGGTGCACCCTGACTCTGGAAGAATGCGACCGCTTCCATCAGATGCCATTGTTTTGGTTTCATTGTGTATTACCCCCTTTGCGTTTTCTTATACATTATTATACAACAGAAAAAACGAATGTCTAGTGGATTTTTAAGGAATTTTTGTTAAAAATGCATAAACAAAAGGGGAATCCTGCATGAAGGGCATTTTTCCATTTTCTGTGAAGGATGGAAAATACCTATTGACAGATAGATATTAAAATGATATCATTTAAATATCGAATACAGGAGGTGTATGGGCATGGAGGAACGGATTTTAAGTACAAGAAAAAATGGTATGCTGGTGCTGCTGCTGACCATACTGGAGCTTGTCGTGGCAGTAGCTCTGATAGTCTGGAGCGGCGTCGGATTGGCAGCGGGCGGCGGCGCCTTGCCGGTCGTCACGATGGTGATCGGTGTGATATGGGTTGCGGTCGGCTGGATCCCATTCCTTGGGCTGAAGGTCATCAAGCCGCAGGAAGCGCTGGTTTTGACGCTGTTCGGCAAATATGTCGGCACATTAAAGGAAGAAGGATTTTATTTTGTCAATCCATTTTGTACGGCGGTCAATCCGGCGGCAAAGACCAAGCTGAACCAGAGCGGGGATGTCGGCAGCGATACCGGCAAGAAGAAAAATTCCGAATTTGAGATCGCGAGCAAAAAAATTTCGCTCAAGGTCATGACGCTGAACAATAACCGGCAGAAGATCAACGACTGTCTGGGCAATCCGGTTGAAATTGGCATTGCCGTTATGTGGCGCGTGACCGATACGGCAAAGGCAGTTTTCCAGGTAGACAATTATAAGGAATACCTGTCGCTGCAGTGTGACAGCGCCCTGCGCAATATTGTCCGCATCTATCCGTATGACGTCGCACCGAATGTGGATACGACAGGGGATGGCAAGGCAGATGAAGGCAGCCTGCGCGGTTCCAGCGAGGTAGTTGCGTTCCGCATCCGGGATGAGATTCAGCGGAAGGTAGCGGACGCCGGTCTGGAGATCATTGAAGCGCGCATTACATATCTTGCGTATGCGCCGGAGATCGCGGCGGTCATGCTGCAGAGACAGCAGGCTTCGGCTATTATTGATGCGCGGAAAATGATCGTCGACGGCGCAGTCGGCATGGTAGAAATGGCGCTGGAGCGGTTGAATGAAAATCAGATCGTCGATTTGGATGAGGAGCGCAAGGCAGCGATGGTATCCAACCTGCTGGTCGTCCTGTGCGGAAATCATGACACCCAGCCAATCGTAAATACAGGGAGTTTGTATTGATATGAGCGCAAAGAAAAAGCAAGTCCCATTGCGGCTGTCTGAAACACTGTACAATGAAATCGCCGCATGGGCAGAGGCAGATTTCCGGTCTGTCAATGGGCAGATCGAATATCTGCTGAGCGAATGCGTGAGGCAGCACCGGAAAAATGGAAAATATGTTTCAGAGGAGATAGATAAGCCGCTGGAACTAGAAATTGTGTAACACAGGAGGAATAGATATGATTTTAGTTAACACAGAATCGATTGCAGGCAAGCAGCTGGAAATGCTTGGTTTGGTACAGGGCAGTACGATCCAGTCGAAAAATGTCGGCAGGGACATCACGCAGGGCTTTAAAACGCTGGTCGGCGGAGAACTGAAAGCGTACACCGAAATGATGAATGACGCGCGCCAGCTCGCTACGCAGCGGATGACGGAGGAAGCGGAGGCGCTGGGCGCAGATGCGATCGTCAATGTCCGCTATACCTCAGCTTCCGTGATGCAGGGCGCCGCAGAGGTCTTGGCCTATGGCACGGCGGTGCGGTTTGTGTGATTTTGTGATCGTACAATAGAATTTTTGAAACAGACAGCAGAGCATATTTGCCGAAGCGCAGGAAACGAAAGGTTTCCGCAGCGGTGCAGTATGCTCTGCATTTTTTTGACATACAGATGTGACATGTAGTATCATGGTAGCACAATACAGGACACCGAACTTCAACCGAGGGAGGAGATCAGGATGTTTGCAGATTATCATGTACATACTGCGTTCAGCGATGATTCGGTTTACCGCATGGAGGACGTAATACAGGACGCGATTGCCATGGGGATGGACGAATTGTGCTTCACTGACCATGTGGACTATGGCATTAAATATGACTGGGACAGCGGGCACACGATCACATACCGCGACGGGGAACCGTTTGCCAATGTGGACTATCCCCGATATATGCAAACCATTGCGCGGATGCAGCAGCGCTATGGGGACAAAATCAGCCTCAAGACCGGACTGGAATTTGGTATGCAGACCCATACCATACCGCAGTACAAAGCGCTTTTTCAGCGATATCCCTTTGACTTTATCATTCTGTCTGTTCATCAGGTTGAAGATAAGGAATTTTGGACACAGGATTTCCAGAGAGGGAGGACGCAGCAGCAATACAATCAACGGTATTATGAGGAAATGCTGGCACTGGTGAAACAGTATACGGATTACAGCGTGCTCGGTCATATGGATTTGATTACACGATATGATAAGGCGGGGATCTATCCATTTGAAAACATCAGGCCATATGTAGAGGAAATACTGAAGATCGTGATCGCTGATGGAAAAGGCATTGAATTGAATACATCCTATTACCGATATGGGCTGAAGGATACAACGCCGTCTGTGTCGATATTACAGCTGTACCGGGAGCTTGGCGGGGAAATCATCACGATCGGGAGTGACAGCCATAAGCCGGAGCATCTTGGCGCCCATATTCCCGAAGCGATGGCGTTGCTGGCGGAACTTGGATTTTCCGCTTTCTGTACCTACGATAAAATGGAACCGAAATTTCACGCAATATAAATAGAAACAGGCTTCCCATTGTGTGGAAGCCTGTGGCGGCAGCAATTTTGCTGCCGCCCTTTGACTGTGCAGCTGTGAAACCAGGCGGGCTGTCGACAGCAGGCGAGGTCAGCGACTGGATCGGGTTGTTCTGCTATGTAACCTACAAAGCAGTTATTCCAGCTCAAAAAGCACGGTTTCATACGCTTTTACGAAGTATCGGATGTTTTTTCTGCCCTTCTGGATAATCGTATGCCCTTCGGCTTCCAGCTTCACTTTCTGCGCTTCGATACCGCCGGGATATTTTGCGTTTAGTTCACCATTTGCTTTCAATGTCCGCCAATACGGCGTTTCATCTTCGGAACGCTGGTGACTCGCCCATGCCGCAATCGATACAAAAATTCCTGCGGTTATTGGATCGGTAAAATCGGCGTGATTCTTTTTTGCCAGATATTCTCTGATAGTGCCAACGGTAATGACTTTTCCATAGGGAATGGTCTTCATGATTTCATCGTAAGTAATAGGCGGGGCAAAATACATGCGTTCTCCGCCATACTTTTTGATTGTGGCTTGGTCTGTAACGATCTGTACTTTGGGCATATCTGTGTCTTTGTGCAGCATCGCATTAAAATCTTTTTTATCTTCATTGGCCATGTGTGACCACCTCCTACCAAGGATTATAATGCCGTATTTTGGCCTATGCAATGAGACGGTTTTGATTTTAAAAAATAAATTTATGGCTGCTGATTATCAAATCCTTTGTTGCATACAGGACAAATGCAAACAGGCTTCCGCACCAATGGGAAGCCTGTTTCCTGTCATTTCATGTCTCAAAGGAGGCAAATAGGGGTACATTCGAATAAATCTATCATTCATCGATCTCACGATGCAGCCGGTCCAACAGCTGCATGATCTCTGCATAAGTGCCGCGGCCCTCATGGAATGCATTGGCAGAAGCAGCCGCAAGCGAAAGCTGGAAGGCTTCCACGTAATTCTGGTTCTGGTGATAGCCGGCAAGGAAGCCTGCAAGCATGGAATCGCCGCAGCCGACGGTGTTGTGTACCTTGCCCTCCATGGCGCTGTGGCGATAGATATCGCCGTTTTCCGTCACAAGCACGGCGCCATCTGCACTGAGGGAAACCAAGACATTGCGTGCACCCATACTCTGCATGGATTTGGCATAGCGGATGATATCATCAATGCTGTCCGGCTTGACATAGAAAATATCAATCATTTCCTGACGGTTGGGTTTGATCAGGAAGGGCTTGTATTTTAACGTGTTGAGCAGCAGAGGCCCTTTGGCATCCACAACAATATAAATATCCTTGTGGGAGACAGAACGCAGGATATCACTGTAAACCGTATCCCGTGCGCCGCGGGGGACAGAGCCGGAAAGTACAAGCGTGTCGCCATCCTCCAGCTGCTGGAGCTTATCGCACAGGGCATCAATGTCTTCCTGTGTGATCAATGGACCGACGCCGTTGATCGAGCTTTCAATCCCGTCGACCATTTGTACGTCAATGCGGCTGTTGCCGTTTTGAATATAGACAAAATCATGCTGGATATTGTCTTTTGTCATTAGGCGTTCAATTTCGGCGCCAGTAAAGCCGCCGACTAAGCCGAGGGCAAGGTTATCCTGCTTGAGTATATTTAATACATACGAAACGTTAATACCCTTGCCACCTGGGACAATGCGTTCATAGCCTGCACGGTTTACACGACCGGACTGAAAGCCTGGTACAGCAACGACATAATCGAGGCAGGGATTTAATGTTACGGTATAAATCATAAAGCGTCAGACCTCCTGACAGGGATTTCAAATCGAGGGTGGGTGATAGCACAAGATTCTGCAAGATGCACAAATTCATTGTGTTTCTGTTACTAATAGTATAACATAATGTCCAAAGGAATGCACTGCTTTTTTGGAAAGTTAATCAACTATTCATAAATTATTTACTATCACTATGGTGTGATTTTACCGGAGAAAAACTGTTGACATGGTTTCATCTGTATGCTATAATATTTCTTGCTTAGCACGAGAGATTCGATCCGGAGAGGTATCGAAGTGGTCATAACGAGGCGGTCTTGAAAACCGTTTGTCCGAAAGGGCGC
>JAUNWG010000136.1 GCA_030540435.1 Eubacteriales bacterium
ATCTGAAAACCAAGAAAATGACGAATATTTCGCAAAGGCGAGGTTGATTCGAGGCAAAACAAAACATTTCCAGCTGCGCTGACGCTTGCTGTAAATATCTGTGCTGCGCACAGTTCACTACGTGAAGTGTTTTGCATAACTCGCTGCGGCTCGAAAATTCACGCAGGAATCCTTTCGGATTTCAAGTGATTGTAACGATGAAGCAACCCGCATTTGTAGAAATAGTCAAAATTTTCGACTTTTCAGATACGCCCTAATCCAATCAAAAATCCGAATACAGGTAAAACCGCCGGAGCATTCCATTAACCGCGCGTTAATTTCATCAACCATGATGTTAACAACCGCTCCATTGTACTGCCGCACCCATTTTGATATGATAAGCATATACAAAGGATGGTGAAGTGCATCATGAAAATCAATGAAATGATTCGTGAAAAGCGAAAGGAATTGTGTCTGACACAGCAACAAGTCGCAGACTATTTGGGCGTATCTACTCCGGCGGTAAACAAATGGGAAAAAGGCAGCACATATCCCGATATCACCATTTTGCCAGCCCTTGCCCGGCTGCTGAAAACCGATCTCAATACGTTGCTGTCCTTTACCGATGATCTAACCGATATGGAAGTGGAAAACTTCGTAAATGAATTAGATCAAATGATTCAGCAGCAGGGCTATGATGCCGCCTTCCAGCTGGCAATGGACAAAATTCATGCGTATCCCACCTGCGAAATGCTGTTGTATCTCGTAACAGCTTATCTGGAAGGCGCATTATTTCTGTACAATGTATCCGAACGCGAGCGTTATCAAACCGTTTTGGAAGACTTTTATATACGCCTGTCCACAAGCAAATGCCCCGAAATACGGGATGTCGCCATGTCCATGCGGATTGCGTATCTCCGCAATCGAGGGGATTTTTCTCAGGCGGAGGAACTGATAAACAGCCTGTCCGCTCCTCAAATAGACAAGGAACAACAACTGGCTGTTCTTTATATGCAGCAGAAAAAATATCTCGACGCCGAAAAGCTATGGGAATACAAGATCCTCAAAGCAACAACCGAAATCCAAGCCGTGTTGAGCAATATGCTGGAAATCGCATTGGAACAGCAGCGAAACAGCGACGCAGAACAGTTTGCGGACGCATATGTGACCATCTCTCAAACGTTCGATCTCCCAGCATGGATGCCGTATCAGGCTCATTTACTCATTGCAATCCACAAACAGGACAGCGCGCGCTGCCTGTCCATCCTCAGTAAAATGCTCCCTGCCATGAAAGCGGAATGGAACCCGCAGGATTCCCGCTTTTTCTACCATGCAAGCGGCAGCAGCGCAACGGCGTTATCCAGCAAATTATTGCACAGCATACAGCATGATTTGCTTCATTCTGCCGAATATGCCTTTATCCGTGCGCATCCGCAATTTGACGAGCTGATTGCAGCGTTAGCAGATGAGATAAAACCGCAGTCGTAACCCACTGTAATTGACAGCGAAAACGTAAATATCCCACACAACGAAGCCACCGGAGTATGTAATCTACCCCGGTGGCTTTCACATAAAGTGATTTACTTTTTATACAGTGTCCGAATGGAATTGAGTACGCACAGCATCGCAACGCCGGTGTCCGCAAATACTGCCAGCCACATGGACGCAATGCCCAACAGACCTAGCACCATAACGGCGATCTTGATCGCCAGTGCAAATACAATGTTCTGCTTTGCAATGCGTGCGGTCTGCTTCGCCAGTGCGATCGCCTGTGGGATCGCTGACAGCTCACCCGTCAGGAATACAACATCCGCAGCTTCGATCGCCGCATCCGCTCCTGTACCCATCGCTGCGCCGACATCCGCGCCCGCCAGCACCGGCGCATCATTGATACCGTCGCCGACGAACATGACCGGACCGTACGTTTCACGTACATCCTTCAGGCGCTCGACCTTTTCCTCCGGCAGCAGATGCGCATATACGCTGTCGATGCCAGCTTCCGCTGCAATCGCGTCCGCGCTCTCCTGTGCATCGCCGGTCAGCATTGCCGATGCAACGCCCTGTCGCTTCATCTCTGCAATGGCGCGTTTTGCCTCTGCCTTGATGCTGTCAGAAATCAGCACCCGTCCTGCAAACTGCCCATTGCACACAACATAGACAACTGTCGCACCGCCAGCTGCCGGCAGCTCCGGCAGTGTGACATCGTGCTGGTCGAGCAGCTTTTTGCCGCCGCACAGCAGCGTATTGCCATCCAGAACAGCATAAATACCATGTCCGGCGATCTCCTTCACATCATGCGGCTCCTGTACCTCCAGCCCCCGCTCCGCAGCGGCTGTCACAATGCTTCTGCCGATCGGATGCGTCGACGCCATCTCACAGGACGCCGCCAGCTGCAACAGCTGATCCTCCGTCAGCGGGGAAACCGGCTCCAACGCCGTTACGGTAAAGGTTCCCTTTGTGATCGTACCGGTCTTATCCAGTGCGGCAGCCTTGATATCCGCCAGCATTTCAAGGGATGCGCCGCCCTTAAACAGGATGCCTCTGCGCGATGCCGTGCCAATACCGGCGAAAAATGCCAGCGGTACGCTCAATACCAATGCGCACGGGCAGCTGATGACAAGGAACGTCAGTGCGGTATAGACCCAGTGGTTCCAATCACCAGTTATGATCGACGGGACAATCGCCGTCAGTACAGCAATTGCTACAACGATCGGTGTATAAACACGCGCAAAGCGTGTGATAAAGCGGTCGATTTTCGGCTTGCTTGCCGCAGCATTTTCAACCGCGTCCAGAATGCGGGTCACCATAGATTCCGACAGCGGCTTGGTAACGCGCATCCGCAGCAGTCCGGAGGTATTGACACAGCCGCTGACCAGCTCGTCACCAATCGTGACGCGCACCGGAACCGGTTCGCCTGTGACCGCAGAGGTGTCCAGATAGCTTTCGCCTTCTATAACCTCGCCGTCCAGCGGGACACGGTCGCCCGGACGGACGACCAAGATATCCTCCGGCTCGGCTTCTTCTGCCGGAACCGTTTCTACAATGCCGTCATGCTCCCATTGTACTGTTTCGGGGCGCATGTCCACCGCATCCATGATCTGGGAACGGCTCTTTTCCACTGCCATGTGCTCGAACAGCTCACCGATCTGGAAGAACAGCATAACACCGACTGCTTCCGGATATTCACCGATCACAAATGCGCCAATAGTAGCAATTGTCATCAGGAAATTTTCATCAAATACATGCCCACTGAACAGGTTTCGCACCGCTGTCCAGACGACATTGCGTCCCAGAACAATATAACCAATGACAAATACTGCAATCGCCGCAGGCATGGAAACGCTCTGCAGCGCAATTCCAGCTGCCATGCAGATCGCGCCGATCACCAGCTCAAGGATCGCCTTTTTGTTGCTGTCGTCTTTTGGATGGGAAGCCGCTTTTTTTGCTTCCTCCGGCGGAATGATCTGCACATCCGGTTCAATCGCACGTGCAGTCTGTACCATACGTGCTGCCAGTCCGTTGTGATCCGGTGCAGTGACGCGCAGCTGCTTGGTCGCAAATGTCAGCACGGCATCCGAAACGCCATCCATTGCATTGATTCGGCGTTCGATCTTTGCGCCGCAGTTTGCGCAGTCCAGATTTTCAATGGTATAGATTTTGGTTGTGCCGCCTGTCGTTGCAGAACGCGCCAGCGGTTCGTCGTCCGCTTCATGGTGATGATGCTCGTGGTCATGCCCGCAGCCGCATTCCTCCTCATGCTCATGATGGTGGTGATGCTCATGTTCGTGGTTATGTCCGCAGTCGCATTCTTCATCATGCTCATGATGAT
>JAUNWG010000007.1 GCA_030540435.1 Eubacteriales bacterium
CAACCCGCATTTGTAGAAATAGTCAAAATTTTCGACTTTTCAGATACGCCCTAATAGTATGGAAAGGTGGCAGTTATTATGTCTATTACCAATGCTTCCCTGCTGGAAATCGAAAAGGAGCTTACCTTCACCTCCTTCTCCCGTGCAGATGCCCTGCGTCTGGGCCAACTCATCAATGAGGTTTCCGCCGATTATCCGGCCCCGGTTGCAACGGAAATCACAATCAACGGTCTGGTTGTATACCGTTATTTCCAGGACGGCGCACTGCCGGACAGTGAGCTGTGGCTGGAGCGCAAGCGCAATGCGGTTGAGCTGATGCAGATGGGTTCGCTGCGCTTCGGCTGCTGGCTGGAGGAAAACGGCGAAACACTGGAAAGCCGCAAGCTGAATGCAGATGATTTTGCGCCGGGTGGCGGCGGTATGCCGATCATTCTGGAAGGCACCGGTGTGATCGGTTCTGTCTGCGTTTCCGGCGAGCCGAACCATCTGGACGACCAGGAGATCGTTACCAAGGCAATGCAGGCGCTCAAGGCAGAAAAAGCATAACCTTTGGTGCGTTTGGAGATTTCATGCAGTTAACAACACTTACCGCGAATGAAGAGGGAGAACCGGCGTCGGTTCTCCCTCTTCGCTCCCACTCCGACGCCAAAGAACCTATGGTTCTCTGGACTCTCCTCTGTGCGGCCGCACGCAGCGCTGATAACACCAAAAGCGCCGCGCGCGGCATATACCTTGCAGGCTAAGATTTCGTATAAGCGACAGCACCATTCTACCTTGAGACGCCAAATAAACAGCGCGCACAAACCCAAAAGGCCCCTTTTGAAAGGGGCTGGCAGTGCCAAAGGCACTGACTGAGGATTGCAGCACGCTAAGCGGCACTGAACCAGCCAAATCTAAGACACTTACATGGTAACAATCCTCAGTCAGCTTCGCTGTTGTTACTCTGGCCGTGGACTCGCTCTCGCTGCGCTCGCCTGCCACTGGCAGGACGCGCGACCCTCAGAGGAAGGAGGCTTTGGCGTACCAAAAGTCTCTCTTTTTGTTCATCTAGTCCCCCTGAAACTTGTCATTTTTTATGCATCTTTTGTGTTTTTTCTTGTTGATTCCTGTTGTCTGGACGAGTATAATATTCAGTGTTTACTAACTACGACAAAGGAGTCATCATGAAAAAGCGAGTATTATCCCTTGGTCTTGCCGCTGTGATGCTGGTAAGCCTGCTGACCGGCTGCGGAAGCACGAAGAAGATCGTTGCATCTGAAACCTATGAAGTGCTTGAAAATCCATCTGTGAGTGTAGACGGCAAGTGGATCGTCCCCGGTACAGACCGCGAAGTATCTTTCCAGGCAGATGGTACCTACACCAGCACAATCTCCAGCTCTATGAACGGCGAATATGTGTATTACAAAGACATCGAAGGCTTTGAGCTGGCTGACCAGTTCAAGGACATCGAATATGTTGTCCTTTCGGATGAAAATGACGAAGAAAAGCTGTTCAGTGCCGTTTTGGGCGATGTAATGATCGGCTACTATGAGCACAACCAGTGCTATTATTTCCGTGAGGATCGCGAGATCGTCCCATTGGAACAATTCCTCGGCAGCTGGACTGACGCGCTCGGCGGTAAGTATACAATGACGCTCAACGCAGACGGCACCGGTGCTATTGGCGATGCGGATGAGCTGGAGGACTGCACCTACAGCTACGATGAGGAAACCGGTTATTTGGATATTATACAGGACGATATGGTCAAGCAATACGCCATCGGCCTGTATGAAGGGTATCTGTTCGCCATGCCTGTCGGCAGCTATTACAACATGTATATGTACCAACCGGCTTAATATGAATCCATATGAAAAGGACGCTGTGCTATGCAGCGTTCTTTTTTATTGCTCTGTAACATAAAATATTCTGTTTACATGAGAAAGGAGTTCAGCCATGCCTACCGGACATTTAATCGTACAAACGCGCACCGCCCGCGGCGCCCAGCCGGTTGCCGGTGCTTCTGTCACCGTATTCCAGCTGGATGAGAACAACAAGCTGCGCACCCTTACAACAGAACGCACAAACATGAGCGGCTCTACCCCGCCCATCACATTGGATGCACCATCGTTGGAAAATGTCTCGCCGGAAGCTGTCCCGCCGTTTGCTTCCTATGGCGTCAACATTGACCATCCGGATTTCCGTCCTGTGACTGTATCGGATATCTCGATCTATTCCGGCGTCACAACTGCTGTACCGGTGGATATGGTGCCGCCGCGTTCCCTTGCGGAATTAAACGACCGCATTTTCATCCAAAGCCCGGAGACTGGGCCGAGCGGGTCAGGAAGTGAATCATGAATGGCTTCCCCTATGTCCCGGAATATATTACCGTGCATCTGGGGCCGCCTGACCAGCCTGCACGCAATGTCACCGTACCGTTTCTGGAATATATCCAGAATGTGGCGTCCAGTGAGTTATACCCGACCTGGCCGGAAAATGCCCTGCGGGCCAATATCTACGCGCAGGTCTCCTTTGCCCTCAACCGCATTTATACCGAGTGGTACCGCTCCCGCGGCTACGACTTCGACATCACCAATTCCACGGCATACGATCAGGCATTTGTGGATGGGCGTGATATTTTTGAAAATGTTGCGAATATTGTCAACCAACTGTTTGACCAATACCTCGCCCGTCCGGGCTTTATCCAGCCGCTGTTCGCCTCTTATTGCGACGGCAGGCGCGTCCAATGCGAAGGATTGAGCCAATGGGGAACCGTACCGCTTGCAGAACAGGGCTTAACGCCCTATGAAATACTCACCCGCTTTTACGGCAATGACTTGGATATCCGCACCGCGCCCACTCGCCAGCTACAGCAGAGCTATCCCGGTATCCCCTTGCAGATCGGCTCTGTTTCCAATGAAGTACAGACCATCCAGACCCGCTTAAACCGTATTTCCAATAACTATCCTGCCATCCCGAAAATTTATCCGGTCAACGGCGTATTTGATATTAACACGCAAAATGCTGTGCGCACATTCCAAAGCATTTTTAATCTGTCGCCGGATGGTGTGGTCGGGCCGGCAACATGGGCGCAGATCACCTCGGTATACAATGCGGTGCTGCGGCTGGCAGAGCTGGACGCGATCGGCGTCACATTACAGGATGTTTCGCGCGACCTGCCAAACGTGCTCAACGAAGGGATGCGCGGCGACAACATCCGCCTGCTGCAATTGTTCCTCGCCATCATTGGCACGTTTAACGAAGCGCTGCCGGTTATTGCGATCGACGGCATCTTCGGACCGGAGACCAAGAATGCTGTCATTGCATTCCAGAATTTTGCCGGATTGACGCCGGACGGCATTGTAGGCGCTGCCACATGGAACGCCCTGCTGGACGCCTATCAGCAGATCCAACAGACCCAGCCGCCCGCCAATAATGATCTTCCCCTGCCGCCAGCGACCACACTTGTGCTCGGCTCGCAGTCCAATGATGTCACGCTGCTGCAGGGCTATCTCAACCGCATTGCACAGGATTATCCCAATATCCCAACCATCCCGCAAACCGGCTATTTTGGCGAACAGACACGCGCAGCCGTCATGGCATATCAGCAGATCTTCGGTCTGCCCGCCACCGGAAATGTCAGCCCATATTTGTTTTATCAAATTCAACAGACCGCAAGCGGGTTGGGGTAAAGATTCCATTTTTCTGGTTTGCCAGTTACTTTCAGTCAAAACACATACCGTGCATCACGAGGGAAAGACCCTAACGCCGGGTCTCTCCCTCTTCGCTTTCTTTCCAGCCAATGTTTCGTTAGCCGGGGGCTCGCTCTCGCTGCGCTCGCCTGCCACTGGCAGGACGCGACTTGCGCTCCATGACGCCAAAAGCGACGTGCGCGGCCGCCAAAGGAGAGTCCAGAGAACCATAGGTTCTCTGGCGTCGAAGGAGAGCGAAGAGAGGGAACCGACGCCGGTTCCCTCTCTTCATTCGCGGTAACGACTATAACTGCATGAAATCTCCAAACGCGCCAGATTTACTATAACCGCTTTTATAATGAAATATCATTAACAAAAGTCCCTCCGACTTGTGCCAGAGGGACTTTTCATTTCACGATTTACTTGGTAATGACATCTGTACCCATGAAGCCGCGCAGTGCTTCCGGTACTGTGACAGAACCGTCTGCATTCTGATAATTTTCCAGAATCGCTGCGACGGTACGTCCAATTGCTACGCCGGAGCCATTGAGCGTATGCGCATACTGCGGCTTGCCCTTTTCATTGCGGCAGCGGATATTCGCACGGCGTGCCTGATAATCCAGGAAGTTCGAGCAGGAAGAAATCTCAACATATCTGCCATAGGACGGCATCCAGACCTCGATATCATAGGTGCACGCAGAGCTGAAGCCGATGTCACCTGTGCACAGGATTACGACACGGTACGGCAGACCCAGACCCTGCAGCACACGTTCTGCCTCATTGGTCAGGTTCTCCAGCTGATTCCACGAATCCTCCGGTGCGGTGAAGTTGACCAGCTCAACCTTATTGAACTGATGCTGACGGATCAGACCGCGCGCATCGCGTCCAGCTGCACCTGCCTCGCCGCGGAAGCAAGCGGAATACGCTGCATAGCGGATCGGCAGCTGCTCTGCCGGGATGATATCGTCACGGAACATATTTGTTACCGGTACCTCTGCTGTCGGAATCAGATACTGGTCGGTATTCTCCAGATGGTACATATCCTCTGCAAACTTCGGCAGCTGACCGGTACCAGTCATGGAAGCGGCATTTGCAATAAACGGCGGCAGGATCTCGGTATAGCCATTGTCCGAATGGGTATTCAGGAAATAGTTGATAACTGCGCGCTCCAGCCGTGCGCCCATGCCCTTATAGAAATGGAACCGGCTGCCCGTGACCTTTGCTGCTGTCTCCGGGTCAAGGATACCCAGCTCCTTGCCGATATCCCAATGTGCCTTCGGCTCAAAATCAAACTGTCTCGGCTCGCTCCAGCGGCGCAGCTCCGGATTGCACGAATCATCCAGACCCTCCGGCACCTTGTCTGCCGGTACATTCGGGATGGTCAGCAGCGTATCATGCAGCTCTGCTTCCACAGCGACACGGTCTGTATCCAGCTGCTTGATGTCCTGGCTCAGCTGCTTCATCTCAGCCAGCAGTGCGGAAACATCCTCGCCTGCCTTTTTCAGCTTCGGGATGGACTTGGATACTTTATTCTGTTCCGCCTTCATGGACTCGACCTTACCGATGATATCACGGCGCTTCTGGTCCAGCGCAAGTACAGCATCGATCTCTTCATCATAGCTCTTGCCGCGCATTGCCAGACGGGTCTTACATGTTTCTACATTTTCACGGATAAATTTTACATCTAACACGGTTGCATATTCCTTTCTATTCTGCTCGGCAATACAGCAAGCCATACCGCCGATGAAATTTTCATATTTTCAGTTGTATCTCAAAACCCCAGCTCGTCGCAAATATTCGCATATTCCTGTGCGGCGTCGCCGGAGAGCGGCTCCTTTGCGCTGTCCGTCAGCACCTCGCGCGTATATGCGCTGTCCAGCTTGCGGATAATACTTCGCGCCTGCTGCATGTCTTCGTCCTGTACGGCACGCTCCAGCTGCCACAGGCTGTCCAGTGCCTCGATGTTCTTTTTCTGCTGTTCAACGGTCTGCTGCATCGTTTTGTTTTGCTGTTGGCTTTCGTCCAGCTGCTCCTGCAGGGCATCCATCTTTACCTGCAGCTGGTCAGCCCGCGCCTTTGCACCCGTAGCAGCATCTGTCTGTTCGGTCAGCTGTGCGCCGAGGTCCTCCAGCTGGCTGTTGGCATGTGCCTGCATCACATAGCTGAGCAGGATCAGACCGAGCGCCACACAAAACAGGCCGACGATATAAAATACAAACACCCTGCGGCTTTTTTGCCGACTGCGGTCGATGGACACCGCTTCCTCATAGATTTTAATGTCCTCTTCCTGCTTTTTGCTTTCTTCGTTCATAGAAGTCCTCCATCAAAGGATCACTCCAGCCAGCGCTTCCACCAGCCGTTCCAGATCATCATCGCCGTAATATTCCAATGTGATCTTTCCTTTATTCTTTTTATGGTCGATGCGTACGCGGCGCCCCATCGTCCCCTCCAGCTTACGCTGTAATTCCGCATAATAATCCGGCTGGAATTCCCTCAGCTGTGCCTTCTGTTCTGTGCCTTCGGTCTCCTCTGTTTCCGGTTTGTTCAGCTTCTTTACATATGCTTCTGCCTGCCGCACGGACATGCCGGTTTCGGTCATGGTCTTTGCTGCGGCGAGCCGCTTTTCGGTATCCTGTACGGCCAGCACAGCGCGTGCATGCCCGCTGGACAGCGTGCCCTCCGCCACCATACGGCGAATATTTTCATCCAGCGACAGCAACCGCAGGCTGTTGGCAACAGCGGAGCGTGATCTGCCGACCCGCTCTGCGACCGTCTCCTGCTTCATGCCAAACTGGTCGATGAGCGCGCGATAGCCCTCTGCTTCTTCCATCGGGTTGAGGTCCTCGCGCTGCAAATTTTCAATGAGCGCAAGCTCCATCATGGTCTGTTCATCCGCATCGATGACCATTGCCGGGATGGTATCCAGTCCGGCCCGGCGTGCGGCACGCCAGCGGCGCTCCCCTGCTACAATCTGATAATAGCCGTTATCGCCCTGCCGGACGGTAATGGGCGCGAGTACGCCGTGGGTACGGATGCTGTTTTCCAGCTCCTGCAATGCATTTTCATCAAAGCTGCGGCGCGGCTGTGCGCGGTTTGGTTCAATGCGGCGCAGCGGAATATTGCGGAAGCCGTTTTTCGGACGCACCGGCTCTGCACTTGTCGGCGGGATCGCCGGGTCAAGGTTTTCTTCCCCGAACAGCGCGGAAAGCCCGCGCCCCAAACTTTTATTTGCCATCGGCTTCTCCTTCCTTATGCATCATTCCTGCGCAGGAATTCCTGTGCCAGCGCCATATATGCCTCTGCACCGCGGCAATAGCGGTCATATGCCGTGATCGGTTCGCCATGGCTCGGCGCTTCGGACAGGCGCACATTGCGCGGCACGACGGTTGCAAACACCTTTTTGCCAAAGTGACGCTTGACTTCCTCCACGACCTGAATCGACAGGTTGGTCCTGCCGTCAAACATGGTCAGCAATACGCCTTCCATTTTAATGCCCTGATTCATGCTGCGCTGCACGGCGCGCACGGTTGTCATCAGCTGTGTCAGACCCTCCAGCGCATAATATTCACACTGGAGCGGAACCAAAAAAGAATCCGCAGCACACAATGAATTGAGTGTCAGCAGTCCGAGTGACGGTGGACAATCGATAAAGATAAAATCATAATCCTCACGGATCTGATCGAGTACCATTTTCAGGCGGTATTCGCGGCGGTCCAGCTCAATCAGGTCAATTTCAGCGCCGGCAAGATTGACATTTGCGCCGATAACGTCGACCCACTTTGTCTTGATGATCGCTTCCTCCACCGGTGCATCACAAACGGTCAGTTCATATACGCTGGTTTTCAGCGAACGCGGATCAATACCAAAGCCGGAAGTTGCATTGCCCTGCGGATCGAAATCGCACACGAGAACCTTTTTGCCCTGCTCTGCCAATGCGGCAGCAAGATTAACAGCAGTGGTCGTTTTGCCGACACCGCCCTTTTGATTTGCAAACGCAATGATTTTTCCCATACGTGGTTTCCTTTCCGGAAAATAAAGGATATGTTCATGAAAACAATAAGTATTGTTTTTTAGAATCGCTGTTCATTTCCGCATCTATTATACCACTTTGTTTCACGTGAAACAACCATTTCCTATATTTGTTTCTGGTGTTATTTGTGGATATTTTGTGATGTTTCACGTGAAACATGGGGAGGATGGCTGTGTATTCGCGCGGGAGCGCGCAAGGCTCCTTTTGAAAGGAGCTGTCAGCAAAGCTGACTGAGGATTGTAGCACGCTAAGTGGCTCTAAATAAACCCTGCGGCAAACCATTTAGTCGACTACAATCCTCCGTCACGGCTAACGCCGTGCCACCTCCTTTCAAAAGGAGGCTAATATCTCTCCCAGTAAATCCGGCGCACTACATGTAAAAGGAGGCTTTCTTGCGTCAAAGCTACCGTTTCCAGCTTCTATATTTCCCAAATATTTCCATTTTTAATTGTTTCACGTGAAACAATGCCTGTTTTACAGTGCATGCGCGGATATCTTGCGGAACGGCCTTGGATACTGCTTCGGCGTCGATTTTTTCTTATGAATGACGACCAGCCGGTGCGTAATATCAGTATGTGGGATCGTATAATCGATCATTCTGTCGATTTCGCCGCCCAAAACGGCAATGGCATGTTTTGCTTCTGCGATCTCCGTATCACTGTCCTTTCCCTTCATCGCAATGAAATATCCACCCGGCTTGACCAGCGGAAGCGACAACTCCGCCAGTACATTCAATTGCGCAACGGCACGGGAAACTGCAACATCATAGTGTTCCCGATGTTTTGCGGCAAATTCCTCCGCCCGCGCATGGACTGCTTCTATGTGCTCCAGCCCCATGCCGTCAATGCACGATTGCAGGAATTTGATGCGTTTTCCTAAGGAATCCAGCAGTGTCAGCTGGCAATCCGGGCACAAAATATGCAGCGGCATCCCCGGAAAACCCGCGCCACAGCCGACGTCCACAACGGTTTTTCCCGTGAAATCTGCGGCAGTCAGCAGCGAAGCGCAGTCCAGCAGATGCTTTGTAGCGATCTCTGCCGGTTCTGTGATGCCGGTCAGGTTCATGACCTTATTGGTCTCCAGCATACGCGCCGTGAAATCTTTCAGCTGTGCGATCTGCGCGTCGGAAACCGTCAATTTCAGCTGGGCAAAGCCTGTTTTCAGCAATTCATCCATCGCGTTTCTCCTTTTCCATCATTTCTGTGACGATCATCAGCGCTGTAATGTCCGCCGGGCTGACGCCGGAGATACGCGACGCCTGTCCAAAATTCAGCGGGCGGACCTGCTGCAATTTTTGGCGCGCTTCCAGTCGCAGTGAGGTGATCTGCGTATAATCCAAATCCTGCGGCAGCGGACGGCTTTCCAGCTTGCGGAACTGCTCGACGTCGCGCAGCTGGCGCTTGATATATCCATCATATTTGATGCGGATCTCCACCTGTTCCCGTATGATGTCCGGCAGTTCCGGACGCGCCGGATCGAACGGCGCAAGGTCGTCATACTTCAATTCCGGGCGGCGGATGAGGTCTGCCAGCTTACAGCCGGACTTGAGCGGCGTGCTGTTATGCGCCTGCAAAAACGCCTGCATGTCGTCAGACGGCGCGATATTCACCGCACACACGCGGTCGATCTCCTGCTGCACACGGGCATACTTTTCCTGCACCCGTTCCAACCGTTCCTGTACGTTTAAGCCGACCCGTGTGCCGATGCCCACCAGACGCTCATCGGCGTTGTCCTGCCGCAAAATCAAGCGGTATTCACTGCGCGAGGTCATCATACGATACGGTTCGTTCGTGCCGCGTGTGACCAGATCATCCACCAGCGTACCGATGTAGCCATCCGCGCGGTCAAGAATCATCGGCGGCTCATTTTTCAGCTTGAGGGCAGCGTTGATGCCCGCCACAAGGCCCTGTGCACCGGCTTCCTCATAGCCGGATGAGCCGTTGAACTGCCCCGCGCCGTACAGGCCGGAAATCTTTTTTGTCTCCAATGTCGGACGCAGTTCCAGCGGGTCGATGCAGTCGTATTCGATGGCATACGCCGGGCGCATGACCTCTGCGTGCTCCAAGCCCTTGATCGTATGGATCATATCCAGCTGGACGTCCTCCGGCATGGACGACGAAAAGCCCTGAATATACATTTCTTCGGTATCCAGCCCCATCGGTTCAATAAACAGCTGATGTCGCGGCTTATCTGCAAAGCGGACAACCTTGTCCTCAATCGACGGGCAATAGCGCGGCCCGATGCCCTCCACCTTGCCAGAATACAGCGGCGAGCGGTCGAGGTTTTTCCGAATGACTTCATGTGTCTCCGCATTGGTATACGTCAGATGACACACTGCGCGGTTTTCCGGCGCGTGCGCTGTCTCAAAGGAAAACGGGATGCAGTTTTCCTCGCCCTGCTGCACCTCCAAGCCGCTGAAATCAATGCTGCGGCGGTTGACACGCGGCGGCGTGCCCGTCTTGAAGCGCATCAGCTTCAGCCCCATATCACGCAGGGAATCGGTCAGGCCGATGGCTGCAAACATACCGTCCGGGCCGCCGTCATAGAACGTGTCACCGATGATGATACGTCCCTGCAAATACGTACCGGTGGCGACAATGACTGCCTTTGCCGTATAATGCGCACCGGTCTTTGTCGTGACGCCTGTGACCGCATTGTTTTCGTGTGTGATCTCCACAATTTCCGCCTGCTTGAGCATGAGGTTTTCCTGCTGCTCCAATACGTGCTTCATGTATTGACGGTAAGCGGAACGGTCCGCCTGCGCACGCAGGGAATGGACCGCCGGACCTTTGCCGCGGTTGAGCAGGCGATATTGGATACATGCGGCGTCCGCCGCGCGGCCCATTTCGCCGCCAAGTGCGTCGATCTCACGCACCAGATGGCCCTTTGCCGTGCCGCCGATCGCCGGATTGCACGGCATATTGCCGACCGCATCCAGATTGATGGAGAAGATCACAGTCTGTAATCCCAGCCGCGCGCTGGCAAGCGCTGCTTCAATGCCTGCATGCCCTGCGCCAATGACTGCAACGTCAAAATTTCCTGCGAGAAACTGCAATCAGATACACTCCTTTCAAATTACTATAAGTATAATTTATTTTAGTATTTTTATTTTGTATTTCAAATATAAGTGGCAGCTATCCAAGCCAGATTCGTACCGCCCTTAGGCTCCCTCAGATGAGGGAGCTGGCAGTACCGCTGGCACTGACTGAGGGAGGGAAATGCAAAGTGTATGCATCGTGGCCTATCTTGGCGCAAATTGCTTACTTTTTCGCTCCCTCCGTCTTCGTCCTTTGGACGAATCCACCTCCCTCATCCGAGGGAGGCTTTGGTGCGATAGATTTACCATGCCGCCCTTACTCTTCCTCATCGCCACTTTTCCACAGCTGTGGATAAATCTGTGGAAAACTTCCGTCAAATTCACCAAAAATTTTTCCGAATGTTTACAGTATTAAACAAATTTCCCGCCGGTCATGCTGTTTCATCTGTTGATAACTCTGTGTAAAATGTGCAAAACCCATAACCATGTGCAAAGGCGGAAATCGTCGACACCTGTCGGAAAACTTCGGAAAAAACGCCATTCCGGACAGATCGCTCCATCCGGAATGGCATCACTTGCTTTTATTTGCCCACACAGAACTTGTCAAAAATCGTAGCGACAATATCGTCGCGTACTGCCTGTCCGGTGATCTCGCCAAGGGCAGCAATCGCGCCTTCCGCGTCCATCACGACGGCATCCGGCGTCATGCCCAGCTGTGCAGCGACAAATGCCTTCTCACAGCGTTCCGCTGCGCGCACCAGCGCCGCTGCCTGCCGTGCATTGGTGATAATGCTGCCGTCATACTGCATCCCGTCCATGCCGACCACCTGCGGAATCAAATCATACAGCTCCTGCAGGCCTTCGCCGGTCTTGGCACTGACCGAAATGACATGCTCAAAATGTCGTTTGATCGTCTGCACATCCAGCTCGGACGGCAGGTCACTTTTGTTGAGCACAGCTATCGTGCGCTTGCCATGCGTCCGCGCAATAACCATCAGGTCATCATCGGAAATCGTATCGCTGGAATCGAACACCGCCAGAATGAGTGCAGACGCCTGGGCCTGCTTCATCGCGCGGTCAATGCCGATCTTCTCCACCGGGTCCTGCGTATCGCGCAGACCGGCGGTATCATACAGATGCAGCACAATGGCGCCAATGCGGATCGTCTCCTCAATGACATCCCGCGTCGTACCGGGGACGCTCGTGACAATGGCGCGGTCAACGCCCGCCAGCGCATTGAGCAGCGAGGATTTTCCGGCATTCGGCCTGCCTAAAATGGCGCACGGAATCCCCTCACGCAGGATACGCCCGCGCTCATAGGTCTCCGCCAGATCATACAGGCTTCTGGTCGCATTGTGCAGAATCTCGCATGCGCTGTCAAACAAATGGGAGTCGATCTCCTCATCGGGATAATCGACGACCGCGAGAAATTCCGCCACCAGATCGACCAGACACTGCCGTATCTCACGAATCCGTGAGCCAACTGCACCGTCCAGCTGTGCAGCGGCATTTTCTGCCGCCTGCGCCGTTGTCGCAGTGACTAGGTCATGTACTGCCTCCGCGCCGGAAAGATCCAGCTTGCCCGCCAGAAAGGCGCGCTGCGTGAACTCGCCGGGGCCCGCCTGTACCGCGCCGTTTGCAAACAGCACAGCCAGCGTTTCTGACAATATTGCAGGCGAGCCATGGCACTGGATCTCCGCCATGTCCTCACCGGTATAGGAATTCGGCGCATGCATCACACAGCACAGGCAGTGGTCCATGACCTTGCCGTCACGCGCGTGCAGCGCACCATAGGTAAGCAGCCGGCTCGGACGCGCGGACAGTGCGCCGCCGCCCTGCGGGGTAAAGACCCTGTCTGCAATCGCAAGGGCCTGAGGTCCGGAGATGCGGATGATCCCAATCGGTCCGGCAGCAGGCCCTGTCGCAATCGCGGCAATGGTCTTGCTCATATCATCGACCTCATTTCCATTTAAATCGGGCAGAAATCAGCGCATATCTGAACATTCAGATAGCACCTTACTCCGCGCTGTCCTTACGGTATCTTCTCTGCGGTCTGCTGCGGTAGCCGCCGCGCTGCTTCTGCGGCCGTGCGCCGCGCTCCATTGCAACAACAACACGGCGGTTCGGCTCGGTGCCGGTGGAATAGGTCGTCACGCCCTGATAATCCTGCAGTGTCGCATGGATGATGCGGCGCTCATATGGATTCATCGGCTCCAGTGTCATATTTTTGTGGTATTTGAGCACCTTGCCTGCCATCTTGCGCGCCAGACGCTGCAGCGATTCCTCGCGCTTTGCGCGGTAGCCCTCGGTATCGATGGCAATGCGGATGTGCTCCTCCTTGCCGCGGTTGACGGTCAGGGAGGTGAGATACTGAATGGCATCCAGCGTGTCGCCGCGGCGGCCGATCACAGCGCCCATGTCCTCTCCGCGGATATCAAGGATGATCTGCCCATCCTCGCCCTGCTCCGGGAAGGCTTCTCCGTTGATGCCCATACGCTGGAGCAGGCCGTCGACAAATGCCTTTGCCTCTGCCGCCGGCGTACTCTCTTCATACGAAACACGGACACGAGCCGGTACAGCGCCAATGCCGAAGAAGCCTTTTTTGCCTTCCTCCAGAACCTCTACACTTACGTCATCGCGGTCCATGCCAAGCTCATCCAGCGCCAGCTGGATCGCTTCATCTCTTGTAGCAGCTTCTTTTTCAATAAACTTTGTCATATACTTGCTTACTCCCGTCCTAATCGTTACTCATCGTCGGCCTGTCTGCCAGCCCTGCGGGCAGCTTCCTTTTGCGCCTTGATCTCGGCAGCACGGGCGGCAGTCTCTTTTTCCTTCAGCCGCTTCTGCTCAGCTTCCCTTGCCTTGAGCTTCTTTTTGGAAACATTATCCGACTTGGCGCCGCGGTATTCTACCTGCGTGCCAGCCTTCTTCGCTTCCTCCTGCTCGGCAAGGCGCTGCTGGTGCGCCGCCTCGCGGCGCTTGCGCTCCTTGGTCTTTTCGTCGTCCTCCGCCTTGTCGAACGTCATAATGTACCAAGTCAGGCCAAGCTCCTGCACAATGGAAAAAATGTTGTTTACCGTCCAGTAAACGCCCATAGAAGCCGGCAGTGTAAACGCGATCCACACGGACATCAGCGGCATCAGGATGAGCATCGTATTCATCGTGGAGTTCATCTGTGCGCTCTGGTTGTTCTGCGCATTCGGGTTCTGCACCTTCTGCAGCTTCTGCATGACAAGCGAAGACAGCAGCGCCGTGCCGCCCGACAGGATCGGGATGAGCCACAGGATATTCAGCTGTGTAAACTGCGGAATTGCAGAAAGGTCGATCCCCAAGAAATTAAAATCGATGTTGACCAGGCCATCCGCAGCGAAGCGGGAAACCTTGTCCCAGTTGTCGCTGACCAGCTTTGCCAGCTCGATCTGGCCGGAAACAGCAGAGCTGTCGTAGGTATGGCCCAGCGTTTCTGCGATCTTGGTGATCGTGCTGTTGGAAAGGCCCATCATGTAGGTCATCGGCTCGCGGACTGCATAATACAGCGCCATCATGATCGGCAGCGTGATGAACGTGAGCAGGCAGCTGCCTGTGGGGTTGACGCCCTCACGATCATACAGCTTGGTCATTTCCTCGTTTAATTTTTCCCTGTTGTTGGCATAGCGCTTTTGCAAAGCGGCAGATTCTGCCTGAACAAGGTTCATTTTTTTCATACTCTTCTTCTGCTTGTACATGAACGGCAGAAGGATCAGCTTGACGATCAAGGTAAAGATCACCAGCGCAAGGCCGTAATTCTGTACCAGCGAAAAGATCGCCATCAGGATCAGGCCCAGCGGCCTGACAATAATAATTCCGAAAAAGTTTCCCATTTGATCCTCCAAATTGGGTAAAAGAATTTGTTTTCCGTTTACGGCACCGGGTCATAGGGATTGTGATGCGAAAACGGGTGGCATCGCAGGATCCGCCGGAATGCGAGCCAGCCGCCGCGCAGTGCGCCATATTTCTCCACCGCCTCCAGCGCATAAGCGGAGCAGGTCGGCGTATAACGGCAGCGCGGCGCGATATACGGTGAAATGGCGGAACGGTAAAAACGGATGCCGGCAAGCAGGATACGCTTCATCATACCGTACCCTCCTGCTTTTCCGCGCTGTCCGACCGGATGCCCAGCTGTTTGACGCAGCGCAGGAATGCGCGCTCCACACGCGCATACGAAGCATGCACGGCACGATGGCGCGCAACGACGACCAGATCGATATCCGGCCGCAGCTCGTCCTTATGCAGGCGGTACGCCTCTCGAATGAGCCGCTTGACGCGGTTGCGCTGTACTGCGGTGCCCAGCTTGACGCCCGCCGTAATGCCCAGCCGCCCGGCGCCATACCGGTTGCGCATCGCATACACCACCAGGCAATCCGCTGCCGCGGAGCGCCCGCGAGCATACAGTCTGCGAAAATCGCGGTTTTCCTTTAAGGTATTCTTCATCGCCCGACTTCCTTTTTCCTGTTCCATAGCGGAACTGCTTTTCCCCGGCTGTCCCATTCCATACGCGCACGCCTGCGGCACAGGGGGAAGCTGTCCCTCTCCGGCTCATTCTTTCACTGCCGGAGCTGACAGGCAGGCTTGTTTTGCGGCGCCCTGCCCATCCGAATTGTAATCACGCCGTCTGTAAAATACGGAGAGGATAATTTCCCCGCATAACAGAAATGGACCGCGCTGCGGTCCATCATACTCTGTTCGTCAAAATTACAGGCTCAGACGCTTGCGACCGCGTGCGCGGCGGCGAGCAAGAACCTTTCTGCCGTTTGCAGTTGCCATTCTCTTGCGGAAGCCATGCACCTTGCTGCGCTGGCGCTTCTTCGGCTGATATGTTCTCAACATAGTGGCTTGCACCTCCATTTACGTTCAATTTAACTTAACGCGTGCGTGTACGAAATACATTATAAGCGGACAATCGGGACATTGTCAATCATTATTTCCCGAAATCCGGCGTTTTTTCCGTCGTCTGCTGCCTTTTTCGCAGTTTCTCCTGTGGATACTGTGGAAAACTCTGTGGACATGGTGGAAATTTGGTGGTATTATATAGTGTGTATCGGTATCCGCACACGATGGATGCCGCGACCAATCACCCAGTAGGAAGAGGAATTACAATATGAACACACCTGGCGACATCTGGAAGGTAGTGATGACACTGCTGGAAAAGCGCCTGCAGCCGGTCACGCTGGACGCATGGTTCGACGACCTGACCGCCGTTGAATTCAAGGACGACACGCTGCTGCTGCACACGCCGGACAAATTCAAAAAAGAGATCATCGACCAGCGCTACCTCATCACCATCAAGGACGCACTGCGCGACCTGTTTTCCGCCGACATCGACGTCATTGTCACCACCGGCGAGACGCCCGCGCCCATCACCCACAACAGCTATCCCGAAGACGAGTATACCTTTGAGCAGTTCATCGTCGGCTCATCCAACAAATTCGCCCACGCAGCTGCCACCGCCGTTGCCAACAACCCGGCGAAAAACTACAACCCGCTATTTATTTACGGACAATCCGGCCTCGGCAAAACGCACCTGCTGTATGCCATCGCATCCGTCGTGCGCCGCGACCATCCATCGTTCCGCATCGTCTATATCAAGGGCGAGGACTTCACCAATGAGCTGATCAATGCCATCGGGGAAGGTCAGGTACAGGAGTTCCGCGACAAATACCGCCTTGCAGATCTGTTCCTCGTGGACGATATCCAATTCGTCGCCGGCAAGGACCGCACGCAGGAGGAATTCTTCCACACGTTCAACGCGCTGTATGAAGCACACAAGCAGATCGTCCTGACCTCCGACCGTCCGCCGAAGGAAATCCATACCCTGGAGGACCGCCTAAAGACCCGCTTCGAATGGGGCCTGCTCGCGGACATCCAACCGCCGGACTACGAGACCCGCATGGCGATCATCCATGTCAAAGCGGAATCCCTGGGCGTCAGCCTGCCGGAGGACGTCATTGACTACATCGCCAAAACCATCACCTCCAACGTGCGCCAGCTGGAAGGGACTGTCAAGAAAATCAAAGCGCTGCACGACCTGATGGAGCGCGACATTGATATCACCCTCGCAAAGGAAGCCGTCGCAGACATCTTTAAAGAAAACCCCGGCCTCAATCCAACACCGGAAATGATCCTACGCGAAGTTTCCCGCTATTACTGCATCCCGGTCGAAAAGCTGCAGGGCAGCGGACGCTCCAAGGACATGGTGCTCCCGCGACAGGTGGCCATGTACCTCGTGCGCGAGCTAACCGATTACTCTCTGCCAGAGATCGGCAAAGTATTCTCCCGCGACCATACCACCGTCCTGCACTCCATCAATAAGATCGAAAACTACCTCAAGGAAACCAGCGAGATGGACAACATCATCAAAACCCTCAAGGCGAACATCCGCGGATAATATACGACAATGCATATCCACTGCATAAATATGCAGCTGCACCATGCATAACCATGAAAGAAATCTGTCAAAACTATCCACAAACACCTGTGTACTGTGGATACCTATCCTGTGGATAACTTTTCCCGTTTTCCTTTTTCCCAAAACCAACCAAACTTTCCCACAACCTCCTGTGGACGCGGAAAATCCCACCATTTGGGCGTTTGCGCCGGTTTTCCACAGTTTCCATCCCACTACTACTATTACTAAAAATACTATTCTATTCTGTAAAGATTACAATTATACCCATCAGACGTCAGACATTCCGAACCACATGCCAATGTCAGCAGACGTTATGCAATCCCATTCATACTAAGGAGGAGTTCCATGCAATTCTCATGTGAAAAATCCATTCTTCAAGAAGCCATTGCAACAGCATCCCGCGCAGTCAGCAGCAAAAGCACGATTGCACTGCTGGAAGGGCTGCTCATCACAGCGGAATCAAACGGTTGTCTGACGCTGTGCGGCTACAATATGTCCATGGGCATCCGCGTCAAAATTGGCGCAATGGTCACACAGGAAGGTGCTGCTGTACTCAATGCACGCCTGTTTGGCGACATCATCCGCAAGCTGCCGGACGACGTCATCTATATAGAAACCAACGAAAACCTTTTGACCACGATCCGCTGCGGCAAAGCGCTGTTCAATCTTGTGGCGTCTGACGCCAAGGACTTCCCACAGCTGCCGGAAGTGGAAAACAGCGAAAATCCGATCATTTTACCGCAATCCATGCTGAAATCCATGATTTCACAGACCATTTTCGCCGTTTCTGACAACGAAACCAAGCCAGTGCTGACCGGCTGCCTGTTTGAATTGGAAAACAATCAACTCAATGTGGCTGCTGTCGACGGCTATCGCCTGAGCGTGCGCCGCGAAGCACTGGAAACAGCTGCCGAAGACGCCAAATTTGTTGTTCCCGGCGCAGCACTGCGAGAAATCGAACGCATTTTGACAGAATCCGACGCACCGGCTGAAATTTACCCCGATGCGCGGCATATCCTGTTCCGCATTGGCGACACCGTCCTCATCACACGACTGCTGGAGGGCGAGTTCCTCAATTACCGTGCGGCAATCCCAACGGATGCCGCCGCTGTCATCACAGCAGACGTCCGACAGCTCATCACCAGTATCGAGCGTGTGTCGCTTATCGTCTCGGAAAAGCTCAAAAATCCGGTGCGCATGGAATTTGACGGTCCACTGCTAAAGCTGAGTTGTATCACGGCGATCGGCAAATCCTATGACGAATACATGTATGACGGCGAGGTCGAGCATCTGGAAATCGGCTTCAATAACCGCTATCTGCTGGATGCACTGCGGGCGTGTCCGATGGAAAAAGTGAAAATCGCACTCAAGGGCAGCTTGAATCCGATCGTGTTTACCCCGGAGGAAGGGGATAGCTTTACGCATCTGGTGCTGCCGGTACGGCTGAAGGCGGAGTAAAGAAATATTGCAAACAGTTGGGCTGGTTTCCCAGTTATCTTAAGATTAGGACACATACCGTGCATCACGAGGGAAAGACCCTAACGCCGGGTCTCTCCCTCGTGGCTCCCTCTCAGGCGCTGGGGGACAAGTGTTTTCCCCCAGACCCCCTTCAATGTAGCGCGATCTAGAGAGATAAACTTCTTAATCGCAAGAAATTATCTGCGTTTTGTTAGCCGGTATACCTACCGCTCTAAGCTGGCAAAGACCGGAAAGAGTAACCCGGTCTGCTGAGATGAAAAAAGCGCTGTCGCTTACACAAAATCTCAGTCATCGCAGTATATGCCGCGCGCGGCGCTTTTGGTTTTATCAGCGCAAGCGCGGCCGCACGGAGGAGAGTCCAGAGAACCATAGGTTCTTTGGCGTCGAAAGAGAGTGAAGAGAGAAAACCGACGCCGGTTTTCTCTTTTCATACAGCAGTAACGACGATAACTGCATGAACCCGCTAAACAGGAACGGTGGGTGGCATTGAATATGCCTCCCGCGGATGAGGGAGGTGGATTCGCCGAAGGCGAAGACGGAGGGAGTGAAAAGGTAAATCTTTTGCGCCAAGGTCAATCTCGGCGAAGACACTTCGCGTTTCCCTCCCTCAGTCAGTGCTGTTGGCACTGACAGCTCCCTCGTCTGAGGGAGCCTAAGGGCAGAAACAGAAAATCTGGCATACCGTGGTTTTCAAAACAAAATCAGGAGAACTCTTTATGAATATAGAAGAAATCCATATCACAACCGAATATATCAAGGCAGACGCCTTTTTGAAATTTGCAGGCGTGTGTGCCACTGGCGGACAGGCAAAATTCATGATTGAGGACGCACAGGTGTCCGTCAACGGGGAAGTATGCACGATGCGCGGCAAAAAGCTGCGGGTCGGTGACACAATCTCCATTGTCGGCGGCGCAACCTACAAAATCGTATGACCTTACAAACACTCGCATTGCGCGATTTTCGCAATTATGCGCAGGCAGAGCTGGAGCTGTCTCCCGGCGTCAATGTCTTTTGCGGTGAAAATGCACAGGGCAAGACGAACATCTTAGAGGCCGTCGGGCTGCTGTCTACCATGCGGCTGTTCAGGTCGGGACAGAAGCGGGACGCCATCCGCTTTGGCGCATCGCAGGCAGAAGTGACCGGCGATTTTTTTGCCGAAAAACGTGAGATGTCCATTCATGCCGTTATTCCATCCGCGGGGCGTGTACAGCTCACGGTCAATGGCGTTAAGCAGAAACGACTGTCTGACGCCTCCGGTTTGCTGCGCACGGTATTGTTCTGCCCGGAGGATCTGCTGCTCATCCGTGAAGGCGCGGCAGCGCGGCGGCGGTTTATGGATATCGCATTGAGCCAGCTTCGTCCGAACTATGCCCGCTATCTGTCGGAGTACGGTCGCCTGCATGAAAACAAAACGCGCATTTTGAAGGATGCGGAGGAAAAGCCGTCGCTGCTTGACACCCTCGATGATTTTTCCTTCAGAATGTCCATGATAGGCGGACATATCGTGCGTTACCGCGCGTACTACCTGCGCTCGCTGATGGAAAAGGCGCAGGGCATCCATGCGTCTATTTCCGGCAAGGACGAACAGCTGAGCTATGTCTATCGCACGGTCTCCACGGTCGATGACCCGTTCGCTTCCGCAAAGGACATCGGTATGCGCATTTGGGAGCACGCCTGTGCACACCGCGCGGCGGAGATCGCAGCAAAGGCATGTCTGTCCGGTCCACATAAGGACGATCTGGAGCTGACAATCGGCGGCAAGAGCGCAAAGGCCTTCGGCTCACAGGGGCAGGTGCGCACGTGTGCACTGTCGCTCAAGCTGGCGGAACGCGATATGTTTTTTGACGACAGCGGGGAATATCCCGTTTTGCTGTTGGACGACGTGCTCAGTGAGCTGGATGCGAAGCGGCAGGATTTCGTGCTCAACCGCATTGAAAATGGTCAAGTCCTTATCACCTGTTGTGAGCCGGAAAAGCTCGCGCAGGTGGAAGGTGGGCGGCTGTTTGCCGTGGAAAACGGAACTGTGAAAAAAGTAAGGAAAAAACGGTAAAATATTCAAAAATATTTGCAAAAATACGTGCAAAACTTCGCAAAAAGTGGTATAATAAAAATAGACCGCAAAGCCATGCGGCATGGAAAGGAAATGCGCTGCCATGTATCTTCATCTTGGACAGGACGTTATTGTCCCGGTAAGCTCGATTATCGGGATCTATGACATGGATACTGCCACATGGTCTAAGCATACGCGCGCGTTTATGTCCGCATTGGAGCGTGCCGGGCAGGTAAAGGCGCTGTTTGACGACCTGCCGAAATCGTGCATCCTGTGTCAGGAGGGCGGCGTGACGACGCTGTATATCTCCCAGCTGTCCACAGCGACGCTGCTGAAACGCAGCGGGCAGGGGGTAGTGGAGACAGTGTGAGAGGGTGCTGATTCATAGGCTCCCTCATCCGAGGGAGGCTATGGGCAGTCGTTGTAAATTTGTCGCACTGCCGCTTCCCAGGAGTTTCGCGCCCCATCCCTGCCCCTAAAATCCCGTTCCACGACGGGATTATTTGCTTCCAAAACGAAAAAAATTCAGGGCGGCGTGCCGAAACCGGCGGCCGGCGCTTGTCCTGCTTTCCCCAAAACACAGTCTGCCGGAGAAATGGAACGATATGTTATGAGCATGAGCGAAGAAGTTCTGGACCTGACCGTCAAGGAAGCCTATGACGAAAGCCAGATCCAGGTGCTGGAGGGACTGGAAGCAGTCCGCAAACGCCCCGGCATGTACATCGGTTCAACCTCTGCCCGTGGTTTGCATCATCTGGTGTATGAGATCGTGGATAATTCCATCGACGAAGCGCTGGCAGGCTATTGTACCCATATCGAGGTCATCCTTGAGCCGGACAGCGTTGTCACAGTGCGCGACAATGGACGCGGCATCCCGGTGGGTATCCATCCGCAGATGGGTATTCCGACGTTGGAGGTCGTGTTGACCGTCCTGCACGCAGGCGGCAAATTCGGCGGCGATGGCTATAAAGTATCCAGCGGCCTGCATGGCGTTGGTTCTTCCGTTGTCAACGCGCTGTCGGAATGGCTGGAAGCTACGGTTTACGACGGCGAAAATAAAAATACCATGAAATTTTCGCGCGGCAAGACCATCACGCCGATGCGTTCGACGCCGTGCACCCATGAGACCGGTACGACCATCCGGTTCAAGGCGGACGGTCAGATATTTGAAACCTTACAGTATGACTATGAAATCTTGGAAAACCGCTTGCAGGAGCAGGCGTTCCTCAACGGCGGCGTAAAGATCACGCTGCGCGACGAGCGAGATCCGGAGGACGAGATCCGCGAACAGGTCATGCATTATGAGGGCGGCATCCGACAGTTTGTCACCTACTTAAACCGCAACAAGACCGCGCTGCATCCCGACGTCATCTATGTCGAAGGTACGCGAGATGATTCGATGGCAGAGGTCGCCATGCAGTATACCGACAGCTACAATGAAAACCTGCTGTCGTTTGCAAACGATATCAACACCACCGAGGGCGGCACGCATGAAACCGGCTTCAAATCTGCGCTGACCAAGGTTTTGAACGACTATGCACGCAAGTTCGGCTTCCTCAAGGACAATGACAAGAATTTCTCCGGCGAGGATGTGCGCGAGGGCTTGACGGCGGTCATTTCGGTCAAGCTGCGCGAAGCGCAGTTCGAGGGCCAGACAAAGACCAAGCTGGGCAACTCAGATATGCGCACGTTGGTGGAATCACTGCTCACCGAAAAGCTGACGGTTTTCTTTGAGGAAAACCCGAATGTTGCAAAAATTATCATCGATAAGGCGCAGACTGCTTCGCGTGCACGGGAAGCTGCGCGCAAGGCGCGTGAGCTGACACGCCGCAAGAGCGCATTGGAATCCGGATCGCTGCCGGGCAAGCTGGCGGACTGTCAGGAGCGCGACCCGGCGCTGACGGAAATTTACATCGTCGAGGGCGATTCCGCAGGCGGCTCCGCAAAGGAGGGCCGCGACCGGCGATATCAGGCGATCCTGCCGCTGTGGGGCAAGATGCTCAACGTGGAAAAGGCACGTCTGGACAAGGTATATGGCAACGACAAGCTGTCCCCGATGATCACAGCGTTTGGCGCAGGCTTCGGTGAGGATTTTGACACCAGCAAGCTGCGCTATGGCAAGATCATCCTGATGGCGGATGCCGACGTCGACGGCAGCCATATTCGCACGCTGCTGCTGACATTCTTCTTCCGATATATGCGTCCGCTGATCGAGCAGGGACATGTGTATATCGCACAGCCGCCGCTGTTTAAGAATACCAAGGGTAAAACGGTACGCTATACCTATACCGAACCGGAGCAGACCGCTGTGCTGGCAGAAATGGGGCAGGGCGTCGATATTCAGCGGTACAAAGGTCTGGGCGAAATGGACCCGGAGCAGCTGTGGGATACCACAATGAACCCGGAAAATCGTACGCTGTTGCAGGTCACGCTGGAGGATGCCTCCATGGCGGACGAGATATTCACACTGCTCATGGGCGAGAAGGTAGAGCCGCGCCGCGAATTTATTCAGAAGAATGCGAAGTATGTAAGCAATTTGGATATTTAAAAAGGGCGTACGAGCACAAAAGGCTCCTTTTGAAAGGAGCTGGATTCGTCCGAAGGACGAAGACTGAGGATTGTTTTCTAGGTGATGTAGAATCAGCCAAATCTAAAATGCTTCCATTGCAACAATCCCCCGTCATTTGCTGACGCAAATGCCACCCCCTTTCAAAAGGGGGCTTTTGGATAGCTGACGCTTACATTTCAGCACATAGCTGATTCTGAATAGACACGTTTAGGAGAACGATATGAACGATATCAAACGCGCCCGTTTGAAGACCGCGGCAGAGACACTGATGGCTGCGCATGACGCACTGGTGGAGCTGCTGCCGGCAAAGAAAACGAAAAAGACCTCGGAGGAGGATGCGATCCTGGGCGATGCACTGGATTCGCTGGAGGAGAGCATTTCCTGCCTGACAGAGCTGCTGGAAGAAGAGGTATGATCGAATGGCAAGTAATATTAACTTTGAAAATCAAAAAATCATTCCGGTCGATCTGGAACGGGAGATGAAAAAATCCTACATCGACTATGCAATGTCGGTCATTGTCGGCCGTGCATTGCCGGATGCGCGCGACGGCTTGAAGCCGGTACACCGCCGTATCCTGTATGCGATGTATGAGGATCATCTGACCGCAGACCGTCCGTATCGCAAGGCGGCGACGACCGTCGGTAATGTGCTCGGTCGGTATCATCCGCATGGTGACGCTTCGGTGTATGATGCGCTCGTGCGTATGGCACAGCCGTTCTCGCTGCGCTATCCGATGATCGACGGTCATGGCAACTTCGGTTCTGTGGACGGCGACCCACCGGCTGCATACCGTTATACCGAAGCGCGTATGAGCAAGCTGGCGGCGCATATGATGACGGATATTGACAAGGAAACCGTCGAATTCATGCCGAACTTTGATGATAACCGCAAAGAACCGGTCATATTGCCGTCGCGTTTTCCGAGTATGCTGGTCAACGGCTCGTCCGGTATCGCCGTCGGTATGGCGACCAATATGCCGCCGCACAACCTGACGGAGGTCATTGACGGCATCTGCCATGTCATCGACCACCCGGAGGCCAAGCTGGAGGACATCTGTCAGTATATCAAGGGACCGGATTTCCCGACCGGCGGCATTATCATGGGCAGGAGCGGCATCCGCGCTGCTTATGCGACCGGACGCGGCAAGATCAAGGTGCGTGCGCGCACGCATTTTGAAGAAATGAAGAACGGGCGCACCCGTATCGTTGCGACGGAGATTCCATATGTCGTTAACAAGGCGCGTCTGGTGGAAGCGATCGCCGGATTGGTCAAGGACAAGCGCGTCGAGGGCATTTCCGACCTGCGCGATGAATCCGACCGCGATGGTATGCGTATTGTCATCGAGCTGAAGCGCGAGGCAAATGCGCAGGTCATCCTCAACCAGCTGTTTAATTATACCCAGCTGCAGGAGACATTCTCGGTCAATAACCTTGCGCTGGTGAACAACCAGCCGCGCACGCTCAATCTGCGTGAGCTGATCGACCTGTACATTGAATTCCAGCGCGAGATCATCGAGCGCCGTTGCCGCTATGATTTGAAAAAGGCGGAAGCACGTGCGCACATTTTAGAGGGTTTAAAGGTCGCAACAGACAATATTGACCGTATTATTGCAATTATCCGCGCATCTGCAAACGAGAGCGAGGCAAAGCTCAACCTCATGGCAGAGCCGTTTATCATCAACCAGATCGCACTGCTCGGTATTGTCAATGGCAAGGAAAACTATGAGTTCCATCTGGATGAGGAGCAGGCACAGGCGATCGTCAGCATGCGTCTGGGCCGTCTGTCCGGTCTGGAACGCCAGAAGATCAGCGATGAATATGACGAGATCGAGACAAAAATCCATAGTCTGATGGATATTCTTGCAAGCCACGAGAAAATGCTGGAAGTCGTGAAAAAAGAGCTGATCGAGATTCGTGATAAGTTTGGTGATGCGCGCCGCACCAGCATTGAGCCGGTCGACAATGAAATTGATATCGAAGATTTGATCGAACGTGAGGATTGCACGTATACGCTGACCCATCGCGGCTATATCAAGCGCACCCCGACCGCAACCTACCGCGCACAGCGCAGGGGCGGGCGCGGCGTCAATGCGCTGGCAACCAAGGAAGAGGATTATGCAGAGGTGCTGTTTGCAGCATCTTCACATGACAATATCCTGTTTTTCAGCAGCTTTGGCAAGGTCTATCGCCTGAAGGGATATCAAATTCCGGAGGTTTCGCGCACCGCAAAGGGCACGAATATGGTCAATCTGCTCCAGATGGAACAGGGGGAGAAGATCTCTGCGATGTTCTCTGTGCCGGAATCGGAATACGACGCACAGCATTACCTGTTCTTCGTGACCGAAATGGGCACAGTGAAGCGCGTTTCACTGGCAGAGCTGACGAATATCCGCAAGGTCGGCCTGCGTGTGCTGAGCCTGAATGATGGCGACCGGCTGGTTGACGTCCGCCTGACGGATGGCAAGCAGAACATCCTCATTATCACGGCAAAGGGCAGGGCGATCTGCTTCGACGAAAATGAGGTACGCGCTATGGGCCGTTCCGCAGTCGGCGTGCGCGGCATTGCATTGGAAGCGGACGACCGTGTGATCGGCGGCGTGCGTGCACGGCCGGAGGGCGAGGTGCTGACCATTACCGAGAAGGGCTACGGCAAGCGGACGCCGGTGGCGGAATACAGCATCCATCACCGCGGCGGACGCGGCATTCTGGCACATGCATTGAGCGAAAAGACCGGCAATATCGCCGGAACTGCTGTCGTCGACGACGACAATGATGTGCTTATTATCACAGATGACGGTGTGATGATCCGCACCGCAGTTCGAGATATCCGCACCTGTGGACGCAATTCGCGCGGTGTCATCGTCATGCGCACGGGTGAAAATGTGCATGTCAATGCGATCACCCGCATTGAATCGGAGGACGACGAAGAGGAGACCGCCGATGCGCAGGCTGACAGCGTAACAGCAGAAGAGGAAACCAATGACACAGAAGCGTAAACATGTCATTATCTATACCGATGGCGCCTGTTCCGGAAACCCCGGGCCAGGCGGCTTTGGTATTATCTTGCAATATGGCGAGCATCGGAAGGAAATCAGCCAAGGGTTCCCGGAGACGACCAATAACCGGATGGAATTACTCGCTGTTATCACCGCGCTGGAGGCGCTGAAATCGCCGTGTGATGTCGATTTGTATTCCGACAGCAAATATGTCATTGACGCGATCCAAAAGGGCTGGGCGGTCAAATGGCGCAGTAAAAACTGGATGCGCACGCCAAAGGAACCGGCAAAGAATCCAGACCTGTGGGAACGGCTGCTGGATTTGCTGGAAGTGCATCATGTCACCTTCCATTGGGTTAAGGGCCACGCGCAGAATGAAAATAATAACCGCTGTGATGAAATGGCAGTAAATGAATGGAAGAAATTTAAGTGAATTATACGAAAAGTAGTATTACTTATGGTATAATTCACATGTAGTTATACGAATAACTCCCTCAGTCACGGCTGCGCCGTGCCAGATTCCTCCAAGAGGGAGCCTAAGGGCGCACGAAGGTAAAAAAGTGCTGTCGCTTACACGAACTCTCTGCCCGCACAGATATATGCCGCGCGCGGCGCTTTTGGTGTAGCGCTGCGTGCGGCCGCACGGAGGAGAGTCCAGAGAACCATAGGTTCTTTGGCGTCGAAAGAGAGTGAAGAGAGAAAACCGACGTCGGTTTTCTCTTTTCATACAGCGGTAACGACCATAACTGCATGAAATTGCCAAACCCGCCATAGTAATAATATACAGAAATGATATGCAGAGATGTGAAAAGAAACGAGGAACACCATGCGTCGGACGGACAAGCTATGGGGCGGCTTTGCCCTGATACAGGACGACCGCTTTTTTAAGCTGGGGCAGGACAGTATGCTGCTGTCTGATTTTGCTGCGCCGCCGGTGCGGGGCAAGGTAATCGATCTCGGCTGCGGCAATGGTGCACTTGGCATTCTGCTATGTGCGCGGCATGAAAAGCTCCATGTCACCGGCTTGGAATTACAGCCGGAGGTCGCGGCGCTGGCACAGGAAAACGTTACATATAATCATTTGGAACAGCGGATGCAGATCGTAACCGGCGATTTAAAGCAATGCAAAGCAATGTTTCCGACCGGAGCATTTGACTATGTGATCTGCAATCCGCCGTATTTTGCCACCGGCAGCGGCTATGCCGCAAAAGGGGAAAACCGCCACACGGCACGGCAGGAGACTGGCTGCAGTGCAGCAGATGCGGTGCAGGCGGCGGCATATCTGGTCAAATATGGCGGACGGGCGGCATTTGTCTATCGGCCGGAACGGGTATGCGAGTTGATAACAGATATGAAAAACTGTCAGCTGGAACCAAAACGGATGCGATTTGTGCATCAGCATGCATCGGCTGTCCCGTCTGCTGTGATGATTGAAGCGCGGCGGGGCAGTGCACCGGGCGTACAGGTCATGCCGCCGCTGCTTGTGCGCGGTGAAACTGGCGCCTATACGGAGGAATATCGCAAAATATACCATATGGAGGAATTTTAACATGCCCGCAGGAGTGCTTTATCTGGTTGGTACACCGATAGGAAATCTGGAGGATTTGACCTATCGTGCTGTCAGGATATTGAAAGAAGTCGATTTTGTCGCAGCGGAGGACACCCGTGTCAGCGGTAAATTATTGCATTATCTCGAAATCAGTAAACCGCTTGTCAGCTATCATGAGCATAACAAGCGGCAGTGCGGGCCAAAGCTGGTTCAGCGAATGCTGGCAGGGGAGAATTGTGCACTGGTGACAGATGCGGGGATGCCTGCCATCAGCGATCCGGGGGAGGATCTAGCAGCGCTATGCCATGAAGCCGGCATACAGGTCATTCCTGTGCCGGGGGCATGTGCAGCAGTCAGTGCGTTGGCACAGAGCGGATTGCCTTCGGATAAATGGTGCTTTGAGGGCTTTTTGCCCACAGCAAACAAGCCGCGCCGCGAACGGCTGGAGATATTAAAGAGCGAAACACGAACCTGTATTTTATATGAAGCGCCGCACCGGCTCAAGCAGACCCTGCGCGATTTGGCGGATGCGCTGGGAGAGCGGAGAGTGAGTATTTCGCGCGAGCTGACCAAGCTGCATGAGGAATGCCTGCGTATGACCTTGCCGCAGGCAGCGGAATATTATCAGCAGCATGAGCCGCGGGGAGAATTTGTGCTTGTTATAGAAGGCGCGGGCGACGATCCGGCGCAGTCGGAAGCAGATCGGATGGCGCAGGCTGTTGCATTGACGCAGGAGCTGACCGCCGCAGGGCTTACGCTGCGCGACGCCGTCAAGCAGGCCGCAAAACAGACCGGCGCGCGGAAAAACCAGCTGTATCAGACCATGCTGGAGAGGGAAAAAGGGGAATAAAATACGGTTTTGTGAGTGTATTTGCGTGTATAAGGCTCCTTTTGAAAGGAGCTGGCACGGCGTAGCCGTGACTGAGGATTGTAGCACGCTGAGTGGTACTGAATAGGCTTTTTGGCGAATTACCTAGCTGGCAACAATCCCCCGTCATTTGCTGACGCAAATGCCACCCCCTTTCAAAAGGGGGCTTTGGTAGAAACAATTTACATTTCTATCGAGATAATACTATAAGTATAATAGAAGTGATAAATATACAAAAAGCCCCGGAGGTGCCACTCCGGGGTCTTTTTTTCCTTGAAGCTACCCAACTCCAAGGGTTGTCAATTGCATGGGAACTGCAATCTGTACATTACTTATATTATAGCATAGTATTTGATAAAATCAAGAAAAGCTGACAAAATAAAAGACTACTAAACATATATTTTATTTAATGATATACAAATAGTATTAAAAAATAAAAACGGAAAAGCCGGATGTTGGGGGCATCCGGCTTTTCCTGTACAAAACTTAAAGGGGGGTAAAAAGAGAGATAAAAGAAAAATCTTTTATGTAGTCTCTGCTGACTACGGTTATTAGTATAGCGTACTTTCGTGTACTTTGTGTGAACGAATTGGAAATAATTTATTTATTTTCCTCTGCTGGTTTGGCAATGGGCGTGACCATATAGCTGGCTGTTGCTGTAGCGACCAGCTTTTCCGTGTCCTCCATCCATGCGCGGGCGCTGGTATGGTAGATCTTATGCCCCTGGAAGGTGATCTCCGACTGTACAACGAGTGAGCCGCCGATACGCCCGGGGCGCAGGAAGTTGACTGTCATGGAAGAGGTCGGGCAGAGATGGAAGTCTGCATTATAATATACCAGCAGGCCCATTCCCATGTCCAGCATTGCACTGGTGACGCCGCCGTGCAGCCAGCCCATTGGGTTGCGCATTTCCGGCTTTAATTGATATTTTACGGTACATGTCTTGCCGTCTTCACTGCAGGAGATAAATTCCGGCGGCATACGGTAATTTACCGAGCCGGGCTGTGCATTGGAACGCTTTTCAATGGCAGCACGCAGCTGCTGTGCATGGTATTCTTTTCCCTTTGGCATGGCAATCCTTCCTTATCGAAACATCCGGTTTTTATTTATATTTTGGTCCGAAAAAGCAAAGTATAGCTATTAGTATACGGAATGGAGGGGGAATTGTCAAATCGCTTGTTGTGGAGATGATTCAATGCCGCATGCGGCAGTTCATGCTTTGTTATTATGTGCCGCGCCATGTATTTCTATTGCATTGTGTGGGCAAAAATAGTAAAATATCCTTTGGACGTGTGGTTTGAAAATTTTTTACATGATTTTAGTATGGATGGTTGAAATGCATACTAAATTGGTGTATATTAGGATTGAAAAGAATAGACAGGCTGCGGGCGCGTGGCCTGATTGGATACAATAGAACGACAGGAGGCTTCTATCATGGAACGTGTTGTTTATTCGGATAACGCGGCGACTACACCGATTTCCAAGAATGTATACAATGCAATGCTGCCGTATCTGACCGGTGGCTATGGCAATCCGTCCAGCCTGTACAAGCTGGGACGTGAGGAGAAAAAAGCAGTCGAACAGGCGCGCAGCTATGTTGCAGACTATCTGAACTGCGACCCGAACGAGATCATCTTTACCTCCGGCGGCTCGGAGGCGGATAACCTTGCGATCAAGGGACTGATGTTTTCCGGCAAGCTGCCGAAGAACAAGCGCCATATCATCACCTCGACCATCGAGCACCATGCCGTGCTGTATACCTGCCAGTTTATGGAGCGCATCGGCTATGACGTGACTTATGTCAATGTAGACGAGCAGGGCCACATCAAGCTGGACGAGCTGGAGCAGGCGATCACAGAAGACACCGCACTGGTTTCCATCATGGCGGCAAACAATGAGATTGGTACGATCCAGCCGCTCAAGGAGATCGCAGAGATCTGCCACAGAAAGGGCACGCTGTTCCATACCGATGCGGTACAGGCAGTCGGCCATATGAAGATCGACGTCAAGGAGATGGGCATTGATATGCTGTCCATGTCCGGCCACAAGCTGCACGGCCCGAAGGGTGTCGGCGCGCTGTACTGCCGCAAGGGTATTGTGCTGGAGCCGCTGATCCACGGCGGCGGACAGGAGCGCGGCAAGCGCAGCGGTACAGAAAATGTTGCCGGTATCGTCGGCCTCGGCGAAGCAGTGCGCTACGCCAATGAAAAGATGGATGAATATATCCCGTATGTCACCAGCCTGCGCGACCGCCTGATCGAAGGCGTGCTCAAGATCCCGTACACCAGACTGACCGGCGACCCGGTTAACCGTCTGCCGGGCACAGCGAGCTTCGTCATTGAGTGCATCGAGGGCGAATCGCTCATCCTGCGCCTTGACCTGGCAGGCATTGCGACGTCCACCGGTTCCGCGTGCTCGACCGGCTCGCTCGACCCGTCCCATGTACTCATGGCGATCGGTCTGCCGCATGAAATCGCGCACGGTTCGCTGCGCGTGACACTGGGCGAGCAGAATACCGTGGAGGATGTCGACTATCTGATCGAAAAGATCAACTATGTCGTCAAGACCCTGCGCGATATGTCGCCGGTATGGGATGAAAAGATGAGCGGCGAGCCGATGCTCAAGCTGTTCGACAAGTAATAAAAGCATTTGAAATAAAGGAGCAAATAAGATGGATTACAGCGAAAAGGTAATGGATCATTTCGCCAACCCGCGCAATGTCGGCGTTCTGGAGGATGCCAATGCAGTCGGCGAGGTAGGCAACGCCAAGTGCGGCGATATCATGAAGATGTATATGAAGATCAATGACGACGGCGTCATTGAGGACATCAAGTTCAAGACCTTCGGCTGCGGCGCAGCTGTGGCAACCAGCTCGATGGCAACCGAGATGGTCAAGGGCAAGACGATTGAGGAAGCGCTCAAGCTGACCAATAAGGCAGTCGCAGAAGCGCTGGACGGTCTGCCGCCGGTTAAGATGCACTGCTCTGTGCTGGCTGAGGAAGCCATCCATGCAGCACTGACGGATTATTACAAGCGCAAGGGCTTGAATCCGGAGGACTATATGGGTCACTGCAATATGGACTGTGCAAATTGCGGCGGGCATCACTAAAACCATATTTTATTTCATAGGAATGATAAGGGAGAGGCTCCTTGTGTGAGTCTCTCCCTATATGCGTATCCTTTGTAAACACAACGATCAAAAACGATCAAGGAGTATTTTCCAGATGGAACGAATTGCACAGCTCATTACTGATCTAACGGAATATGATACCATTGAGCGCAGTATCCGGGAGGGCAGGACGCCGGTAGAGGTGACCGGCCTGTCACCGATCCATAAGGCGAATCTGACGGCGGCGCTCACCGGGCAGCTGCATCGGCAGGCGGTTGTCATTTGTGCGGATGACGGCGCCTGTGACCGCATGGCGCGCGACCTGGAGGCATTTTCCGACCGCGCTGTGGCTGTCCTGCCCATGCGCGAATTTGTATTCCATAATATTGAATCGACCTCCCGTGAATATGAACACCGCAGGATAGCTGTGCTGCGTGATCTGGCTGCGGGCAGAAAGACCGTGGTCACGACGGCATCTGCGCTGCTGATGGCGGCTATGCCGCCGGAGCTGATGCGCAAGGCGGCGTTTACCATCGATTTCAACGGCGAGTATGATACCAACGATCTGATGGAGCGGCTCATTCAGGCGGGCTATCGCCGCTGTATGCAGGTAGAGGGCGAAGGACAGTTTTCCCTGCGCGGCGGCATTTTGGATATTTTCGTACCGGGTGAGGAAATGCCGGTGCGCATTGAATTTTTCGGTACGGATGTGGATACGATGTCGTATTTTGACATCGGCTCCCAGCGGCGCACGCGGTCACTGGAAACGCTGACCTGCCTGCCGAATATGGAGGTGCTGCCGGCGCTGGCGCCGGGCGGCACAGCAGGACTGATCCGGCAGCTGGAAAAAATCATTGCGTCCAAGGCAAAAAAGCATCCCGATCTCGACCGCAACCTGCGGCGCGATATCGAACGGCTGCAAAATGACGGTATTTTTGCCGCAGCGGATAAATACCTGCCGTTCATCTATCCCGACATGGCGACAGCGGCGGATTACATCCCGGAAGACGCAATGGTGTTTATCGACGACATGCGTGCGGTGCGCGAAGCGGCGCGCGTGTTTCAGCTGCGCTTAAAAGAAGATATCGAGGCACTGCTGGAGCGCGGGCAGCTATATGGCAAAAACGCCGTATATGCAGCGACGCTGGAGCAGGCAATGGCAACGCTGTCGCGCCATCCGATGGTATATCTGGAAACCTTCCTCAGCTCAGTACCGGAATGTCCGCCGAAGGCGATCGCAGACATCACCGCCAAGCAGCTGCCGCCGTATTCCGGCAATGTTGCGGCTGCCGCAGCGGATATCCGCGCGTATCAGGACATGGACTACCACGTCATCGTGCTGTGCTCCGGTGAGATGCGCCGCACGACCATGCAGGAGATGCTGGAATCAGAGGGCGTTACGGCGAAGGTGACAAACCGCCTGCCGGGACGCGGGCGCGTCAATATTTTGGACGGCAGCCTGTCGGCGGGCATGGAGTATCCTTCGCTCAAAACAGCCATATTGACCGAAGGGCAGATGCTGGCGGCGCGCAAGCGCACGGCGGCAAAAAAGAAAAAATCCAACCGCGACCATGTCAAAAGCTATGCCGACCTGACGCCGGGCGATATTGTTGTCCATGAATATCACGGCATCGGGCGCTTTGTCGGCATGGAACGCATGCGCATCGAGGGCAATTATCAGGATTTTGTCAAGATTGCCTTTGCAGGCAGCGACTATCTGTACGTTCCTGCGACCAATCTTGACCTGATCTCCAAATACATCGGCGCGGGCAGCGGTGATTCCGCAGAAGGGCCGCGCGTCAAGCTGAACAAGCTGGGCGGCTCGGAATGGCAGAAAACGCGCTATAAGGCGAAGGCCGCGGTCAAGGAGATGGCGAACGAGCTGATCCAGCTGTATGCCGAACGCGAACGTAAAAAGGGCTTTGCCTTTCCAAAGGACGACAGCTGGCAGCAGGAATTTGAAGCCGCATTTGAATATGAGGAGACGGAGGATCAGCTGCGCTGCGTCGGTGAGATCAAAAAGGATATGGAATCCGACCGCCCGATGGATCGTTTGCTGTGCGGCGATGTCGGTTTCGGCAAGACGGAGGTCGCGTTGCGCGCTGTCATGAAATGTGTGCTCGGCGGCAAGCAGGCGGCTATCTTGGTGCCGACAACTGTATTGGCTCGTCAGCATTATCTCACCTGTCTGACCCGTTTTTCCGGCTGGCCGGTGAAGATCGAAATGCTCAGCCGCTTTAAGACCGATAAGGAACAGAAGGTCATTTTGGAAAAGGTCAAACAGGGACAGATAGACCTGCTCATCGGTACGCATAAGCTGTTCAATAAAAAGATGAAATTTAAGGACTTGGGCCTGCTGGTTGTGGATGAGGAGCAGCGGTTCGGCGTGACGCATAAGGAAAAGCTCAAGGAAATGTCGCGGCAGGTGGATGTGCTGACGTTGTCCGCGACGCCAATTCCGCGCACACTGAACATGGCATTATCGGGTATCCGCGATATGTCTGTGCTCGAAGAGCCGCCGCAGGACAGGCATCCGGTACAGACCTATGTCATGGAATACGATGAAGGCGTGGTGGCGGAGGCCATGCGCCGGGAATTTTACCGCGGCGGGCAGACCTATTATCTGCACAATACTGTGGAATCCATCGAAAGCTGTGCCGCGCGGCTGAAAAAGCTGCTGCCGGAGGCGGAAGTCGCCGTTGCACACGGCAAGATGGCAAAACGCGATCTCGACCGCATCATGACGCGTATGAGCGACGGCGATGTGGATGTACTCGTGTGCACGACCATCATTGAGACCGGCATTGATATCCCAAATGTCAATACGCTGATCATTGAGGACGCCGACCGCATGGGCCTGTCACAGCTGCATCAGCTGCGCGGGCGTGTCGGACGTTCGGCGCGCCATGCGTTCGCCTATTTTACATTCCGGCGTGGAAAAGCGCTTTCGGATATCTCTCAGAAGCGCTTGAACGCGGTGCGCGAATTTGCGGAGTTCGGCTCCGGCTTTAAAATCGCCATGCGCGATTTGGAGATACGCGGCGCGGGCAATATCCTCGGTGCAGAACAGTCGGGACACATGATGAATGTCGGCTATGACCTGTACCTCAAGCTGCTGGAAGAAGCGGTTTTGGAAGAAAAGGGCGAGAAGGTGCGGTCTGCCACCGAATGCTCGATCTCCCTTGCCGTCTCCGCCAATCTGCCGGAGCATTATGTGGAGGACGACGGGCAGCGCGTTGACCTGTACCGCCGCATTGCCGCCATCCGCACGGAGGCGGACCGCTCCGATCTGCTGGATGAAATGATCGACCGCTTTGGCGAACCGCCTGCAGAAGCGGCTGCATTGTGTGATATTGCGCTGCTGCGCACCCATGCCGCTGCGCAGGATATCATGGATATCAAGCAGGCAGACGGACGCTTGATGGTAAAATGGGCAGAGGGCTGCACCGACCTGCGCCGCCTGTCCGCGCTGTGTGCGAAAAAGCAGTTTAAAGGCCGCATGATGCTCAATGCAGGCGATCCGCCGTATATTACCCTGCGCATGCAGCCGCGGGAGAAGGGGATGCAGCTCGCACGCGATTTGGTTGCGGCATATGCGGAGACGGGGGCTAGGGAGCAGAACCAGTAAATCTAAAAATAGTGCTGTTGCTTACACGAAATCTCAGCCCGCACAGGTATATGCCGCGCGCGGCGCCTTTGGCGTCATGGGGCGCAAGCGCGGCTAGGTAGAGGAGAGTCCAGAGAACCGTAGGTTCTCTGGCGTCGAAGGAGAGCGAAGAGAGGGAACCGACGGCGGTTCTCTCTCTTCATTCGCGGTAAAAACGATACCTGCATGAAATCTCCAAACACGACACGGTATGTTGTTATATTGCATGGTCTTTACACACGCATTGCCCCACTTGACACTGCGTGTTTGCCATGCTACAATAAAAATACAAAAAGAAAAGGACATACCGATAGACGGTGTGACCTTCTTCTATATTGGTTGTAAAGAAATAACCGCTATGAAGTTATCAGCTTGGCGGTTATTTCTTTTTGTTCTGATTATTCTGAATCAGAGCTACAATAGCGACGATCAACATGCCGAAGTCTGCCAGAAGTGTGAGCAACTGCAACAGTTCTGAATATGTAACGTACATATTGTATCACCCTCCCTTCCGAGAGGATGCGCAAAGAAATTGTTTACTGCCCCTCTCATAGAATGAAGAAGGAGGTCAGCACCGCCTACCCGTAAATGGTATGCCCTTTTCCTGTAATTAAGGATAGCAGAAGAAACGGAATCCGTCAAGGATAAGGGAATCCGCAGCAAAAACCGCCAGTCCATTTGGACCGGCGGTTTTTTGAGAAATATATGTTTTTATTGAGAATAAGGAGTTGTTTACTTCACATCAACCCATACAGCGCCGTTGTCCGCAGACTCCGCGCAAGCGTTGATCCACTTGATGCCGTCGATGCCGTGCTCCAGATCGGGGTAAATGAGGTTCTTGAGCGTCTCCTCATCGCCGTTGTCCTTTGCATTCATTGCGACAGCGAAGCGGCCATACAGGTTTGCCCACGAATCGATAAGGCCGGTGTAATGCAGTGCGCCGATGCGCTCATCCTCCTGCGCTTCCGATGCGAGGTAATCCAGACCGCGGTACAGCAGCTGCTCCGGCTGGCCCTGGATCTGATAATGTACGACATCCGGGCGTGCATCGTTCCACTCGATGGAAGCCTTGGAGCCGACGATGCGGATATGCTGAGAAGACATATCGCCTGCATTGACACAGGAGCACCACATACGGCCGACTGCACCATCTTCATAACGCATCAGGACATATGCATTGTCCTCCAGCGGGTAACGGGAGCCGACAAATGCCTGACGGTCGCACAGCACCTGCTTGAGCTTCTGATCCGGGCAGATGAGCTGGGACATGTAATAGGTATGGGTGGACAGGTCGCCCAGTACAAACGCACGGCCTACCTTGGACGGGTCAACACGCCACTTCTGGCCTTCGGACTTGACGTCGCCTTCCGGGTCGCAGCCAAAGCCATGTGCATAGCGCAGGTCGATCATATTGATCTTGCCGAGCATACCAGAGGTTACCATGTGGCGCATCTGCTGCAGCATCTCAAAGCCGGAGAATCCATAGGTCACGCAGACGATCTTGCCCTTTTCCTCTGCCAGCTTCTTGATCTCCTCGCCCTGTTCTACCTCGAAAAACAGCGGCTTTTCACAGATAACATGCAGGCCAGCTTCCAGCGCTGCCTTGGTGACTTCATAGTGCAGGAAATTCGGGGTAGCGACGTCGACAGCCTCGATGCCGTCCTCGCGCTTTGCCTCTTCTGCAAACATGGTCTTGTAATCCGGATAGCAGCGGTCTGCATCCATACCAAGATTGACGCCAAATTCCTTGCAGCGTTCTGCGTCTACGTCAAATGCAGCGGCAGTCAACACAAAGGAATTGTTGTCGCGCATTGCGCCCAGACGATGCTTGTAGCCTACCTGAGAGGTTTTGCCGCCGCCTACGATGCCCCAGCGGTACGGTCTTGCGATCTTCTTTTCACCGATGTTCATAATACGTACTTCCTTTCATACAACAACAGAATACCAGATACATGTTTGGTTTTTCGACTTGGATATAGAGACACAATATGTTTCTTTACATAACACAACTGCGCGCTCTATCAAACGGAATGTTTTCTTTTTGCATTTATTTTTTGTTTGAAAAAAGAATAATACGTGAAAATAACCATATTTTGAAGAAGTTTTTTGTTTACTTTCACCGTTCCCGTTTCATTGTCTGTATTATATACTATCCATGTGATAACCGGAATAATGAATTTCATGAAAAACATGCTCGATTTTGCGGAAAGGAGAAAAGACGATGTATGAGCTTGGGCCGGGCATACTGCCCAATTCGATCTGTGTGCCGCTGACCCCGACGGCACATGCGCAGGAGATCTATTTTTATCCGACACTGTGCGGGCAATACTCCTGCGATGCACAGTATATCGTCAACCGGCAGGAGCATGAAAATCCTCTGCTCATTTTTATCCGCAACGGCATGCTGCGCTTACAATATGAAGGGCAGGTATATCATGCCGGCAAGGGAGATATTATCCTGCTGGATTGCAGCCGCCCCCATTGCTATGCAGCGGAGGGCAATGTGGATTTTCTGTATCTGCATTTTGACGGCAGCAATGCGCATCAGCTGGTAACGGATATTACGGCGGATTCGCCGCTGCTGCGCAAGCAGGAAAATGTTCTGGCGGGAGAACGGTTATATGATCTGATCCAATCCTACCGTCGCCGCGGCATTGAAAATGAAGTGGAAAGCTCCATGCGCATTTATCAGCTGCTTATGCTGCTTGCCATGCCGCCGGAGCGCATGACCCGGCGGGATACGCCGATCAATCAGACCGTCGACTATATCCGCGGGCATGTCGGGGAAAGCATTACATTACAGTCGCTGGCGAATATGGCACATTTGAGCGCATGTCATTATTCGCACGAATTTAAGCGGCAGACGGGCTTTTCTCCCATGGAATATGTCATCAATACCCGTCTGGAAAAGGCAAAAATGCTGCTGCTGCAAACGACGATGTCTGTCGTTGACATTGCATATGAGGTCGGCTATGAGAGCGGCAGCAGCCTGAGCAGCCTGTTTATCAAAAAGGTGGGCTGCTCCCCGCGGGAATACCGGCGGAGCAATGGCATCGGCGTGCGGGAGAACGCATAAAATACACAGTTTGTACACACAAAATTTATAGATTTGCAATTGTATAACCTGTAGGTTGGTGCTATAATGGACGAGTGAAACTGTGGTACTGCGGCCATCCGTATGTACAAGCGATATTTTTTAATTTTTAATAAAGAACAGGAGAACAAAAGATGAAGCGATTTTTATCCATGCTGATGACAGGTATTCTGTGCATCGGTATGCTGGCGGGCTGCGGCTCGGCAAAGGACAATACGCCTGTGGTCATGAAGGTGGACGGTGAAGAGGTACAGTCCAGCGAGCTGGCAGCGTATATTGTCTATAATATGATGTATTATGAAAACTATTTCGGCATGGAAATGAAGCAGCTGGCAGATGCTGATATTTTTGAAGGCATCAAAGAGGGCTGCCAGCAGCAGGTCGTACAGTATCGTGCGATCAACAAGCTGGCCGAGCAGGAGGGCGTCACCCTGAGCAAGGAATCCAAGGAAAAGCTGGAGGAAAACAAAAATACAAACCGTGAATCCCTTGGCTCTAAGACCGGTTCGTTTGTCCGCTGGCTGAAGTATTCCGTCAAGGGCGACGAGGATCCGTTTGTCACCTACCTCAACAGCTATGGCTATACCGAAGAGCTGTATGACCGCAACAATGAAGCGGTACAGCTGGAAGATGATATCATTGAAAAGTATTACAATGACGGCGTAATCACAGAGGAGTTCGAAAAGAACTACCTGCATGCAAAGTCCATCTTGATCTCTGACTGCGACGAAGACGGCAACCAGCTGGAGGGCGATGCGCTGACAGCGGCACAGACCAAGGCGCAGGAGGTTCTGGACAAGGTAAAGGCAAATCCGGACGATTTTGATACGCTGTGGAAGGAAAACAACTCGGATACCGCACAGGGCGACAATGGCTACTATTTCACCGAGGGTGACATGGTAGAGGAATATTATAACGGCGTTAAGGCGATTGAGGTCGGCAGCGTCGGCACGGAGCTGGTTTATCATGAGGGTTACGGCTGGTTCATCATCAAGCGTATGGAGCTGGAGGATTCTGCACTGACAGATACCGCTGCTTATCTGAACAATTCCGGTCAGGAGGGCGACGACAGCACAATCAAGAGTGCGATCGGTCAGAACATGGTCAATGACAAGCTGGATGAGATCATGGAAAGCATGGAAGTCGAAACCACAGAAGAGTATGACAAAATCACCGCATATAATGTAAACACCTATCTGCCGTTTGCAGTAGATGCATTTGTATCCGGTTCCGGCTCTGCGGCAGGTTCCGCAGCAGGCTCCGGCGCAGCGGCTTAAATCAGTTTGACACAGACAGGTTTGTGTACTATATAAATCTGTCAAAAGACAGTATGTATTCCGCGTTCACACGCAAAAGAACCCCCGGAGAGCTCCATTCTCCGGGGGTTCAAACTTTGGGTCAATACTTGAAAAAATGTGCATAAAATATCACGCCTCGGGGCGGCGATTTGTATACCATGTAGAAAAATAAGAAGAATCTGTGAATTGTCCGTTTTTTCCTTGCAATTGACATGTAAAAGTGTTATCTTTTGGGAAAGATAAGGCGAATGTGTTCGGTTTAGGAGGGACGCTGCCAGTGGATTTTATTGTTAAAATGAATACGCTGATCATTACCATGATCTCTGTGTTGTACGTATATCAAATGTTTTATATTGCTGTGGTATTTATTGGGGAATGGGTGCAGAAGCGCCGGGAGAAAAAGCAGCCGGATATACCGGTGAAGCAGCATCGGTTTGCGGCGATCATCTCCGCACGAAATGAATCCAATGTAATCGGTCAGCTGCTCGATACGATCCGCGCACAGAAATATCCGGCAGAGCTTTTGGACGCAATTGTTATTGCAGATAACTGCACGGACGACACGGCGCAAGTCGCACGGGAGCATGGCGCGATCGTTTATGAGCGGTTTAATAAGGAAAAGGTCGGCAAGGGCTTTGCCCTGAATTATGCGTTCCATCATATTGCGGAAGATTATGGCGACAGCTATTATGACGCATATGTGATCATAGATGCGGATAATCTGCTGGATGAAAATTACTTTGCAGAGATGAACAAGACCTTCTGTAAGGGCTATCGCATCATGACCAGCTACCGCAATTCCAAGAACTTTGCATCCAACTGGATTTCCGCCGGTTATTCGCTGTGGTTCCTGCGCGAGGCGAAATTCTTGAATAATGCCCGGATGATGCTGGGTACCAGCTGTGCGGTTTCCGGCACCGGCTTTCTGGTTTCCAGTGAGATCATCCGCGAGCGCGGCGGCTGGAATTATCATCTGCTGACAGAGGATATTGAATTTACGGTAGATACCGTCATCCGCGGCGAAAATATCGGCTATTGTGCAGGCGCGATGCTGTATGACGAGCAGCCGACGACCTTCCAGCAGTCGTGGACGCAGCGGATGCGCTGGGCAAAGGGATTTTATCAGATCGTTGCCAACTATGGCGGGCGGCTGAGCGGCGGTATTGTCAAAAACCGCAGGAAGAATCCATTTGCCTGCTTTGACCTGACGATGACAGTCATGCCGGCAATGCTGATCACGGTTTTTATCCTGATCTCTGATTTAGTCCTGTTGCTGATGGCAGCCTTTGGCTCGATGTATATGCCACATTTATTGCAAAACATGTTAGGCTCACTGGTCTTTTGGCTCGGCGGCTATTACAGCTCGCTGTTCTTTATGGGTGCGGTCACGATGATCACCGAGCGCAAAAAGATCCGCAATTGTCCGTGGTGGAAGCGTATTTTGTATACGTTTACCTTCCCGTTCTTCCAGCTGACCTATCTGCCGATTGCATTGGCAGCGCTGTTTAAGAAGGTCGAATGGAAGCCGATCCGCCATGAGGTGGCAAAATCGCTGGACGAAGTCCGCTGAGCTTTCAGCTTAAGATAGAAAGAACCGGTCGGAAGACCGGTTCTTTTTGTTATACTATGTTATTTTAGGAAAAAATATGGTATACTACCATTGTTGTCACTTCCAATCCGGCAGCGGAAAGGAGGGAACAAAGTATATGGAAAATATTATAATTCCATTTTTGGTTGCGGTTGCAGCAGGTGTTATGGTACATATCATTTGCACGTGGCTTGACAACAGTCACAGGCGATAAGCCCAGCCAAAAGGAAATCCCGGAGGTGCGACTCCGGGATTTTTCTTTGTTGTCGGGAACACGATATGGAATCATGTAACTCCATTTTTGGTATCTTTAGTATAACATATGGCGCGGAGAAAAACAAGCGGGAGAAGTATTTATTTTGCTGTGAGGAAGGAATATCATAAATTGTCCGGATTTCTTCACATCATGTTCACATAATTGACGTAAAATAGAACCATGAGAATGCGAAACAGGAAGGAGCATGACCTATGTTCACAATTTTAATCGCAGATGATGAAGAGCGTATTCGCCGACTGGTATCGGATTTCCTGCGGCGGGATGGTTATACCGTCCTGCAGGCGGCGGACGGCGGGCAGGCAATGGAGCTGATCGACCAGAAGCTGGGATCGATTGATTTGATCATTCTCGATGTGATGATGCCGGTGTATGACGGCTGGAGTGTGCTGCGGCATATCCGTGCAAAAAATAAAGAGGTGCCGGTCATGATGCTGACTGCCCGCACAGAGGACACCGATGAAGTATTCGGTTTTGACCTCGGTGCGGATGATTATATCACAAAACCATTTTCCCCGATCGTCCTTTCCGCAAGGGTGCGCGCCATCGAAAAGCGCCGCCATCAGCACGATCAGGAGGTATTTCAATCGGGCGAACTGACCATCAATGAGGTGCGGCGGGAGGTCTGCGTCGCTGGGGAAACCGTCGAGCTGACGCCGAAGGAGTATGAATTGCTCATTTATTTTAAAAATAACCAGAATATCGCCGCATCGCGGGAAAATATCCTCAATGCCGTTTGGGGGTATGACTATTTCGGTGATCTGCGCACGGTGGATACCCATATCAAAAAGCTGCGTGCAAAGCTCGGCCCATGCGGGGCGATGATTGAAACGGTACGTGGCTTTGGCTATCGGTTTGAAGGTGCAAAAACGTGAAAGAGACAGCGAAGCGGCGCGGCATCCACTCCCTGCGTGTCCGCTTTTCGGGTGCAATCGCACTGGCGGCGACGATCTTTATCGCAGTGATGATTGTATTAAATCTGCTGTTCTTTCAGACATATTATCTGATGCAGAAGCAGCGGCATCTGGTTCATGTCTATCATACAATCAACAATTCGTATAATAGTGATGTTACTATACTACAAGACAAGTTACAGGAGATCGAGACGAATAACAATATACGTATAAAAATTATTGGAGAATACGGACAGTATATTTATGACACGATGTTTTCCCATGACCGTGATTCCGATTGGCTCAATTCGATCACGCAGAAGCCGTATGGGCAGACGCTGTATATCTATGACGGCGAGGAGCTGGAGAAAAAAGGATATGCGTTTCTGACCTCCGATCCGACCAATGGCGGGGAGACGGATTACCTCTCTATGCTGGGCAGGCTGAACAATGGTGATTTGATCATCCTGCGCATCCCCACTGCCGCGCTGACGGAAAACCAGTCGGTAAACTTTGTGTTCTTGATGATATCCGGTCTGGCGGCACTGCTGGTGTGCCTGATTGCGGGCTATTTTATCAGCAGTAAATTCACGCGTCCGATTGAGGAAATGACAGAAGTGGCGGATTCGGTGGCCCGTCTGGATTTTTCCAAAAAGTATACCGGGCATTATCACGATGAGATCGGTGCGCTCGGATGCAGCATCAACCAGATGTCGCATTATCTGGAATCAGCGATCCACGATATGCAGCAGATGAATGAACAGCTGCAGCGGGAGATCGAGGAAAAGCAGCGCATCGACGATATGCGCAAGGAATTTATCATCAATGTTTCCCATGACTTAAAGACCCCGATCGCGCTCATTCAGGGCTATGCCGAGGGTCTGCGCGTCGGCATCAATGAGTCGGAGGAGGATAAAAATTATTACTGCGACATCATCATTGACGAAGCGAAGCGCATGAACCATCTCGTGCGGCAGCTGCTCGATCTGTCGCGCATTGAGCTGGGCAATACCGTGCCGAATCAGACGGATTTTGACGCCTATGAGCTGGCAGAGGCGGTCGTCGGCAAGACCCAGGTCATGTGGCAGGAAAAGCGGCAGACCATCGATATGTCCGGCGTTGGGGAGCAGACGTTCCATGCGGATTACGATATGCTGGAGCGTGCGCTGCTGAATTATATGACCAATGCCATCGATCATACGCCGGAGGGCGGGCATATTTGGCTGAAAACAACGGAGGATACCAGGCATGTTGTCATGACCGTGCGCAATGAGGGCAGTACGCTTGCGCAGGAGGAAATGGATAAGATCTGGGATAAATTCTATAAGCTGGACAAGGCGCGTACCCGCGTGAGCGGCGGCGGTTCCGGCATCGGTCTGTCCATTGTCAAGGCAATCATGACGGTGCATCAGGGCGGCTGCGGCGTGCGCAATGTGGAAGATGGCGTGGAATTTTACCTGTCCCTGCCAAAATCATGATATAATGGTCGATTTTTCGTGAAAATCAGCACTTTGCCACTTGGTACAGCCCGGACAGTATGCTATACTGATAACAGATCAGATATGAAAAAAGGAGTATGCACGATAACTATGGAATTTCGTGATTTGGGCATTGATGCGGAGCTGCTGCGTGCGCTGGATGATGCCGGCTATACCATCCCGACGCCGATACAGGAAAAGGCGATCCCCGCTGCGATACAGGGGCGCGATGTGCTGGGACTGGCGCAGACCGGTACAGGCAAGACATGTGCGTTTGCGATCCCGATTTTACAAAAGCTGAAAAATGAAGAACGTCTGCCCGGCTTCCCGCCGATCCGTTCGCTCATCCTCACGCCGACCCGTGAGCTGGCGATCCAGATTTATGACAGCTTTCTTACATATGCAAAATATACCGATATCCGCTGTGCACTGGTTTATGGCGGCGTATCGCAGTATAACCAGACCGAAGCGCTGAGCGCGGGCGTCGATGTGCTGGTGGCGACGCCGGGCCGCTTGAATGACCTGTGCGGACAGGGCTATATTGATCTGGGGGACATCGAGCTGTTTGTGCTGGATGAAGCCGACCGTATGCTGGATATGGGCTTTATCGACGATGTGGAGCGCATCATCAAACGCATGGGCGACCGCAAGATGCAGACACTGCTGTTCTCCGCGACCATGCCGAAGTCGGTACAGAAGCTGGTGCGTCAGCTGCTGCAGGAGGACTTTGAACGGGTAGAGGTCACACCGGTCTCGACCACCGTCGAAACCATCGACCAGTCGGTGTATTTTGTCGACCGGGACAACAAAAAGAAGCTGCTGTTGTATACGCTGCGCGACCCGGCATTGGACCGCGCACTGGTATTCGTGCGCACGAAGACCGGCGCGGATAAGGTCGCACATGAGCTGAACCGTTCGCGCGTCGGCGCAAGCGCGATCCACGGCGATAAATCCCAGATCGACCGCCAGAATGCACTGAATCGCTTTAAAGAAGGCAAAATCCGCGTACTGGTGGCGACGGATATCGCGGCACGCGGGCTGGATATCAGCGAGCTGTCGCATGTCATCAATTATGACGTGCCGAATGAACCGGAAAATTATGTCCATCGCATTGGCCGTACCGGACGCGCCGGACATGGCGGCATTGCCATCACGTTCTGTCAGGCTGATGAGGTGCCGTATCTGCGCCGCATTGAAAAGCTGATCGACAAGGAAGTGCCGGTGCGGGAGGACAATCCGTATCCGATGCAGGAAAAGCCCCATGAAGGGCGCTCCGGCGGACGTTCGCGCTCGCGCAGAGGCGGACGCGGCAGGCGCGGCTTACAGAACAACAAGCCGCAGGCGCCCGCAGCGGAGCAGCAGGCTGCCGCACCAAAGCAGGAGGAAAAGCGCGAGAATACCGCGCGCCGTCCGCGACGCCGCAGAAGGAAGCCGAAGCAGGCAAAGCCGGAAAATTCCTGACGGAAAAATCAACTCTGGCGCAATACAGAAAAAAATCCCGCAGGGAAGGCGTTTTCCCGCGGGATTTCGTTGTTTTTCAGGTGGAATTGGCACAAAAGTGCATTTGACAAATGGTTTCTGCGCTCTTATTATGTCAGATAAGACACTCACAGATTTTTGCATATCAAAGGAGGGGAACCAACCTTGTCGACCTCTACCATTGCGGAGACAGCGATTGCTGCACTGGAGCACCCGATCTCCGCACTCGATGACCAGCCCGCCCTATCTGCGGCTGACCTCAAGGCATATTTTGATGCAGACCCCCAGCAGCTGTGTGATGCGCACAACAGCTTGGTTTCCGCACTGGCTGCACCCGGAGCGGCAGCCTCCATCGGATTCCGGCAGACTTCCGGTATTTCCGCCAGCACGCTGCAGGATGCCGTCGTCAATGTACAATCTCAGCTGAGCAGTGTTGTCAGCGGCTCTGTGCCGGACGGCTCCATTTCGCTCAGTAAGCTGGATGCCAATGTGCAAAACCGCCTGAATGCGATCACTTCGTTACAGGCAATGGTGCTCGATCTGCAGGAAGCTGTGGAAACCATCCGTCCCAGCGGCGCACAGTATCCGTTGATGATCCTTGCGCTTTCAGACGGCTGTCCGGAGGGACTGACAGACGAGATCGCCACCGCAGCCCTCGGCGGGCATTCGACAGAAGTCTATGATCTGGGTGCACAGCTCGGCTGGCTGTGTAAATTCAAGCGATCTGTCATGCCGTCGCAGACATTCCTCAGCAAACAGACATTTACCGATATTTTGGAGGATACCAATACGCTGCGTGAGATCGCCGGCCTGACGCCGGTCTATCAGCTGGTTACGATGTCCTCGGAAATGGTCACAGACTATCTCGCTGCGCTCAATGGAGAAGCATGAGATGGTTATGGATAAGACTCGCCTGCGGGCGGGTCTTATTTTTTCGCCTTTTTGTCCGGCGGCTCCGGGAAGCAGGTCTGTGTGATCGCAGCGGCAAAGCTGGTCAGGCTGTCCGTGATGTCCGTCAGGGTCAGCAGGAAGGACAATACATCTGCGGGGGTGTCCAGTTCGATATGGTTTTCCACAAGAATCGTCTCCAATATATGGACAAGCTGCTGGTTGATGACATCCCGCCGTGCCAGCTGGGTATCAAAGCATTCCGCCAGCCCATTGGTATCAATGCCGCTCTGCATTGTGCCATACAGCACGCGCTTGATCTGTGCAATGGACAGCGTATTTTTGAGCGAATAGATCGCCAGCATCTGTAAAATTTGCTCTTTGGAATATTTTTTGCCCTTTAACGGCGTAATCAGGCCCGCTTTGCTGTAATTGTGGATCATGGTACGGGTCAATGGTTCCTTTTCCCCGTCTGTGCCCAGATGGGTATTCATCAGGGCGATGATTTGATCCATATAGAGATCCAGCTCCGGGATATCATCCGGATGCAGCGCCCTGGTCTTCATGCTGTCTATCATCAGCTGTTTTACATCGATTTCCATTCAGCTTCCTCTTTCTAATCAGGATAAATATAGTATAAGCCCGTTTGCCGCCGGAAGCAAGAAGTTGGTTGCAAAAACTGTTTTTTATTTTTTGCAGCGAATATAATGTGGTATTGGAAACTACGTAAAGACATGGTTTGGCTCCCTCAAAGAGGGAGCTGGCAGTGCCTATGGCACTGACTGAAGGAGTGAAAAGCGAAATCTCTTCATCGTAGTTTATCTTGGCACGAAGTATTTACCTTTTCACTCCCTCCGTCTTCGTCGCTTCGCGCCGAATCCACCTCCCTCATCCGAGGGAGGCTGAATTCGCATTTTTGCATTTTTACGTCAAAAAATCCCGGAGCTGCCACTCCGGGATTTTTCTTTGTTGTCACTGCCATAATGGAATCGCAGCTTCTTTCTTTCGTATTTTTATTATATCACAGGCTTTTTTGGGATGCAAGTACAAAACGTTTTAGTATTAGATAGCACCTGAGAACTGTAGTTGTAAATTCGCCCTTTGGCTCCCTCAGAGGAGGAAGGCTGAAACTCTATTTTAGCACTCTCGGTGACTGAGTGCTAAAATTAACAATTTTGTAACAACTTTTCCCTTGTGTTTCCAACTTTTCAGCCGTATAATGCAATCGAACAGAAATCCTGCACGGCGTATACGAAGAGGTTTATTGCCGTGCAAGCCAAGGGAGGTTTATGTTATGAACGCACAAAAATTCACACAGAAATCACTGGAAGCCATCCAGAATGCGCAGTCGCTATATAATGAGTATGGAAACGCGGAGATGGGACAGGAGCATTTGCTGCTCGCCCTGCTCCAGCAGGACAACGGCCTGATCTCACAGCTGATGACCAAGATGGGCGTTGATGCCGCGTCGATGCAGAACCAGACCATGCGGGCAGTGGAAAAGCTGCCGCGTATTTCCGGCGGGCGCGATGCAAGCCGTCTGTATGTCACAGCGGATATGCAGAAAACGCTGAATCAGGCGGAACAGACCGCAGAGCAGATGCACGATGATTTTGTATCGGTAGAGCATTTGTTCCTCGCATTGATCGATACTGCAGGCGGTGCGGTGCGCGAACTGTTCCGCACGTTCCAGATCGATCGGAACAAGTTTTTACAGGCATTGTCCACCGTCCGCGGTTCGCAGCGCGTCACCACGGATTCTCCGGAGGACACCTATGACGCCCTGAAAAAATATGGCACTGACCTGGTCGAGCGTGCCCGTCAGAAGAAAATGGACCCGGTTATCGGCAGAGACGATGAAATTCGCAATGTCATCCGTATCCTGTCGCGTAAGACCAAGAACAATCCGGTTCTGATCGGTGAGCCGGGTGTCGGCAAAACTGCCATTGCGGAAGGTCTGGCACAGCGTATCGTGCGCGGCGATGTGCCGGGCGCATTGAAGGATAAGACAATTTTCTCGCTGGATATGGGTTCACTGGTTGCCGGCGCAAAATACCGCGGCGAATTTGAGGAGCGGTTAAAGGCAGTCCTCAATGAAGTCAAAAAGAGTGAGGGCGGCATCATCCTGTTTATCGATGAGCTGCACACTATCGTCGGCGCAGGCAAGACTGATGGCGCGATGGATGCCGGAAACTTGCTCAAGCCGATGCTGGCACGCGGCGAGCTGCATTGCATCGGCGCGACCACGCTGAATGAGTACCGCCAGTATATTGAAAAGGACCCGGCACTGGAGCGCCGCTTCCAGCCGGTCATGGTCGGTGAGCCGACCGTAGAGGATACCATCGCAATCCTGCGCGGTTTGAAGGAACGATATGAGGTCTATCACGGCGTAAAAATTCAGGATTCCGCATTGATCGCAGCGGCAACCTTGTCCAACCGGTATATTTCCGACCGGTTTTTGCCGGACAAGGCAATCGACCTTGTAGATGAAGCGTGCGCGATGATCCGCACGGAAATAGATTCCATGCCGACTGAGCTGGATGTCATCCAGCGCAAGATCATCCAGCATGAGATCGAAGAGGCGGCCCTCAAGAAAGAGGACGACCAGCTGTCACAGGAGCATCTGGCAGAGATCCAGAAGGAGCTGGCAGAGATGCGCGAGCAGTTCAACTCCATGAAGGCGCGCTGGGACAATGAAAAGAATGCCATTGGCAAGGTACAGAAGCTGCGTGCCGATATCGAGCAGATGAATGCAGATATTGAACGTGCAGAGGAAAGCTATGACCTCAACAAGGCGGCGGAGCTGAAATATGGCCGTTTGCCGGAGCTGAAAAAGCAGCTGGCAGAAGAAGAAGCAAAGGCAGAGGACGCAGACCAGCATACTCTGCTGCGTGACAAGGTAACCGATGAGGAAATTGCACGCATCATTGAACGCTGGACCGGTATCCCGGTTGCACGCCTGATGGAAGGGGAACGGGAAAAGCTGCTGCATCTGGAGGATACGCTGCATGAGCGTGTCATTGGACAGGACGAAGCGGTACAGCGTGTATCCGAAGCGATTCTGCGTTCGCGCGCTGGTATTCAGGACCCGAACCGCCCGATCGGTTCGTTCCTGTTCCTCGGTCCGACTGGCGTCGGCAAGACCGAGCTGGCGAAGACATTGGCTGCGACGCTGTTTGACGACGAGAAAAACCTGATCCGCATCGACATGTCGGAATATATGGAAAAATACTCCGTTTCCCGTCTGATCGGCGCACCTCCCGGATATGTCGGCTATGAGGAAGGCGGTCAGCTGACCGAAGCCGTCCGTCGGCATCCGTATTCCGTCGTACTGTTTGATGAGATCGAAAAGGCGCATCCGGATGTATTTAATGTCCTGCTGCAGGTACTTGATGACGGGCGCATCACCGATTCCCAGGGCAGGACGGTAGACTTTAAGAATACCATCATTATTTTGACGTCCAACCTCGGCTCGTCCGCACTGCTGGACGGCATCGATGCAAACGGCGATATCCGTGAGGACGCAAAGGCACAGGTCAATGAGCTGCTGCGCCGTTCGTTCCGTCCGGAGTTCCTCAACCGTCTGGACGAGATCGTATTCTATAAGCCGTTGACCCGTGAGAATATCACCGGTATCATTGATCTGCTGCTGGATGCACTGCGCAAGCGGCTGGAGGATAAGCAGCTGACGGTTGAACTGACCGAAGAAGCAAAGCAGTATGTCATTGACAATGGCTATGATCCGGTCTATGGCGCGCGTCCGCTCAAGCGATTCCTGCAGCGCAATGTGGAGACATTGCTCGGACGCGCCATCATTGCAGGCGACCTGTCCGCAGGCACAAAGCTGGTCGTCGGCATGCAGGACGGCAAGCTGACGGTTACACCGGTGTCTGTGAAGTAAATAGAGCATTTGGCAAGGGGCACTTCCGCATGTGAAGTGCCCCTTGTGGTATGTATCGGAGAAAGGCTTGACAAACATACTGCTGGTATGATACTGTATTAACATACTGATAGTATGTTTGGAGGTGGAACTGCAATGGCGAGGAACAAACATCCGGAAGAAACCGTGAACCGGATATTGGATGTGGCGTACCGTTTGTTTATGGAAAAAGGATATGAACATACTTCCATACAGGATATTATTGATGGGCTGGGCGGCTTGAGCAAAGGTGCGATCTATCATCATTTTAAGTCAAAAGAGGATATTTTGATCGCCGTTACCGACCGAATGACGGAAGAATCCAATCAAATGCTTGCGGATATCCGTGACTGTTCCGACCTGAACGGAAAAGAAAAACTGCGGATGATATTCAAGGAATCCATCTGCCGGCCTGTGCAGGATGAAATTTTTACGGCGGCTCCCAATTTCAGCAACAATCCGAAGCTCTTGGTCAGCCTTTTGCACGAGGCGGTAACCGAGGCTGCGCCGCAGTATATTTTGCCGATTATGCAGCAGGGGATTGCAGACGGTTCGATTCAGACGGACTATCCGGAACAGCTATCGGAATTGATTATTCTTACGGCAAATGTCTGGATGAATCCCATGATATTCGCCAGCACCGAAGAAGAGTCCTATCGCAAATGTATGGTTTTCAGCCAGATGATGAACGGCTTTGGCTTGGATATCATAGATGAAGAGATGCTGAATCGGTTACAGCAGTTGGCATCCATTTATCAAAAGAATAAATAAAAAAATCTGCCCTGCAATATGGGCAGATATATTTTGATATGATACATACCGTCATGCGGTATTAAAAGGAGGCATCATATGCAGAAGGTTTTAGAGGTACATTCGGTTGAAAAAAGCTATGGAGGTACAAAGGTGCTGAACCATTGCAGTTTTCATGTGAATGCGGGCGAAATATACGGGCTTTTGGGCGTCAACGGCGCGGGAAAAACAACACTGATGAAGATGATACTTGGGCTACAACGGATTGACGGCGGAAGTATTTCCGTTTTGAGCGAAGACGTAAGCAATGGCCCGGCATATTTGGTAAATGTTGGAAGTGTGATAGAAAATCCTGCTTTTTATGAGCACTTGAGTGCAGAGAAACTTTTATCCATGCACCTGTGCTATATGCAGAAGCAAGCGAATATAGCGGAACTATTGCATTTGGTTGGGCTCCACAATGCAGGCGATAAGCCAATCTCCCGCTATTCTCTTGGCATGAAACAAAGGCTTGGGCTGGCAAGGGCGATCATCCACCGTCCGAAACTGCTCATTCTGGATGAGCCGCTAAATGGGCTTGACCCCGTTGCAATTGCCGAAATGCGTGAACGGATGCGCGTATTGGCGAGCAGTGGCATGTCGATTTTGCTGTCGAGCCATATCATCGGAGAGGTTTGGCATACGGCAGATCGGGTCGGTATTCTTTCCGAAGGCCATATCAAACAGGAATTTTCTGTAAAAGAAAAGGCAGCGGAATATGGCGCGCATTTTGACGATTATGTGATCGGCCTTATGAAAGGGGATTGACATGCGCTTATACAAATTGGAATGGATGAAAATACGGCTGTCTGCGTATCTATGGGCAATTGTCGGGATTTTTGCAAGCGTATTGGCACTGGGCATTTTATTTGTGTTCCTATTTCAGATAGAAGCGGACGGTGGCGGTATCTCGGAGGAAGCGGCGCTGTTTGGGGATTGGAATGGATTATTTGCGCTCACGACAGCGCTGGCATTTGCTTGTTTTAGCGTTTTATCATCCGTCCTTGCAGCAAAGGTAGTGGTCGGTGACTATTGTGGCGCAAATGCCGTCAGCTTATTGAGCTATCCTGTCAGTCGAAAAACGGTATTTCGGACGAAATGCTGCATCGTTTGCGGCATAACGACAGCTTCGGCAGGAGTCAGCAATCTATTGGTGATCGGCATGATGTATGTAACAGCTCGCATGTTTACCGTCGCGCCACAGATGAATACAGCGCATTTTATGCTCACGGTTTTGCTTTCCAGTATTTTTATGGGGATATCGTCCTCCGCAGTCGGTATCATTTCTGCTGCCTTTGGATGGAAAAAACGCTCCGCCGTTGCGACGATCGTATTTGCGCTGTTGGTCGTGTGCGTTGTGACCAATTTCATCACGATTTCACCGCATCATATTGTTTTTGTCATGCTGGCATTGTGTGGGATTTTTTGCTTCATTGCTAATTTTATGTACCATATGCTTGCGGATGGAATAGAAAACATGGAGGTTTAACATGAATCAAAAACTATTTTCAAAGGATTTTACGTTGGTTGTGATCGGCCAGATCATTTCATTATTTGGCAATGCGACAATACGGTTTGCGCTGCCTTTGTACTTATTAAATCTGACTGGTTCATCTGCTCTTTATGGAGCTGTTACAGCTTGTGCTTTTGTGCCTGCAATTTTACTGTCACCCATAGGCGGTATCGTTGCAGACAGGGTAAACAAAAGAAATGTCATGGTATTATTGGATTTTATCACTGCTGTGATTATTTTAGCATTTTCCATGCTCATGAATGAAGTAGATCTTATCCTTTTGCTGACGGTTACACTGATGTTTTTGTATGGCATTGCAGGCGCATATCAGCCGGCAGTGCAGGCGAGCATACCGGCGTTGGTCATGCAGGAGCATTTTATGGCGGCAAATTCTATTATTAACACAATCAGCTCCTTTTCGTCTTTCATCGGTCCTGTACTTGGCGGCATTTTATACAGTACATATGGATTAAAACCGGTGCTATGGGTTTGCACGATATGTTTTATGTTGTCAGCAGTTATGGAAATTTTTATCCATATTCCATTTTCAAGGGAGGATGATCGTGGAGGGATTTGGAAAACGGCGAAGGCGGATTTTGCTGAAAGTATCCACTTCATACAAAAAGATAAGCCTGTCATAGGAAGGGCGCTGCTTGTAATTTGTGGGATAAACCTGTTTTTATCAGCAATGATTATTGTTGGAATGCCGTATCTCATAACGGAGGTGCTGCAGCTGGAAGCAGGGCAGGCAAATCAGTTATATGGCTTTGCAGAGGGCGCACTGGCCGCAGGGGGACTCATGGGCGGTATCTGTGCGGGTGTTTTTGCAAATAAGCTCACAATAAAAAAATCAGGAAATCTGGTTGTAGCCTGCGCCATATGCGTATTCCCCATGGGAGCAGCGCAGATGTTGTTTTCATCCGGGATGGTAAATTATATTGTTATGACGGTATGCTGTTTTGTTATTATGATTTTTTCGACGATTTTTACTGTACAGATGATGTCTTTTGTCCAGACGGAAACGCCGCAAAAGTTAATAGGGAAAGTGATTTCTGTGATCCTCACGGTTTCTATGTGCGCGCAGCCGTTGGGGAATGCGCTATATGGCATTCTGTTTGAAATGTGTCGGGGTTTTGAATATATTGTAATGTTATTTGCTGGGTTTGTTTCTTTGGCAATCGCAATGCGCACAAAGCATATCTTTTAAGCTGGAGCATATGAAAAGAGAGGGAACCGGCGTCGGTTCTCTCTCTTTGATCTCCTTCGATGCCAAAAAAACTATGGTTCTCTGGATTCTCCGCTGTGCGGCCGCATGCGACGCTAAATGACGCCAAAAGCGCCGTGCGCATTGATTTGCTTGACACTTCGAGACTCTCATGCTACAATAAAAATACAAAAAGAAAAGGACATACCGATAGACGGTGTGACCTTCTTCTATATTGGTTGTAAAGAAATAACCGCTATGAAGTTATCAGCTTGGCGGTTATTTCTTTTTGTTCTGATTATTCTGAATCAGAGCTACAATAGCGACGATCAACATGCCGAAGTCTGCCAGAAGTGTGAGCAACTGCAACAGTTCTGAATATGTAACGTACATATTGTATCACCCTCCCTTCCGAGAGGATGCGCAAAGAAATTGTTTACTGCCCCTCTCATAGAATGAAGAAGGAGGTCAGCACCGCCTACCCGTAAATGGTATGCCCTTTTCCTGTAATTAAGGATAGCAGAAGGAAATAGATAAGTCAAGAAAATGCAAATCTCAGCTATCGCATTACACGCCGCGCGCGGCGCTTTTGGTTTCATCAGCGACGTGCGCGGCCGCACAGAGGAGAGTCCAGAGAACCGTAGGTTCTTTGGCGCCTGAGAGGGAGCCACGAGGGAGAGACCCGGCGTTAGGGTCTTTCCCTCGTGATGCACGGTATGTGTTCTGGCTGAAAGTAACTGGCAAATCAGAAAAATCGACAATACCTTCCTCACGCAATCACCAGCAAGCTGCCCGACAGCGGTGCGAGCTTCACCTGTCCGCCGGTGGATTTTTCATTGGTCACACCGGAGCCGGAATAGCACGAATCATCCGTGTTGATCAGCTCTGTCCAGCTTCCGCCCAGCTCCGGCAGGTTCACATGCACTGGATGCAGACCGAAATTCATCACACAGATCATGGTTTGCTGTCCATCTGCGGACCGGCGGGCGAAGGCAAACACGGTTTGTGGGCTGCCCGGTGTGTTCAGCCAACGGAACGCACGCGGATCATATTCTGTGTCATACAATGCGCGGTATGTGCCGCCGATCTTTTGCAGGTCGCGGCAGAAATGGTTGAACGAATCGTGCATCGGATAGGTCATGAGATTCCAGCCGAGTGCCTTTTTCTCATCCCATTCGCGGAATTCTGCCATTTCATTGCCCATGAAGTTGAGCACCTTGCCCGGATGTGCGCACATATAGAGATACAGCAGGCGCGTCTGGCTGAATTTCTGTTCGTAATCGCCCCACATTTTATCGACGATGGTATGCTTGCCGTGTACGACTTCATCGTGTGACAGCGGCAGGATGAACAGGTCATTATAGAAATATGCCATAGAGAACATCAGCAGATGCCGCGCATGGTAGCGGTCGTTCGGATGCAGCGACAAGTATTCCAGCGTATCGTTCATCCAGCCCAGATCCCACTTGTAATCAAAGCCCAGACCGCCATACTGCGGCGGCGCAGTGACCTTTAAGTAATTGGAGGAATCCTCTGCGATCAGCAGGACGTCCGGATAGGTCTGCTGCAAATAGTAGTTGGTATTGCGCATGAACCACATACCGGCATCATTTTCCCGCTCATCCGGATTGCCGTTACGATAGATCAGCTGGGAGACTGCGTCATAGCGCAGACCGTCGATGTGATAATAATTGATCCAGAAATCAAAGGAGGATTTCATAAAGGACAGCACATGCGGTTTGGTATAATCGAACAGCACCGAGCCCCATTCGGTATATCGATCTGCTTCATTGGCGGATTCATACACAAAGCCGCCGTCAAACTGATGTAAACCGAAGAAATCCGTGACAAAATGCAGCGGGACAACGTCGAGTATTACGCCGATATGCGCCTGATGGCAGCGGTCGATCAGCTCCATCAGCCCCTCCGGCTCGCCATAGCGGCTGGTGGCGGAGAAATAACCGGTCGCCTGATAGCCCCAGGAGCCGTCAAACGGATGCTCATTCAGCGGCATCAGCTCAATATGCGAAAAGCCCTGTTCCTTTACGTATGGGATCAGCTGATCGGCAAGCTCCCGATAGGTCAGCATGCGGCCAAATTCCCGCTCTTCTGCCGTGGGGGCGTTCTCCTTGTCCTGCTCCTCGCGGCGCCATGAACCGGCGTGTACCTCATAAATGCTGATTGGGCTGTTGTAGCGCTTGTAATCCTTCCCGCGCTCTGCCATCCATGCATCGTCATGCCATTCATAAGTGCCAATGTCCCACACACGCGATGCGCTGGACGGACGCAGCTCGGAATAAAAAGCAAATGGGTCGGCGCGGTCGACAACATTTCCAGTCTGCGTGACCGTGCGGTATTTATATAATGAGCCAAAAGGCAGGTCGCGGCAAAAGATCGTCCAGGTGCCGTCCGCATGGCGGTTCATCTGCCAGCCTTCCCAGTTGTTAAAATCACCGACGAGCTTCATATCCGCGGCATAGGGTGCATATACACGAAATTCAATACCGTCCTGCTCATATTTCCGTACCGGATGTGCGCCAAAGACCCGGTAGCCCTCTGCGCTCTGACCGGAGAGATATTGTCGGATGATTTTATCTGTATTCATATAAATGCGCCTCCTGCGGTAACAAAATATCAAATAATATTATACCATTGTTACAAATACGGTGCAATCATAAAAGACAGGAATTGTGATAAAAGACATTGCGGCAGATTATGTTGGATTATATGGATTATGTGGATTTTGTGAAATCAAGTGACAAATGCGTACAGATACGATATAATAAAACTGGATAAAAATTTGCTTTTCGGGTGTATCTGAAAATCAGATTGCACCGGAACAGAAAGGACGATAGCCATGATTCGATACAGGCGGATCGGATGCATCCTGCTGGCGGGCGTGGTGCTTGGCGGCGCATTGGTTTATGCTGCGCCGGAGCAAATGGCACGGGCGGCTGAGCAGATCATGCAGGAAGAAAAAGGCACACCGGTACTCGGCCTGTTGCCGGACCAGCCGGTAGCGTATACATTAAAAGTGAAGGAAACCGTACAGCTGACTGCACAGGATGTGCAGCAGGACGGCGACACGGAGATAAGCAGTGGCAGCGGTTCGCCGGCGGACAACAGCATCCGCTGGGCATCGGACAATGAAGCTGTTGCGACGGTGGATAAAAATGGACTTGTCACGGCGGTGGCAAAGGGCCAGACAGCTATTTATGGCGCGTGTGCTGACGGCAGCATTTTAACATGCAAACTGACGGTTTCGGGCGACGCTGTCACCGGTATCACGCTGGACAAAAAGGTCGTTTCCATGATTCCCGGTGAACAGACCGTGATACGGGCGGCAGTGCAGCCTGCGCAGAGCGGCGCGACTGTGACTTGGTGGTCGGACAATACAGCGGTTGCCAGTGTGGACGACACAGGCCGCGTGACTGCGGTCAAGGTGGGCACAGCGGTGATCACGGCTTCTGCGGACGGCATCACAGCGAGCTGTACGGTCAATGTAACCGAAACGGCGCAGCGGCCGGAACAGCCGACAGGCCCGTCCAATGAGAACAGTGATAATAAAACAAATGGCACAAACGGTACCAATGGTACGACCGGCACAAACAGCACGACCAAATACCCGTTTTACAGCGGGGCAACGGGGGCAGGCGGCGTATTGTACATGCCCGGCTCGACCATCCCGTCCACGGCAATCCGAACCTATGAGATGCCGAAAAATATCCCATCCGCTTCATTTTTGACGATAGAGAGCGATATGGGCGCCAATACCACGGCGGCGCTGACCCAGCTCAAGCAATATGGCGTCAGTGCGACATTCTTTGTACCGGTGGGAGATTTGTACACTGCGGACAACCTGCTGCGGCAGATCGCCGGAGAGGGGCACACCATCGGCCTGCTGCTCACACCGGAGCAGGCAAAGGACCCGGCTGCTGCTGTCAGCCTGATGAATGCGGCAAATGAACAGCTGTCTGTCATTACCGGCACACCGTCCCGCATCGTGCGGGTACAGAGCGGCAGTGCAGGCAGCATGACAACCGACGGGCTGGCTGTGCTGCAGGCGGGCGGCTATTGCCTGTGGGACTGGAACAGCGCACCGGGAAGCTATGACGCGGCAGTCCGCGCACTGAATACGACCGGCAGTGTCACGCTGCGGCTGGACAACAGCGCGACGACGGCAACGACATTACAGCAGCTGCTGCCATATATGAGATACTGTGGCATTCCGGCAAAGAGCCTGAGCACAGGCGACACGCCAGTGTGCCAGCTTTCGTAACACGATTATAAAAAACAGCACGGCGGCATCGGAAAAATCTGGTGCCGCCGCTTTTCGCTTGAGGAAAAAGCTGGTATACTATATATTATGAAGAGAAAAATTTGAGGGAGGATACAGACATGGACAGCGGAAAATTACTGACGGATAAGGTCGCGGATGATATTGTGCGCACGATCATCGGCAGGGAATTGAAGCCGGGCGACAAGCTGCCAAATGAATTTGAGCTGGCGTCCAAGCTGGGCGTCGGGCGCAGCACCGTGCGCGAGGCGATCAAAATACTGGTCAGCCGCAATGTGGTAGAAATTCGCCGTGGCGCAGGCACATTTGTCTCCGCGCGCAGCGGCGTCAGTGAGGACCCGCTGGGACTGCAATTTTTAGACGACACCACCCGTGTCGCAACCGACCTGCTCCAGCTGCGGTTTTTGATCGAGCCGCGTTTGGCGTCGCTCGCTGCCGGAAACAGTACGCCCGAACAGCTCGCGGAAATGATGCAGCTGTGCGATGCATGTGAAAAGAAGATGCTCGCCGGTGAGAGCTTTGCAGAGGAAAACACCTCGTTCCACGCGGCGATCGCACGCGCCTCCGGCAATGTGGTCGTGCCCAACCTTGCCGTTATTTTGTGCGGTCCATCGTCTATGATGCCGGGCACGCCGAGCCAGGACATGCGGCGCGAGCTGGCGCGCACCCACCGGGAGATCCTCTCTGCCATTGCTGCGCGGGACGGCATGGCGGCATACGACGCGATGCTGCTGCATCTGGCGCAGTGCCGCCGGAGCATTGCGGAGCAGTCCCTGCGGTGACGGGGAGGAACAGGCACAGACAGCACGGCAAAATACGCGGATTTCGTTGTGCAATCTACCAAAAGCGCCAAAATCCCCGAAATATGTGTTGACTTTCCGCTCCCGGAGTGGTATCCTAATCAGGCGCTCAACGAGAGGGCATGAGAAAACCGAAGAGATTG
>JAUNWG010000008.1 GCA_030540435.1 Eubacteriales bacterium
CGTCCGGTTCATACCCGGAAGGTCATTGGTTCAAGTCCAATTACCGCTACCATTTGGCCCGTTGGTCAAGCGGTTAAGACACCGCCCTTTCACGGCGGTAACACGAGTTCGATTCTCGTACGGGTCACCAAAATGGAAGTTTAGCTCAGCTGGGAGAGCATCTGCCTTACAAGCAGAGGGTCACAGGTTCGAGCCCTGTAACTTCCACCAATTAAGAGTCATGAGTTTTCATGGCTCTTATTTTTTTTGAAAAGGCAGCAGGAATCGAGATCTACCAACCGGCAGTAGGGATGCAGGTTCGAGTTCTGCAACTTCCACCAATTAAGAGTCATGAGTTTTCATGGCTCTTATTTTTTTTGAAAAGGCAGCAGGAATCGAGATCTACCAACCGGCAGTAGGGACGCAGGTTCGAGTTCTGTAACTTCCACCAAAGGAAACCACTCTAGGAAACTAGGGTGGTTTTCAAAAGGAGGCTTGGATGGACGACACTTCAATGTACTCTCAGCCCACGCAGGTACATGCCGCGCGCGGCGCTTTTGGCGTCATGGAGCGCAAGCGCGGCTGCGCAGAGGAGAGTCCAGAGAACCATAGGTTCTTTGGCGTCGAAAGAGAGTGAAGAGAGAAAACCGATGTCGGTTTTCTCTTTTCATATTTGAGTAACGACGATAACTGCACAAAATCTCCAAATGCAGTATGGTATGTTACTTTGACCAGAGACTCGTGTCCGCCTGCTACTGGCAAAACGTGACTGAAAAAATAATCTCTAATCCCGCCTATTGCCTTGCATTTCTGACAGAATCTGCACGCGCAGTTCTCTATACTGAAAGCATGGAACAGGAGGCGCAGATACATATGCTCGATAAGAGAAACACACAGCGGCAGCGGGGACGCGGCGGGACACAGGTGCGCCGCACCGGAATGCCTTTTTTATATTTTGCAGCGGCGGCGGTGCTTGCGTGTGCGGATGTGGCGGGGGTCGGTTCCCCATTTGGCGTGGCATTCGCGGCGGCGGCCTGTCGCACGGGACATGGCTTCAGCGCGGTGATGGGAACGTTTGCAGGTTATTTGCTGTCACATCCCGGCGCGGAGGGTGTGGAATATGCAGGCGCGGCGCTCATCGTATTGACGGCGGCGACGGTTTTTTCCGGTGCAGGCATCGTGGCGAGTCGGTGGTTTTTTCCAGTGTGCGCGGCAGCGGCATGCGGCGCAACAGGCTGTATTTTCCTGATCGGAGACGGTTTGGAATGGCAGGCCGGTGTCTTATTCGCCTGCCGGATGATACTTGCAGGCGGAGCGGCTTATTTTTATGAAGCGGCGATTGATACTGCCAGAGGTAGGATGCAGGTCGTACGATTTGGCGGTATGCTCGTCCTCGCGGCAACCGTGCTGATGGCGGCGTATCCATTTCAGGTTGTGGATCTGGTCTGCCCGGCACGCATTGCGGCACTGCTGATCGTCATGGGCGTGGGCTATATGGGTGGCTTTTCCTATGGTGCGGCATCCGGCGTCGGTTTGGGCATCGCCATGGACGCAGCGGGCGGCGCAGGGCTGTATTATGCTGCGATTTACGCGATTTCCAGTATGATCGCAGGGTTTTTCTCCCGTTCAGGGCGCATCGTGTTTGCTGCGGCATTTGTGCTGACACATGCTGCGGCAAATCTGCTGGGTGGACAGGCAGATTATCTGTCCGGCATCTATGAATGCTTTGTGGCATCTGTCTGCTTCGTGCTGGTGCCGGACCATTCGTGGCGCACGATTCAGGACAGGCTGCTGCCGCCCAGCCCGGAACCGACGGATTATGCTGCGCGGGTATGCCGTCTGGCGAACCAGTATGCCTCTGCGGCATCGGACGCATTTTCAGAAATGTACCATGCATTGGCAGGCGGCGGGAGCAGGCATAAAGAGGACAATGACCTCGGCGCAGTGTTTGACCGTACAGCAGATCGGGTCTGCCGGCGGTGCAGTGCAAGGGAAGCCTGCTGGGAACGGGACAAGCTGTCGACGCTGCGGACACTCGATTCCATATCCGGTGCGCTGCTGCGGACAGGCCATGTCAATGCAAATGATTTTCCGGGGCATTTTGCTGCACAGTGCCTGCGATTTTCCGATTTTGTACTCGCCGTCAATGAAGGCATGGATGCCATGTATCAGCGGCGGCAGACCCAGCGCAAAAATGAAGCCGGAAGAAAACTGATCGCGCAGCAGTACGCAGGTGTGACCGGTATTTTAAAGCAGGTCGGTGAGAGCATGAGCGCAGGGCCGGAGGCGCTGCCGGCGCGGGAGCGGGAGCTGCGCACATATGCGGAAGCGTTTGGCAGGGTGCGAACGGCGGCAGCATGGAAAGACCGGCGCGGCAGGCTGCATTTCGAGCTGTCGGGCGAATGCATCACCCGCATCGTGCGCAACCGCGAAGGGTTTCTGTCCGGGCTGAGTGCGCTGATGGGCACCAAGCTGACCGGGCCGGAAACCGTACATGGGCCGGGCGGGTCCAGCCTGCTGTTCCGGGAGCGCGAACCGTATGCTATCACCGTCGGCGTAGGCACACGTACACGGGAAGGGCAGATGGTCTCCGGCGACTGCATCCGGTATTTCACCACAGAGGAGGGGGTTGCGTGTATTGTGTTGTCCGATGGCATGGGCTCGGGCGAGCAGGCGAAGGAGGAATCCGAGAGCGCCGTGCGTATGGCAGAGCGGTTTTTACGGGCGGGCATTTCCGCGGCAGACTGTGTGCGCACCATCGGCCCGGCGCTCAAGCTGCGTACGCAGGGCAAGCAGTTCGTGACATTGGATATCAGCACAATCGATCTGTTCACCGGCGCAGCCGATTCGGTCAAATGTGGCGCGGCACCGAGCTTTGTGCGCGCTGTCGATGGCGACGGTACTGTAAAGGTAAGGCGTATCGTGTCGTCTACACTGCCTGCCGGGCTGGACGAATCCGGTGATATGGACGTCACACAGTTCCAGATGGGGGACAACGATGCGCTGCTGCTGCTCAGCGACGGTATCGTCGATGCGGACGGTTCGAATGCGGGCTGGGTTGAGGAGCTGCTGGCGGAGAGTATGCACCTGAGTGCACGGGAGCTGGCGGCACGGCTCGTGTTGGAAGGCTCGGCGCGCGGCGCGCCGGATGATATGAGCGCAGCGGTGGTCTATCTCAATAAACGGAGTGGATGATACTTCTTATATAGTAGGAAAGCGGGTGTACGCAGGCGTGCATCCGCTTTTGCTTGTGAATAGAATGTAAAATGGAACCAAATGGGCTTGAAACGGCACGAAAAAGGCGTTATGATAAACAAAAACAAGGAAATAGAGGGGGAAGAAATATGACGATGCTGCTTCCTGCAATGCTGCGCACGCTGGAGCTGAGTGCGGAGATCAAAGCAGAGCTTTATCCAATCCTGCTGTTTTTGGGGATGTTTTTTGTCGTATTTGGGATGGGCGGCATACTGGTGCGGCATCTGCCGCGCAAGCCCGGCTCTATGCTGGATGAGATACTGAGCGAAAAATGGGAGGACGAAGAGGAAACGGATGAACCGGAAGATGAAACAGAGCTGCCGGGGTCTGATGTGCCGCCTGATACAGCAGAGGCGCCGGAAGCGGAGGACACCATAGGGAAGTGATGCTGCAATATGGAACTGAATACCGTTCTGGAGCTGATGGCGGAGCATGGCGTGCAAATTCTGCTGACGATCACATTTTTGGAGGCGATGAACTGTCCGGGAATGCCTGCAGGTGTTGTGCTGCCCGCGGCTGGAATATGTGCGGCAGGCGGTGATATGCCCCTGCTGCTGGCGATCGCGCTGACTGTGGTTGGTGGGATTGCCGGGACGGTCGCATTGTATCTGATCGGGCTTGTCGGCGGGCATCCGCTGCTGGAGTGGTTCAAGCGGCGCAGCAATGCCGTGCGCAAGGCATGTGAGCACTGTGAGGAATTTTTACAAAAGGGCGGCTTTACAAAGCTGTTTATCGGGCGGCTGTTGCCGGTCGTGCGGACGCTGCTGCCGCTGCCGGCGGGCGCATTGCAGCTCCCGTTCCGGATGTTTTTAACCGCAAGTGCACTCGGCATTCTCTGTTATAATACGGTATTTGTCTGTGCGGGATATTTTCTCGGCGCGGCGGTCATTTTATGAATGTGGTAAAACAGGATTCGCAACTGCCGGGCTGTTTTTCTTGACAAATTTATGGGCTGTTGTATAATAAAAATAGAAAAGAGCATTGCTGATAAGCGGTATTGCTCAGGATGAAGGATTCAAATTAGAAGCCGTCACTTGCCAGAGTGGCGGCTTCTGCTATGCGTGCGTTTTACGATGATTGTCGTGCGAGGTCCGCTTCACTTGTCAAAAAGCGGAAACAGTGCTACACTATCAATAATTTATCGAAGTATCAGGAGAGGTCATATGGCGGGCTTTGTGATTGGAAATGTAAATATTGCGGGAAAGTTTATCATGGCGCCGATGGCGGGCGTGACAGACCGTGCGTTCCGGCAGATATGCCGGGAATGCGGCGCGGCAATGACGGTCAGCGAGATGATCTCGACACAGGCGCTGCTGTTTCAGGACCGGAAAACGCGGGAGCTGCTGTCTCTCGCGCCCAACGAAACGCCGGGCTGGATTCAAATTTTCGGCAGCAATCCGGCGTACATGGCGGATGGTGCGCGCAAGGCGTTGGCCATTTCCGGCGCGGCGCTGGTGGATATCAATATGGGCTGTCCGGCGCCGAAGATCGTCAAGGGCGGCGATGGAAGTGCGCTGATGAACGATCCAAAGCTGGCGGAGGAGATTATCCGCGCAGTTGTGGCTGCCGTGGATGTGCCGGTAACGGTCAAATTCCGCAAGGGCTGGGATGAGGAACATCAGAATTATCTGGACTTTGCGAAGATGGCGGAGGCAGCGGGTGCTTCCGCGATCACACTGCACGGGCGCACACGCGCGCAGATGTATGCCGGAAAAGCGGACTGGGATGCCATTGCACAGGTAAAGCAGGCGGTGTCCATCCCGGTCATTGCAAATGGTGATGTAGACAGCCCGCAGCGTGCAATGGATATTTTGGCGGTGACTGGTGCAGACGCAGTTATGATCGGGCGCGGTGCGTTGGGAAACCCGTGGCTGTTTGCACAGTGCGCTGCAATGGAAGAAGGCCGTGAAATACCTGCCCTGCCGTCGCTGGCGCAGCGGATGCAGACAGTGCGCCGCCAGATCACGCTTGCGGCGGCGCACAAGGGCGAGCGCATCGCCATGCTGGAGGCGCGTAAGCACTTTGCATGGTATCTCAAGGGCGTTCGCGGGACAAAGCAGCTGAAGGCGCGTGTCTCGTCGCTGACATCATTTGCAGAGTTGGACGCGCTTCTGGCGCAGGCGGCCGCACTGGAGGGGTGAGCCATGTTTGATGAAAACAGTATGGTCGACCGCGTGTTGAGCGGGGATGAAGCAGCGTTTGAGCGTCTGGTTGACCGGTATGAGAATAAGGTGTACCAGTATGCCCTGCGTTTTCTGGGGCAGGAGGCGGAAGCCAGTGCGGTAACAGAAGAGGTATTCTCGCAGATATACCGTGGGCTGAGCGAAAATGCGGATGAACAGCTGCATATCTGGATGTTCCGCACGGCTGCAAATATTTGTGCGGAAAAGCAGCGCCGCAAACGCGGCGTAAAAAGCCCGATGGCGGTGATCCGCCTGCATGAGCCACCGCGTGATGAAGAGGAACGGGCACGCAGCCTGACAGAAGGCATTCAGGAACAGCTGCTGCGGCTGACACGCCAGCAGCGCGAGGTCATATTGCTGCGTGATTTGTGCGGTATGGATGACGACGAAACCGCAAAGATATTGGATATCAACAAGAGCGGCATCCGGCTGCGCCTATCGCGGGCGCGGAAAAACCTGCGCGACCTGTTGGTGGGCGAGAATATCCTGCAAGAGCCGAAGGAGCGCAGCGGCAGCACGAAGGAAAACCAGCACTACCGCGAGCTTTGCAGTCAATATGTCGATGAATACATTTCAGCGGAGGACAAGGCGGCGCTGCTGGATCATATCCAGGAATGCCCATCGTGCGCGGCATACCTCAATGACCTGACGGATATCGGGCGTTCGCTGTCGCACATGGCGGAGGATGCGCCGCCGGAGGAGTTGCGCGGTAAGATCATTGAGGCTGCCAGGCAGCAGGCAAAGCATATGCAAAACAGCCGCAAGCGTGAATATTATGTACCGGTGGGCATGGTTGTCGGTGCGGCGGCGATCATTTTGGCGCTGATCGGCAGCGGCGTATTGGGCGGATTGTTTGTCAATTCCTCTCAGGTGCGAACGCCGGGCATTTATGGGCACGGCTCTGGTGGGCAGCAGGTTGTGCTGACAGAGGACATCAACGTACCGGATGTGGTCACGGCGAACAGCTATGCCTTTGTCATTGCGGCAGCGGGTGAGGTCGACCTGCCAGAGCTGTCAACGTCGGCGGAGCTGCTGGCGGGAAACGCCGGCGACGGCGTAGAGTATTATTCCGTTGACAATGATTTTAACCTTGTACAAAAGCTGACGGACGGCCTGGAGTCGGTGGGATATGAGATGGAGACGGTCACAAACGACCAGATCGTCATATCGAGCGGCGCGTCGGAGGGACTTTTTATCATCATCCGCGGGGACAAATAGCGCGTGCATCGGACAAAAAACGTGTGTGCGCCCCTCGTTGTGCTGAAATCACAAAAAAATCAGGTAAATTTCGTAAATTTCGGCGGATATTTTATTGACAGAATGACCAAACTGTATTAAGATATAGAAGCACTCGTGAAAAGCGGGTGAGCGATGATGCCGGAGATTGCTGCCAGGGCGCAGGTAACTTCGGCGGAGTAAGTCCGACAATCGGGCGGTTGAGACAACTGCTAATCTATCACCGGTATGTTCCTGTATAAGCTCGGGACTGCCAGCGCATGCGCTGACAAGCCGACAGCCGGAACCACTGCGGTGCAATCCAAAGCCGGATCGCTGAACAATACTATCGTTTTGCCCGGTTTTTCTTATGCCCTCGCGTGATACACACGGATGGGTTGCAGTATCTCTCCGAACGCAAGGACGCATTTTTATAATGTAGTGTTCGAGGAGGAAAACACACAATGGCTAACGCAGAGAAAATCAGAATCAGACTGAAGTCTTATGACCACTCCCTGATCGATCAGGCATCTGAGAAGATCGTAGAGGCTGCAAAGCGCACCGGTGCCAAGGTATCCGGCCCGATCCCGCTGCCGACTGAGCGCGAGGTCGTTACCATTCTTCGTGCGGTACACAAGTACAAGGACAGCCGCGAGCAGTTCGAGCGCCGCACCCACAAGAGACTGATCGACATCATGAACGCAGGCAAGAACACGGTTGAGACCCTTATGACCCTCGACCTGCCGGCTGGCGTTGAGATTGAGATTAAGCTTTAATTAGCCTGGGCCGCAACAGAGCGGCAAGGTCAAGTTGGTGAGCGGGAACCGCGCATCAACCAATAACCTACAAGGAGGAAAAACAAATGCAAAAGGCAATCATCGGCAAGAAAATTGGCATGACCCAGATTTTCGACGCTGACGGCAAGGTAATCCCGGTTACCGTAATCGAAGCTGGCCCGTGCTCTGTCACCCAGATCAAGACAGAGGAAAAGGAAGGCTACAATGCAGTACAGCTCGGTTTTGCCGACGTTCAGGAGCGCAAGCTCAACAAGCCGCAGCTCGGCCACCTGAAGAAGGCTGGCGATGCTGTGAAGAAGTACCTCAAGGAATTCCGTCTTGACGACATGTCGTCCTACAACCTGGGCGATGTACTCAAGGCTGACGTATTCTCCGAGGGCGACAGCGTAGACATCACCGGCATCAGCAAGGGTAAGGGCTACGCTGGCACCATCAAGCGCTTTGGCGCACATCGTTCTCCGATGAGCCACGGCGCAGGCCCGATGCACAGACATCAGGGCTCCATGGGTTCCTGCTCCGATCCGTCCCGTGTTTACAAGGGCAAGATCATGCCGGGACACATGGGCAATGTGCAGGTAACTGTACAGAATCTGGACGTTGTAAAGGTTGATCCTGAGATGAATATGATCGCAGTACGCGGTGCTGTTCCGGGCCCGAAGGGCGGAATCGTATTCCTCAAGAACACCGTTAAGAACGCCTGAGGAAAGGGAAAGGAGGATACATCATGCCTAACGTAGCAGTATATGATATGACCGGCGCAAAGACCGGCGAGATGGAGCTGAGCGCTTCCGTATTCGGTATTGAGCCGAACGAAGTTGTGCTTCATGCTGCTGTCAAGAACTATCTTGCAAACCAGAGACAGGGCACTCAGTCCACCCTGACCCGTACCGAGGTTCGCGGTGGCGGCATCAAGCCGTGGCGCCAGAAGGGCACAGGCCGTGCTCGTCAGGGCTCCATCCGCGCACCGCAGTGGACACACGGCGGCGTAGCGCTTGGCCCGAAGCCGAGATCCTACAACTACTCGCTGAACAAGAAGACCCGCCGTCTGGCACTGATTTCTGCACTGTCCGCAAAGGCAGCTGCCGGCGAGATCATCGTCGTAGACGGTCTGGACATGAGCGAGATCAAGACCAAGACCTTCGCAGCATTCCTGAAGAATGTTGATTCCACCGGCAAGAGCCTGGTTGTCACCCCGGAGGTCCGCAAGAATGTTGTAAAGTCCGCAGCAAACATCCCGGGCGTACGCACTACCCCGGTAGCTACGCTGAACGTATACGACATCCTGAATGCTGACAAGTTCATCATCGACAAGGCAGCAGTTGCAAAGCTCGAGGAGGTGTACGCATAATGAAGTCGGCTTACGATATCATTAAGAGACCTGTCATCACCGAACGTTCCATGTCCGGCATCGGCGAGAACAAGTACGTGTTTGAAGTACAGATGGATGCAAACAAGGTTGAGATCAAAAAGGCGATCGAAGAGATCTTCGGCGTTCAGGTCGCTTCCGTAAACACCATCAAGCGCCCGGGCAAGTGGAAGAGAATGGGTGTCCACACCGGTAAGACTCCGGCTATGAAGAAGGCCGTTGTTACCCTGAAGGCTGATTCCAAGCCGATCGAGATCTTCGAGGGTATGCTCTAATCCCAATCAGCGGGAATCCGAACCGTGCCGCAGGGCACACGTTTGATATCATTTAAAGGAGTTGAAAAAAATGCCGATAAAGACCTATACCGCGTCTACCCCGTCGAGACGTAATATGAGCGTTGTTGATTACAGCGGTCTTTCCAAGGTCAAGCCTGAAAAGAGCCTTCTCGAAAAGAAGAAGAGCAAAGCAGGCCGTAACAGCTATGGCAGAATCACCGTACGCCACCAGGGCGGCGGCAACAAGCAGAAGTACAGAATCATCGACTTCAAGCGTGACAAGATGGACATGAACGCTACCGTTCTGACCCTTGAGTACGATCCGAACCGTTCGGCAAACATTGCACTGGTTCAGTATGAAGACGGTGAGAAGAGATATATCATCGCTCCGCAGGGCCTTTCGGTCGGCGACGTTGTAGAGTCCTCTGCAAGCGCTGACATCAAGCCGGGCAACTGCCTGCCGATCGAGAACATCCCGGTAGGTACTGTTATCCACAACATCGAGCTTTACCCGGGCAAGGGCGCACAGCTGGTTCGTTCCGCTGGCGGCGCTGCTCAGCTGATGGCAAAGGAAAACGGCGTAGCACAGGTTCGTCTGCCGTCTGGCGAGTATCGCTATATCCGCCTGAACTGCAAGGCAACCATCGGTGCTGTTGGCAATGGCGATTACAGCAACAGAAAGCTCGGCAAGGCTGGTAAGTCCCGCCACCTGGGCATCCGTCCGACCGTTCGTGGTTCTGTTATGAACCCGTGTGACCACCCGCACGGCGGCGGCGAGGGCAAGAGCCCGGTAGGCCGTCCGGGACCGGTAACCCCGTGGGGCAAGCCGGCACTGGGCTACAAGACCAGAAAGACCAAGAATCGCACTGACAAGCAGATTGTCAGACGTCGCAACGGTAAGTAAGAAAGGAGAACATAAAGAATGGGCAGAAGCATTAAGAAGGGCCCTTTTGTGGCTCCTGAGCTTATCAAAAGGGTTATCGCACTCAACGAGGCCGGTGAAAAGAAGGTTCTGAAGACCTGGTCCCGTGCATCCACTATTTTCCCGGAATTCGTTGGTCATACCATCGCTGTTCATGACGGCCGCAAGCACGTTCCGGTATATATTACCGAGGACATGGTAGGTCATAAGCTGGGCGAGTTCGTCCCGACCCGCACCTACAAGGGTCATGCTGGCAGCAAGACCTCCAATAACGGCAAGTAAGGCTGAAGGAGGATAATTAAGAAATGGAAGCAAGAGCATATTTAAGAAATGTTCGCATCGCTCCGCGCAAGGTGAAGATCGTATGTGATCTGATCCGCGGCAAGTCTGCTGCAGAAGCGAATGCGATCATGATGAATACTCCCAAGGCTGCATCTGAGATCTTAGTCAAGCTCTTAAAGAGTGCTGTCGCAAACGCAGAGAATAACCATGACATGGATCCGGAAAAACTCTACGTTTCCGAAGTATTTGTCTCTCCCGGACCGATTATGAAGCGCATCCGTCCGCGTGCACACGGCCGTGCGTTCCGCATCCTGAAGAGAACATCTCACATCACTCTGGTACTCAAAGAGAAGGAATAAGACGAGGAGGTAGGTTATGGGCCAGAAAGTTAATCCGCACGGTCTTCGTGTCGGCGTAATTAAAGATTGGGATTCCCGCTGGTTCGCCAAGGACAGTGAGTTCGGCGACCTTCTCGTGGAAGACTACAACATTCGTAAGTATCTGAAGAAGACCCTGTACGCTGCAGGCGTTCCGACCATCGAGATCGAACGCAGCAACGGCAGAGTAAAGATCTTCATCTCCTGCGCTCGTCCGGGCATCGTCATCGGCAAGGGCGGCGAGGACATCGAAAAGCTCCGCAAGGAAATGGAGAAGATGCTGGGCAAGCCGGTATCTCTCAATATCATCGAAATCAAGAACCCGGACACCAATGCACAGCTGGTAGCTGAGAACATTGCAGGTCAGCTGGAGAAGCGTATCGCTTTCCGCCGCGCAATGAAGCAGTGCATGGGCCGCGCAATGCGCATGGGCGCTAAGGGCATCAAGATCAAGTGCGGCGGCCGTCTGAACGGCGCCGAGATCGCACGCAGCGAAACATACCATGAAGGTACCATCCCGCTGCAGACCCTGCGTGCTGACATCGACTACGGCTTTGCCGAGGCAAACACCACCTACGGCAAGATCGGCATCAAGGTTTGGATCTACAAGGGCGAAGTGCTGCAGGGCGGCCCGCGCCTGAACCGCAACATTGAGGCGCCGAAGCCGGCATTCGATCGTCGTGACCGCCGCGATCGCCGCGACCGTCGTGACCGCCGTGGCGGCTACCGTCGTCCGAGACAGGAAGGAGGCAACCGCTAATGCTTCTCCCGAAGAGAGTTAAGTACCGCAGAGTACACAGAGGCCACATGAAGGGCAAGGCTCTTCGCGGCAATACCGTATCGCACGGCGAGTTCGGCCTGCAGGCTACCGAGCCGGCATGGATCACCTCGAACCAGATCGAGGCAGCCCGTGTTGCCATGACCCGTTACACCAAGCGTGGTGGTAAGGTTTGGATCAAGATTTTCCCGGATAAGCCGGTTTCCAAAAAGCCGCTCGGCACCCGTATGGGTTCCGGTAAGGGCGCACCGGAGTACTGGGTAGCAGTTGTTAAGCCGGGCCGCGTTATGTTTGAGATCGCAGGCGTAAGCGAGGAGACTGCGCGTGAGGCACTCCGTCTGGCTTCCCACAAGCTGCCGCTCAAGACAAAGTTTGTCATGCGTGAAGAGAAGGTTGGTGAAGAATAATGAAGGCGAAAGAGATCAGAGAGCTGAGCGTTGAAGAGCTCGAAGTCAAGCTCACCGAGCTGAAGAAGGACCTCTTCAACCTGCGTTTACAGCATGCAACCAACCAGCTCGACAATCCGACGAGAATCGCAGATGTCAAGCGCGATATTGCCAGAGTCAACACTATTCTCCGTGAGCATCAGCTTGCGGAAAAGGCGTAAGGGAGGTAACTACAAATGTCTGATAGAGCTTTCCGCAAGACAAGAGTCGGCAAGGTCGTTTCTGACAAGATGGACAAGACGATTGTCGTTGCGATCGCGGACAGCGTCCAGCATCCGCTGTATAAGAAGATCATCAAGAGAACCTACAAGCTCAAGGCGCATGACGAGAACAACGAGTGCCGTATCGGCGACACCGTTCGCGTTATGGAGACCCGCCCGCTGTCCAAGGACAAGCGCTGGAGACTTGTAGAAGTCATCGAAAAGGCTAAGTAAGGAGGAGCGCACATGATTCAGCAGGAAACATTTCTCCGTGCAGCCGATAATTCCGGTGCGAAGGAGCTGAAGTGCATCCGTGTTCTGGGCGGCTCCGCACGTAAGTATGGTAACATCGGTGATGTTATCGTTTGCTCGGTACGTAAGTGCACCCCGGGCGGCGGCGTAAAGAAGGGCCAGGTTGTCAAGGCCGTTATCGTTCGCTCCCGCAAGGGCGTACGCCGTGCTGACGGCAGCTACATCCGTTTCGACGAGAATGCAGCTGTTATCATCAGAGAAGACAAAAACCCGCAGGGTACCCGTATCTTCGGGCCTGTTGCAAGAGAGCTGCGTGACAAGGATTACATGAAGATCCTGTCCCTGGCTCCGGAAGTACTGTAAGGAGGTCGTCCGGTAATGAATACTCTGCATGTAAAGAAGGGCGACACCGCAGTCGTTCTTTCCGGTAAGGAAAAGGGCAAGAGTGGCAAGATCATCTCTGTTTCCCCGAAGAAGGGACAGGTTATCATCGAGGGTGTCAACATCCTGACCACTCATGTTAAGCCGCGCCGTCAGGGCGAGAGCGGCGGTATCATCAAGCGCGAGGGCGCAATCCGTGCCTGCAAGGTTATGGCTGTTTGCCCGAAGTGCAACAAGCAGACCCGCCCGGCACATAAGTTCCTTGAGGATGGTACCAAGGTTCGCGTCTGCAAGCATTGCGGCGAAGTATATTAAGAGGAGGGTGTAACAAATGCCAGTATTAAAGGATAAATATCAGGCAGAGGTTGCTCCTGCTCTGATGAAGAAGTTTGAGTACAAGAGCACGATGCAGATCCCGAAGCTCGACAAGATCGTTATCAATGTCGGCTGCGGCGCTGAAGCAAACGGCAACTCCAAGGTACTTGACGCTGTTGTACGCGATATCACAGCAATCGCAGGCCAGAAGGCTATCGTTACCCACGCAAAGAAGTCCATCGCGAACTTCAAGCTGCGTGAGGGCATGCCGGTCGGCGTTAAGGTCACCCTGCGCGGCGACCGCATGTGGGAGTTCCTCGATCGTTTCTTCAACATCGCGCTCCCGCGTGTTCGTGACTTCCGCGGTATCAATCCGAACTCTTTCGACGGTCGCGGCAACTATGCAATCGGCCTGAAGGAGCAGCTGATTTTCCCGGAAATCGAGTATGACAAGATCGACAAGATCCGCGGCATGGACATCGTAATGTGCACCACCGCGAAGACTGACGAAGAGGCTCGCGAGCTGCTGGCAGCTCTGGGCGCTCCGTTTGCGAAGTAAGGAGGAGTAGAAAATGGCTAAGAAGGCAATGGTTCTCAAGCAGCAGGCTAAGCCGAAGTTCTCTACTCGTGCGTACAACCGCTGCAAGATTTGTGGCCGCCCGCACGCTTACCTGCGCAACTATGGTATCTGCCGTATCTGCTTCCGTGAGCTGGCTTACAAGGGCCAGATCCCGGGCGTAAAGAAGGCATCCTGGTAATTATATTGTGAAGAACAGCTAACGGAGGCAGAACCTGTCTCTCGTTAACTGTTTCTCTATATCATTTCTGTAAGTAGTATCCCGAAGCCGAACCGCTTTGACTATATGGCTCGGCCCGGAAAAGTGGAGAGAATCACTCTCTAACTTCTGTAAGGAGGACAAAGTAATGCAGATCACAGACCCGATTGCGGATATGTTAACCCGCATCAGAAATGCGGGCACTGCACGCCACGCTACTGTTGACGTCCCGGCTTCCGGCATGAAGAAGGCAATTGCACAGATTCTGCTGGACGAAGGCTACATCAAGGACTTCAAGGTAATCGAAGGCGGACAGGGCACAATCCACATCACACTGAAGTACACCGCAAACAATGAGAAGGCGATCACCGGCCTGAAGCGCGTTTCCAAGCCGGGCCTGCGCGTATATGCAGGCGCACAGGAGCTGCCGCAGGTACTGCGCGGACTGGGTATCGCTATCATTTCCACGTCTAAGGGCGTCATGACCGACAAGAAGGCTCGCGAGCTGAATGTCGGCGGCGAAGTCCTTGCATTCGTATGGTAAGGAGGTACTGAGAATGTCTAGAATTGGTAGAATGCCGATCACAGTACCGGAAGGCGTCGACGTTAAGATCGACGGCAACACCATCACCGTAAAGGGCAAGAACGGCACCCTGACCCGTGATATCCATCCGGCAATGAAGGTTGCTATGGAAGGCAACACCATCACAGTAACCCGTCCGAACGACGAGAAGCAGAACCGTTCCCTGCATGGCCTGACCCGCAGCCTGATCAACAACATGGTCATCGGCGTAACCGAAGGCTACAAGAAGGTTCTGGAAGTCAACGGCGTTGGCTACCGTGTAAACAAGCAGGGCAAGACCCTGACCATGAACCTCGGCTATTCCCATCCGGTAATCGTTGAGGAGACCGGTGATATCAAGATTGATGTCGAAGGCACCAACAAGATCATCATTTCCGGTCCGGACAAGCAGAAGGTCGGCCAGTTTGCAGCAGAAGTCCGCGAGAAGAGACCGCCGGAGCCGTATAAGGGCAAGGGCATCAAGTACGCTGACGAAGTTATCCGCCGCAAGGAAGGCAAGACCGGCGCGAAGAAGAAGTAAAGGAAGGTGTGCCTAAATGGTTTCAAAGAAAGACTCTAATAAGCAGCGTCTCAGACGCCATAAGAGAGTACGCGGCGCAGTTTCCGGTACTGCACAGCGCCCGCGTCTCAACGTATTCAGAAGCTCGAAGAACATTTTCGCTCAGGTGATCGACGATGTTCAGGGCGTAACGCTTGCAGCTGCATCCACCACCGAGAAGGACTTCAGCGAGTACGGCGGCAACAAGGAAGCCGCACGCAAGGTAGGCAACATGATTGCTGAGCGTGCGAAGGCTAAGGGTATCGAGCAGGTCGTATTTGACCGCGGCGGCTATGTATACCACGGCCGAGTCAAGGAACTCGCAGAAGGTGCCCGCGAGGGCGGCCTGAAGTTTTAATCGGAAGGAGGTAAGCAAATGGCTGGAAAGTATGATCGCGGCGCTCCGGAGTATGAAGAAAGAGTTGTCGCATTAAATCGAGTATCGAAGACCGTTAAGGGCGGTCGTGTCATGAAGTTCGCTGCACTGGTTGTCATCGGCGACATGAAGGGCACCATCGGCGTAGGCCAGGGTAAGGCTGCCGAGGTTCCGGATGCAATCCGCAAGGCAATCGAGGATGCAAAGAAGAACATGGTAACGATCAGCCTGAAGGGCAGCACGATCCCGCACGAGACGATCGGCGAGTTCGGCGCTGGCCGCGTCCTCCTCAAGCCGGCTGCTCCTGGTACTGGTGTTATCGCTGGCGGCGCAGTCCGTGCAGTTGTCGAGGTAGCCGGTATCAAGGACATCCGTACCAAGTGCCTGCGTTCCAACAACCCGCAGAATGTTGTTCTGGCAGCAATCGAGGGTCTGAAGAGCCTGCGCAGCGCAGAGCAGATTGCAGCAGTTCGCGGCAAGTCTGTTGATGAACTTTAATAAGGAGGGGTAGTTCAATGGAAAACCTGAAGATTACCCTTGTAAAGAGCCTGTCCGGCAGAAAGCAGAAGCATATTGCCACAGCTCATTCCCTGGGTCTTAAGACAATCAATGACGTAACCATTCAGCCCGACAATGCGCAGACACGCGGTAAGATCGCTCAGATCAGCTACCTGCTCAAGGTCGAGGCAAACGCATAAGGAGGTGTAGAACATGAAGTTACAGGATCTCAAGCCGGCTGAAGGTTCTACCCAGCCTGCATTCCGCAAGGGCCGCGGCGCTGGTTCCGGCAACGGCAAGACTGCCGGCCGCGGACACAAGGGTCAGTGGGCTCGTTCCGGCGGCGGTGTCCGTCCGGGCTTTGAAGGCGGTCAGATGCCGCTGGCACGCCGTCTGCCGAAGCGCGGCTTCCACAACATTTTCGGTACTGTAAATGCAGTGGTCAATGTCGCTGATCTGAACAGATTTGAGGACGGTGCAGTTGTAACCGTCGACGCTATGGTTGAAGCTGGCCTGGTAAAGAAGACGCTGGATGGCGTTAAGGTTCTGGGCAACGGCGAGATCACCAAGAAGCTGACCGTTCAGGCAGCTGCGTTCTCTGCTTCCGCAAAGGAAAAAATCGAGGCAGCAGGAGGAAAGGCCGAGGTGGTATAAGGTGATTGAGACCTTAAAAAACGCTTGGCGTGTCCCGGAACTGAGAAAAAAGCTGATTTATACAGCGTTCATCATTCTCCTGTTCCGGTTAGGCTCCTCTATTCCTGTACCTTATATCGACGTTACGGCACTTGCACAGTATTTTGATTCTGTATCGGGCACGATGCTCGGCTACATGAATGTATTTTCTGGCGGCGGCTTGTCGAGGGCTACGATCTTCGCCATGTCCGTCACGCCGTATATTAACGCTTCCATCATTATCCAGCTGCTCACAGTTGCCATTCCGGCGCTGGAGCGGATGGTGCGTGATGAGGGCGAGGAAGGCCGGAAGAAGATTTCAGCCATCACCCGTTATCTGGGTGTTGCGCTGGGCCTTCTCCAGGGCTATTCCTACTACGTTCTGCTCAGAAGCAACAGCCTGATCAAGGAAACCGACTTCTGGCATGGAGTGGTCATTGTACTGACCTTCACCGCTGGTACGGCGCTCATCATGTGGATGGGCGAGCTGATTACCAAGAACGGTGTAGGCAACGGCATCAGCATCCTGCTGTTCGCCGGTATCGTTTCCAGAGGCCCGTCTATGGCATCCTCCATGGTCGAGCTTGTCCGCGGCGGCGGCATCAGCGTCTTCATTGCGGTGCTTATCGTTGTGATCTCTCTGGCAATTGTTGCCTTTGTTGTCTTTATTTCTGAAGCAGAGCGCAGGATTCCGATCCAGTATGCAAAGCGGGTCGTTGGACGCAAGATGTATGGCGGTCAGTCGACGCATCTGCCGATCAAGGTAAATGCTTCCGGCGTTATGCCGATCATCTTCGCAGCATCCATCATGTCCATCCCGTCCACCATCCAGATGATGGTGAACCCGAAGGCTGGCTCGCTTGCCGAAACGATCTTCAACCTGTTCTCGTCCAGCAATCCGTTTTACATTGTGCTGTATGTCTTGCTGATCTTTATGTTCAGCTACTTCTATGCAGCGATCCAGTTTAACCCGATCGAGATTGCGAACAACCTCAAGAAGAACGGTGGATTTATTCCGGGCTTCCGTCCGGGTCGTCCGACCTCCGACTTCATCACGAAGGCACTTGGCAAGGTCACTTTCCTCGGTGCGATCTTCCTGAGTATTGTCGCTGGTGTTCCGCTGATCGTTGGTGCGTTCAACTCCAGCCTGAGCGGTGTCGCTCTGGGCGGTACCTCGGTACTGATTCTGGTCGGCGTAGCACTGGAAACGGTTCGTCAGCTGGAGAGCCAGCTCATGATGAGAAATTATAAGGGATTCCTTGAATAAAATGCTTGCATTTCTTGGAATCAGTGGCTATAATAGAGGAGATCGAAAAAATGAAACTCGTTTTATTGGGCGCTCCGGGCGCCGGTAAGGGTACACTGGCTGCATACCTCATCGAGAAGATGGGTATCCCGTCGGTATCCACCGGTAATATGCTCAGAGAAGCAATTAAAAATCAGACCGAGCTGGGTCTGAGCGCAAAGAAGTATATGGATGCGGGCGACCTCGTTCCGGATGAAGTTGTTATCGGCCTCATCAAGGACCGTCTGGCACAGCCGGACTGTGCAAACGGCTGCATTCTCGATGGCTTCCCGCGCAACATTCCTCAGGCTGAGGCATTGGAGCAGGCTGTACCGATGGACTGCGCACTGTCCCTGGAGATCGATGATTCTGTCATCGTCAACCGTATGGGCGGCAGACGCGTTTGCCTGAAGTGCGGCGCTACTTATAATGTCAACAGCGCAGCAATGGCTCCGAAGCAGGAAGGTATCTGCGACAACTGCGGAGACCCGATCGTGATCCGCAAGGATGACGCACCGGAGACCGTACTTGCTCGCCTCAAGACCTACCATGAGCAGACCGAGCCGGTCAAGGGCTTCTATGAAAACCTTGGCAAGCTGAAGGTTATCGAGATCGACAACGACTTCGAGCGCACCAAGCAGCTTGCATGCGAAGCACTGGGGATTTAAACGAGATGATCAGAGTTAAATCCAGAAAAGAACTGGAATTAATGCGTCAGGCAGGACGAATCACCGCAGCGGCACGCGCCGCTGCGGCTCGTGCTGTCCGGCCAGGGGTCACCACAGGTGAAATCGATAAAATCGTACGGAGAACCATTGAGCAGGCAGGGGCGACCCCGTCTTTCCTCGGTTATGGGGGGTTCCCGGGAAGCGCCTGTGTTTCGATCAACGATGAAGTCATCCATGGCATCCCCTCGCGATCCCGTGTCATTCACGAGGGTGATATTGTCAAGGTGGACGTCGGTGCTTATATCAACGGCTTCCACGGCGACTGTGCCTGCACTGTTCCCTGCGGGGAGGTGTCGGAGGAGGCAAGACGGCTCATCGCAGTGACCCGACAGAGTTTCTATGAGGGCATCAAGTTTGCCCGTAAGGGTAATCGAATATCAGACATTTCCCATGCCATTCAGACCTATGTAGAAGCGCAGGGCTTTTCGCTCGTGCGTGATTACGTGGGACATGGCGTAGGTGCTAATCTGCATGAAGATCCGGAGGTACCGAACTTCGGACGGCCTGGACACGGCGTGCGGCTTATGCCGGGAATGACTCTGGCCATTGAGCCTATGGTAAATGTTGGTACGTATGAGGTGAAGACCTTGTCTGACGGCTGGACCGTCAAGACAAAGGACGGAAAGCTGTCTGCGCACTACGAAAATTCGGTCGCTATCACCGAGGGAGAGCCGTATATTCTGACGCTCCTTGAAAACGGAGAAGAATGGTGAGAGCAAGACGCCGAACCCACATTATTTGAAATTTTCCCGCCGCGGCTGCGGACAGGCGATGCTGCGTCTGATCCATTTTAGTGCGGGAGGCCTGGCAAATATGCAGGGCTGTAGACTTATTTGACCTATGGAGGAATTGAGATGCCGAAAGAGGACTTAATTGAACTGGAAGGTACCGTCATAGAGGCGCTGCCAAACGCTACCTTTAAGGTAGAATTGAACAACCCGGCGAAGCCGGTCATTCAGGCTCACATCTCCGGTAAGCTTAGAATGAACTATATTCGCATCCTGCCCGGCGATAAAGTAACCGTTCAGGTTTCCCCGTATGACCTGACAAAGGGCAGAATCACCTGGAGATCCAAATAATCCAGATTATAGCCCCCGGAGGGATAAACAGACTTATTCCGTCCGGGTTCGACACAACCTTACTATGGAGGTTTAATTCAATGAAAGTAAGACCGTCTGTAAAACCGATTTGCGAAAAGTGCAAGATCATTCGTCGCAAGGGTCGTGTCATGGTAATCTGCACGAACCCGAAGCATAAGCAGAAGCAGGGCTAATTCCCAGTCAACCACACAGGAGGTGCGTTAATAAATGGCAAGAATTGCCGGTGTAGACCTTCCGAGAGAAAAGCGCGTAGAAATTGGCCTGACCTACGTCTACGGCATCGGCCGGAAGCTGTCCAATGAAATTTTGAAGAAAGCGGAGATCAATCCGGATACCCGCGTTAAGGATCTGACCGAGGCAGAAGAGATCAAGCTTCGTGAAGTAATCCATGATTATACTGTAGAAGGCGACCTGCGCCGTGAAGTTGCGCTGAACATCAAGCGCCTGGTAGAAATCGGCTCTTATCGTGGTGTCCGCCACAGAAGAGGCCTGCCGGTTCGCGGCCAGCGTACCAAGACCAACGCTCGTACACGCAAGGGCCCGAAGAAGACCATTGCGAACAAGAAGAAGTAAGGAGGCGTACTGAAAAATGGCTAAGGCACAGAAGAAGGGCGCCGTTTCTCGTAAGCGCCGCGTAAGCAAGAACATTGAAAAGGGTGCGGCTCATATCCGTTCCTCCTTTAACAATACCATCGTAACCATCAGCGACCTGAACGGCAATGCGATTTCCTGGGCATCTGCTGGCGAAATGGGTTTCCGTGGCTCCCGTAAGTCCACCCCGTTCGCAGCACAGACTGCTGCAGAGACCGCTGCAAAGGCTGCAATGGAGCACGGCCTGAAGACTGTTGAAGTATACGTCAAGGGCCCGGGTTCCGGCCGTGAGGCTGCTATCCGCGCACTTCAGGCAACCGGTCTGGAAGTAACCATGATCAAGGATGTTACCCCCATCCCGCACAATGGCTGCCGCCCGCCGAAGAGAAGAAGAGTTTAATAAGGAGGATACAGACCTATGGCAAAGAACACACAGCCGATCCTTAAGCGCTGCAAGACTCTGGGTATTTCTCCGGCAGTTCTGGGCGTTTCCAAGGAAACCAAGAGAAATCCGAAGCAGTCCAGAAGAAAGCAGTCTGAATATGCAATGCAGCTGAACGAAAAGCAGAAGGTCAAGTTTATTTACGGCGTTCTGGAGAAGCAGTTCAGAAAGTATTACGAGAAGGCTGCAAAGATGGAAGGCAAGGCCGGCGAGAATCTGCTGAGCCTGCTGGAGACCCGTCTGGATAACGTTGTATTCCGTCTGGGCTTCGCTAAGACCCGCCGTGAGGCGCGTCAGCTGACTTCCCACGGTCATTTCACCGTAAACGGTCAGAAGGTTGACATCGCATCCTACCGCGTAAAGCCGGGTGATGTCATCGCTGTTCGCGAGAAGTCCCGTTCCAGCGCTAAGTTCAAGGCACTTGTTGAAGAGCTGGGCGCAACCTCCTGCCCGAAGTGGCTGGAGAAGGAGAAGGACAGCTTTGAAGGTAAGGTAATCGCAATGCCGCAGCGCGACGACATCGACTACGAAGTTGCCGAGCACCTCATCGTCGAGTTGTACTCCAAGTAAGATTTGCCCTCATTTGTTTGTTTCATTATTTCGCCGACTGATAAGGAGGGTATCATTTAAATGATCGAAATTGAAAAGCCCCGTATAGACTGCGAAAATCTTGCAGAAGATGGCTCCTACGGCAAATTTGTCGTTGAACCGCTTGAGCGCGGCTATGGAACCACGCTTGGCAACTCCCTTCGCCGCATCCTGCTGTCGTCCCTGCCGGGCACGGCTGCGAGCAGCATTAAGATCGCCGGCGTACAGCATGAGTTCTCCACCATCCCCGGTGTAAAGGAGGATGTGACCGAGATCGTGCTGAATGTCAAGGGCATCATCGCAAAGCTTTATTGTGACGGACCCAAGACCGTTTACATTGAAGCAAGCGGAGAAGGCACTGTGACTGCTGGTGATATCCACACCGACGGCGAGGTAGAGATCCTCAATCCGGAGCTGCATATCGCAACTCTAATGAGCGATGCACGCCTGTCTATGGAGATCACGCTGACGAATGGCCGCGGCTATGTTTCGGCTGAGCGCAACAAGCAGTACCAGACTGCGATCGGCGTTATCCCGGTGGACTCGATTTATACGCCGGTCTATAAGGTAAACTACACAGTTGAAAATACTCGTGTCGGCAATATGACCGATTATGATAAGCTGACGCTGGAGGTTTGGACCGACCGTACGATCACTGCAAAGGATGCAGTATCGCTCGGCGCCAAGGTACTGACTGACCATCTGACGCTGTTCGTAGACCTCTCTGAGGAAATCGGTTCCCATTCCACCGTCGTTGAAAAGGCAGAGACACAGCATGATAAGGTACTTGAGATGACGATTGAAGAGCTGGACCTGTCCGTCCGTTCGTTCAACTGCCTCAAGCGTGCCGGCATCAACACGGTAGAAGATCTGATCAATACTTCTGAAGACGACATGATGAAGGTTCGTAACCTCGGCAAGAAGTCGCTGGAGGAAGTCATCTTCAAGCTGGAAGCAATGGGCCTGTCCCTTGCGAAGAATGAAGACTAATTCACCCCAAACCACACCGCGGAACCCCGGCGCTTTGCCGGGTGGCTCCGCAAGGATAGATAGACCTGAACCAAAGGAGGTATTTTCTCATGGCCGGAAACCGTAAACTCGGCAGAACCACTGACCATAGAATGGCAATGCTCAGAGCAATGGTAACCTACCTGCTGGAAAACGGCAGAATTGAGACCACTGTTGCAAGAGCCAGAGAAGTTCGTCCTCTCGCTGAGAAGATGATCACGCTCGGTAAGAAGAACACCCTCGCTACCCGCCGCCAGGCAGCAGCTTTCATCACCAAGAAGGAAGTTGAAGCTAAGGTATTTGGCGAGCTGGCTGAGAAGTATGCAGACCGCAATGGCGGCTACACCCGTATCGTAAAGATCGGCCCGCGCCGCGGCGATGCTGCTGAAATGGCTATCATCGAGCTTGTTTAATTGATTTTATAATCATTTGACATTCAAAAGGGATTGTTTCGAGCGCATGCTATCGGAACAATCCCTTTTTCTTAGCGCTGATTTGTGAAGAATCTGCAAATTTTGTTCCACAGCGGCTTCGGCAGCACAGTTTGTGCACTTTCCTGTATTGAAACCGCAAAAGCGGAGTGCTATAATCAATTGAAATCAATATTATATTGTGTAATTTAGAATGAAGGAAGTTTGATATGGCGCAGAACAGATATAAAAGGCTGATGGGCAATACGATTATTTTTGCCATCGGCACATTTTCCTCCAAGGTGCTTGTATTCCTCATGCTGCCGTTCTATACCAATATCCTCAGCACGGGTGAGTATGGTACAGTAGATGCACTGATCAATGTAGGCCAGCTGATGATCCCGATCGCTTCGGTCGGCATCAATAATGCAGTCATCCGCTTTGGCTTGGAAAATAATACAGATAAAAACAGCGTGCTGAGCAGCGGTCTGTACACCATATTGGCAGGCTTTGCATGCCTTGCCGTTGTGTCGCCGATCCTGCGGTATTTTATGGACTTTATGTCCGGGTATACCATTGCGGTACTGGCGTTTGTGCTGGCTTCCAGCCTGCGCACGCTGTGCATCCAGTTCGCGCTCAGCCTCGGCTATAACAAAATGTATGCGGCGAACGGCATCGGTAACACGTTCCTGAATATTATCCTGAATATCATTCTCCTGCCGCATTACCGCGTTATGGGTTATATCCTCGCCAATATCATTGCCGACCTTGTGCTCGGTCTGGTGATGTTTTTCCTTGCGAAGGAATATAACTATATTGTCTCGCCATTCAGCAAGCGCTATGACCGCAAGCTGGCAAAGCAGATGCGCCAGTATGCACTGCCGCTGGTTCCGCAGACGGTCTGCCAGTGGATCATCAACATGTCCGACCGCTACCTGATTATCTTTTTTATCAACACAGAGGCAAACGGACTGTATGCCGCGGCAAATAAAATCCCGAATGTCCTGCTGATTGTGGCAAACCTGTTCGCGGATGCATGGCAGATTTCCGCGGTCAAGGAGAGTGACCCGAAGGAGCAGGTGGACTTTTTCAGCAAGGTGCTCGGCGCGTATTCCTCCATTGCATTTATCGGCAGCTCAGGCTTGATCATGGTATCCAAGTTTGTCATGACCTTCATGGTAGGCAAAGACTTCTTTATTTCGTGGCGGTTCATCCCGATCCTGACGCTGGCGACGACGTTCGGCCTGCTGTCCACCTTCCTTGCGAGCGTGTATATGCTCAAGCTGCGCAGCAGGAATTCGATGGTCACGACGATGATCTGTGCAGGCGTCAATATCGTGCTCAACTGTATCCTGATTCCGACGTTGGGCAAGATCGATCCGTTCTACGGCGCGCTGGGCGCAGGTATTGCAACCTTTATCAGCTATTTCGTACTGTTCATGATCCGTGCGATCAACACGCAGAAGTATCTGAAGATTCGCTGGAATATCAAAAAGACGGTATGCAGCGTAGTTATCCTGTTCGTGCAGGCAATCATCATGTCTGTGCAAACCCCACTGTGGTTTGTGCTCGTTCCGGCGCTGTTTGTGCTGCTGTTCGTGCTCAATGCACGTGAGATCCTGCTTTCTATCAATAAACTGCTGCGTCGCGGCTGAGTTTGGGGCGTATCTGAAAACCTAGGAAATTTGGCAAATTTTTTCTTGCATCATGCGCACCTGCGTGTTATAATATTTATTGTTAGTGTAAGAATTACGATCCGAGGAGAGTGGGGCAACCCACTCTTTCTTATTGCTATTGTTGCGGAGGTAAAAATGACAGCAAAAGAAGTCTGTAAACGTGTCTGGGAAATGAGTGAACCGTTTGCACAGGAAATGGGCGTTACGCTGTGGGATGTGACCTTTGAGAAGGAAGGCGGCCAGTATATGCTGACCATCACCATCGACCGTGCAGGGCATACCGATATCGATGATTGTGAAAAGCTTTCCCGTGCGGTCGACCCGCTTCTGGATGATAAGGCTTTTGATTCGCTGCCGCCGTATACGCTGTGTGTTTCCTCAGCCGGACTGACGCGCAGGCTCAAGCGGCCGGAGCATTTTGCGGCGTTTCTCGGCAGCGAGGTAGAGGTAAAATTCTACCGCCCGATCGACGGCAGCAAAACAGCAGTCGGCATCCTGCAGGCCTATGACGAGGGCCGCGTCACACTGGATGTGGACGGCCGTGTCACGGTATATGAGCCGAAGGATATCGCAGCTGTCCGCCTAAACGTAACGATTTGACGTGAAAAATCCTATAAAAGGGTATGACTGCGCGTTTCAGCGCACACAATAAGGAGTGAATACCAAAAAATGAACGCAGAGTTTTTTGCAGCGTTGGAGCAGCTGGAAAAGGAAAAAGGCATTCCGGTAGAATACATGCTCGATCGCGTGGGTCAGGCATTGCTGACTGCATATAAAAAGGACAATGACGGCCTGAAATGTGACAATGTTTACGTTGAGCCGGATATGGAAGAGAAAACCATCCATATGTACGTAGCCAAGGAGGTCGTAGACGAGGCGGAGGATCCGCTGACGGAGATCTCTCTGGAGGACGCAAAAAAGATCAGCCCGCGTGTTACGCTGGGCGATACGGTACGTGTTGACGTACAGACCAAAAAATTCGGACGCATTGCGGCACAGGCTGCAAAGCAGGTCATTATTCAGGGTATCCGCGAATCCGAACGCGGTATGGTGTACAACGAGTACAGCTCCCGTGAGCATGAGATCCTCAGCGCAGTGGTCAGCCGCATCGACCCGCGCACGGAGAACATCATTCTGGAAATGATCAGCGACGGTGAAAAGACCGAGGCTGTTCTCACCAAGAATGAGCAGGTACCGGGCGAGAATCTGACCGAAGGTCAGCGCATCAAGGTATTTGTCGTCGAGGTACGCAAGGGCACCCACGGCCCGCAGGTCCTCATCTCCCGCACCCATCCGGGTCTGGTCAAGCGCCTGTTCGAGCTGGAGGTACCGGAGATCCACGACGGCATTGTCGAGGTCAAGTCCATCGCCCGTGAGGCAGGCAACCGCACCAAGATCGCGGTTATGACCCATGATGAAAAGGTCGACCCGATCGGCGCTTGTGTCGGCCCGCGCGGCGCGCGTGTCGGCAGCATTGTCAACGAGCTGTCCGGCGAGAAGATCGACATCATCAAGTATTCCGAAGACACGGCGACCTTTGTTTCCGAGGCGCTCAGCCCGGCCGACGTCATCAGCGCGGTCATGCTGCCGGATGGCAAGAGCTGCCGCGTCACTGTGCCGGATGACCAGCTTTCACTGGCGATTGGCAAGGAAGGCCAGAATGCCCGCCTTGCTGCCAAGCTGACCGGCTGCAAGATTGACATCGGTTCGGAGAGCGCTGCCAAGCAGCAGGCGGCAGAGGCAGACGATGAGCTGATCGCTGACGACGAGGCATAAAGGGGGACGGCACAGTGCAGAAAAAAAAGATCCCGATGCGCCAGTGTGTCGGCTGCCGCGAGATGAAGCCTAAGCGTGAGCTGATCCGTGTGGTACGTTCACCGGAGGGGGAGATCGGCTTGGATTTCCGGGGCAAGAATCCCGGACGCGGCGCTTATGTCTGCCCGGATGCGGCATGTCTGGCACGTGCCAGAAAGGGCAGGGCGCTGGAGCGTGCGTTTGGCTGTCCTGTGCCGGATGAGGTATATGACCGCCTGTGTGAACAGATGGAGCAGAATGCCGATGCATGATATGTTAGGACTGCTCGGTCTGTGCTTCCGGGCAGGCAGGCTGGTGTGCGGCGATGATGCCGTGGCAGATACCGTTTCTGCCGGAGAAGCGCGCCTGCTGCTGCTGGCGGGAGACGCCGGTGCAGGTATTTGCAGGCGTGTGGCATACCATCAGCAGAACCGCGGCGTACCTGTGGTTCGGATGGATTGCAGCGCAGCGGAAATGGGCCAGGCGCTGGGGCGCAGGCCGACTGCCGTGTGCTGTATCACGGATGCGGGCTTTGCAGCGGCGGCAGCACAGAAAGCGGCAGCGGCAGATGAAACGTATGCTGCACTGGCACAACAGCTGGGCGAAAAGAAAAAGCGCGTGGAATCGCGCCGCGGACACAAAAAGCCGCGGAAAAAATCCGCCGGAAAGCATACGTCCGGCAATGTGAGAAAGTCAACTGATACGAAACGTGGAGGTGAACGCGCATGAGTATTGACAATAAATACCGTGTACATGAAGTAGCCAAGGATTTTGGCATGAGCACAAAGGAGATCACCGATGTGCTGACAGAATACTCCCAGACCCCGAAAAACCATATGCAGGTTTTGGAGTCGGAAGAGCTGAATCTGGTATTTGATTATATAACCAAGCATAATCCGGTTGAAAACATGGCTGAGGTTCTGGAGAAGCAGGCTGCGGAGCGCAAGGCGCCGACAACGCAGGTCGTCCGGCAGCAGCCGATGCGCAAGGGCGCGAAGAACGACAAGAAGGCTGACCCGAAGAAGGCGGATAAAAAGCCGGACGCAAAGAAAGCCGATGCAAAGAAGGAGCCGCGCAAGCTGGAAAAGCTGGCGAAGGCAGCTGTCGCTGCAGTAAAGCCGACAGAGGTATCCAAGCCGCAGCAGCCGGCAGAGCAGCAGAAGCCGCGCGGCGACAAAAAGAAAAAGAACCGCCAGCCGGCAAAGCCGCATGAGCCGCGTCAGATCCTGCGTCCGCAGGGCTCCGCGGAGCAGGCAACTTCGACGGTTACCACAGATGAAAATAAGAGCCAGCAGACCAAGGGCAAGCAGATCCACCGCGTAGATACCCGCGGCGGCGGCAACGTCAATCTGGCGCGCTATGATGAGCGCATTGATGCCCTTGTACCGCAGAAGGCGGACCGCATGAAGCAGGGCAAGCAGAAGATCACCCGCAAGGCGGATTCCCGCAAGCCGTTCTCCAACAAGCGCCGTCAGGAGGAGCAGGAGAAGTTCAAGCGTCTGCAGCGTCAGCAGCAGCAGATCAAGAAGGTACAGCTCAAGGTCATGATCCCGGATGAGATCAATGTTGGCGAGCTGGCGTCCCGCCTCAAGCGCACAGCGGCAGATGTCATCAAGGAGCTGCTCAAACTGGGCGTTATGGCAAATATTTCGCAGACCATCGACTATGACACCGCTGCGATCGTCGCAGAGGAAATGGGCGCAAAGGTCGAGAAGGAAGTCCATGTCACCATCGAGGAAAAGCTGTTTGACGAGAGCGAGGACAAGGAAGAGAACCTGGAGCCGAGAAGCCCGGTCATCGTTGTCATGGGCCATGTCGACCACGGCAAGACCTCCCTGCTGGACAGCATCCGCAAGACCGATGTTGCAGCAGGCGAAGCAGGCGGTATTACCCAGCATATCGGCGCGTACCGCGTCAAGGTAAGCGGACGTCCGATCACCTTCCTGGATACGCCGGGCCATGCTGCATTTACCTCCATGCGTGCACGCGGCGCGCAGGTCACAGATATTGCGATCTTGGTCGTCGCAGCGGATGACGGCATCATGCCGCAGACTATCGAGGCGATCAACCATGCAAAGGCAGCCAATATTCCGATCATTGTAGCGGTAAACAAGATCGATAAGGAAAACGCAGACCCGGACCGCGTCCTGCAGCAGCTGACCGAATACGAACTCGTGCCGGAGGAATGGGGCGGCGAAACCATCGTCTGCAAGATCTCCGCAAAGCAGGGCATTGGCATTGAAAACCTGCTGGAAATGGTATTGCTGACCGCTGATATGCAGGAGCTGCGCGCAAACCCGAACCGTCAGGCCAAGGGTACTGTTATCGAGGCAAAGCTGGACCGTGGCCGCGGCCCGGTGGCTACTGTGCTCGTACAGAATGGTACGCTGCATTCCGGCGATACGGTTATCGCAGGCAAGGCAGTCGGCAGAGTACGTGTCATGACCGACGAGCGTGGACGCAAGCTGGAAAATGCCGGCCCGTCCGTGCCGGTTGAGATCATCGGTCTTGGCGAAGTGCCGGATGCAGGCGATGTATTCTATGCCGTTGACAACGAGCGCATGGCACGTGAGCTGGTTGAGCAGCGTAAGGAGAAGGAAAAGGAAGAGCGCAACAAGGCAATGCAGAAGGTCACGCTGGAGAATCTGTTCGATACCATCCAGCAGGGCAATATGAAGGAGCTGAACATCATCATCAAGGCGGATGTGCAGGGCTCCGTCGAGGCTGTCCGTTCTTCGCTGCTTAAGCTGACCAATGAGGAAGTACGTGTCAACGTCATCCATGGCGCCGTCGGTGCGATCAGCGAATCCGACGTCATGCTGGCAGCTGCCTCCAATGCGATCATCGTCGGCTTCAATGTCCGTCCAGAGCGTGCAGCAGCGGATTCCGCCCATCAGCAGGATGTGGAGATCCGTCTGTACCGCGTCATTTATGACTGCATCGAGGAGATGGAGCAGGCAATGAAGGGCATGCTCGATCCGAAGTTCAAGGAGGTCGTTGTCGGTCACGCAGAGATTCGCCAGACCTTCAAGGTATCCGGCGTCGGCACGATCGCAGGTGCGTATGTACAGGACGGCAAGATCGTCCGTGCGTGCGAGGTTCGTATCGTCCGCGACGGTATTGTCATCCATGAGGGCCATCTGAACTCGCTCAAGCGCTTCAAGGACGACGTCAAGGAAGTTGCAGCAGGCTATGAGTGCGGCATGGGCATTCAGGATTACAACGATCTGAAGGAAGGCGACGTGATCGAGTCGTTCGTCATGGAACAGATCAAACCGTAATTGTTCATCACAATTTGATTGCCGCGGGTGGGGTGCGTCACATGTCGCCGCCCGCCTGCGGTTTTTATGTTAAAAAGGAGAAAATAGTTATGTCTCAGAGGAGCGAACGCATCAGCGAAGAGTTTCAGAAAGCGCTGTCGGAATCCATCCGCACGCTGAAAGACCCGCGCGTGCATGAGGCGATGATCTCCGTCACCCGCTGTGAGGTGACCGGCGATCTGCGTTATGCCAAGGCGTTTATCAGTGTGTTCGGTTCCGACCAGCAGAAGAAGGAAGTCATGCGCGGACTGAAATCCGCCTCTGGCTTCCTGCGCCGCGATGTCGCGGCAAAGATCCGTGTGCGCTATGCGCCGGAGATCGTGTTCACACTGGATGAGTCGATCACGCACGGTGCGCATATCAACTCCGTTCTTCATGAGCTGGAGAAGGAGGGCAAGCTGTGATCGGAACTGTTTCCCGCGCTGCGCAGGTCTTACAGGCGGCAGACCGCTTTATCATTCTGACGCACCGCCGCCCGGATGGCGACACCACCGGCAGCGCGGGTGCGCTGTGCCTTGCGCTGCGGAAGGCGGGGAAGACCGCCTATGTTGCCCGCAATGCAGGCGTGACCAAGCGGTATGCAGGGCTGATCGAGCCGTACGCACCGCCGGAGGGCTACCAGCCGCAATGTGTTGTATCGGTTGACTGTGCCGATATCGATATGATCCCGCCGGAAATGCAGCAGTACGCCGCACAGGTCGATCTTGTCATTGACCACCACCGCTCCAATCCCGGTTTTGGCAGGGAAAACCTTGTCATGGGCCAGCGGGCGGCGTGTGCAGAGATCGTTTGTGCGGTCATTGAGGAAATGGGCATTGCGCTTGACCGCGACATTGCCGAGGGCATTTATGTCGGCGCATCGACGGATACCGGCTGCTTTAAATTTTCCAATACAACATCCAACACACACTTGGTCGCGGCAAAGTGCCTGGAGGCCGGCGTAGACGGCGGCGAGATCAACCGCGCCCTGTTTGAAACCAAATCACGCGCGCGCTATGAGATCGAACGGATGCTGTTTTCCAGCATGGAGTTTTACCATGAGGGCAAGATCGCCGTGGCGCTCATCACGCTGGAAGCACGACAGCGGACCGGCGCGGATTGGGATGATCTGGATGCCATTGCGGGCATCCCGCGCCAGATTGAAGGCGTGGAGGTCGGTCTGACGCTGACCGAGTTGGAAAACGGCGACACCAAGGTTTCCGTCCGCACGACAAAGGAGGTAGACGCGTCTGCAATCTGCACACAGGTCGGCGGCGGCGGACATCTGCGTGCGGCAGGCGCGACGCTGCACTGCGGCGCCGAGGAGACCATCCAGCGCCTGCTGGAGGCGACAGAAAGGGTGTACCGTGGTGAAGCGTGAAGCGCGCTATAACGGCGTACTGGTCGTAAATAAGCCGCAGGATTTTACTTCATTTGACGTTGTGGCAAAGCTGCGCGGCATATTGCACGAACGCCGCATCGGGCATGGCGGCACGCTGGACCCGATGGCTACCGGCGTACTGCCGGTATTTGTCGGCGGCGCGACACGTGCCGCCGATATGTCGGCGGCACAGGCAAAGGAATATATTGCGGGCTTTGCGCTGGGGTATGCCACTGACACGCAGGACAGCACAGGCGCCGAGATCGCGCGCTCAGACAAGCGCGTATCGCTGGACGAGGTACAGGCGGCAGTGGACGCTATGCAGGGCGACCAACAGCAGCTCCCGCCGATGTATTCCGCGGTCAAGGTGGGCGGAAAGCGGTTGTATGACCTCGCCCGCAAGGGCGTGGAGGTAGAGCGCACGCCGCGCCCCATCACTGTGCAGGAAGCCGAGCTGTTGGCGTTTGACGAGCAGACCCAGACCGGCAGACTGCGCGTGCTGTGCTCCAAAGGCACTTATGTGCGCACGCTGATCCACGATCTTGGGGAAGGGCTGGGCACTTATGCAGTCATGACTGCCCTCCAGCGCACCATGAGCGGGCAGTATACGCTGGCGCAGAGCCTGACGCTGGACGAGCTCCAGACAGCGGCGGATGAAGATCGGATCGAGGCGTTGCTGCTGCCGACGGACAGCCTGTTTGCGGACTATCCCGCAGTCACGATTGACGACTATGGCTATGGGCGCGCGCAGAACGGCGCCTTTATCACGCCGGAGCATGTGACGGATATGCCGATGCAGACGGGGACACTGTGCCGCGTGTATTACAACGGCGCATTCTGGATGCTGGGACGCGTGGATACGCTGTCACGCGGCGGGCTTGCGCTGTTTTATGAAAAAAGATTCCGGTAAGGCGGAGCACCGTGCCGGAGAGGAAGAGGATCAACCATCATGATAGAGAAAGACGCAAAGCGAGCGATCGCGCTGGGGTATTTTGACGGCGTGCATTGCGGGCATCAGGAGCTGATGAAGCTGGCAGTGCAGCGTGCACAGGAGAACGATGCGATTTCTTCGGTGTTTACATTTGATGTCCATCCAGATACTGTCATCACCGGCTGTCAGGTGCCGCTGATTACATCGGCGGCATGCCGCGGCGACGAGATCCGCGAACGGGGCGGCGTTGATGAAGTCATTTTCGCGCATTTTAATGATGAGCTGCGCAATATGGAATGGCGCAAATTTATTGACGATGTACTGGTCGGACGGTTCCATGCGTGCTGGGTCATCACCGGGCACAATAACCGCTTTGGTCACCGCGGGCAGGGCACGCCGGACCGCCTGCAGGAGGAATGCGCACGGCTGGGCATCGGTTGTGACATTGTGCAGGATGTCCGCATCGACAATATCGTGGTCAGCTCCACTTATATCCGCCAGCAAATCGCAGCGGGCAACATGGAGCGCGCACAGAAGTTTCTGGGGCATCCGTATACGGTCGCAGGCGTGGTACAGCATGGGCGGCGCATCGGGCGCACGCTGGGCTACCGTACAGTAAACATCGCGCTGCCGCAGGAGATGCAGGCGCCGCCGTTCGGCGTGTATGTATCGCGCGTGATTGCGGATGGCGAGGCGCACAGCGCTGTGACCAATATCGGTGTGCATCCGACCTTCGGCGAGGGCGCCGCTGCCTGTATTGAGCCGCATCTGTTGGACTTTGAAGGCGATCTGTATGGGAAGTTCATCAAGGTAGAGCTGCTGCATTTCCTGCGCCCGGAGCGCAGGTTTGATGACAGCGAGGAGCTGAAGGCTGCCATCGCGGCGGATATCGCGCAGACACGTGCGTGGTTTGCAGAAACCGAAAAATAACCAAAATGCGATCATATTTTTTGCCCTGCGGCGGAACAGCCGCAGGGCATTTTTGTATTTTCGATAAAAAACTGTAAAAAACAGATCGGGCGGAACACTTTTTTCGCTTTATGATGCAAAAGCCGCTTGAAATAGGCGCGAAAATAGCATATTATAATTACAAGACCGGTATGACTGGCGTATTTACCGGTCGGCTTATTAGGATGAAGGGGAATAGCTATGCTGGGCATTGTTTTGGTAGAGCCGGAGATCCCACAGAACACCGGCAATATTGCACGCACCTGCGCGGTGACCGGCTGTACGCTGCATCTGGTCGGACCGCTCGGATTTGAGATCTCGGATAAACGGCTCAAGCGTGCAGGGCTGGATTACTGGCATCTGTTGGATGTACGGTATTATGATTCTCTGGCTGAATTTTGGGAGAAAAATCCGGACGGCACATATTTTTATGCAACCAGTAAGGGACAGCAGCGCCATACTGATGTTACCTATCCGCCGGATGCCTACCTGCTGTTTGGCAGGGAGACGAAGGGTCTGCCCGCGGACATGCTGCGGGAGCATCCCGAACGGTGCGTACGTATCCCGATGCGGGAAGGGGCGCGCTGCCTGAACCTGTCCAACAGCGTTGCCGTTGTGGTTTATGAGGCGCTGCGGCAGAACGACTTCGCAGACCTGTGCAGCGCAGGTCCATTTCCGGAGGTATAGATTTTTATGGAAAAGATTTGCATCTTTACAGATTCATCTGCTGACCTGTCACGCGAGCAGATCGAACGCTGGAATATTGACATTCTTCCGATTCAAATTGAGATTGATGGGAAAACTTATCGTGAGTATCTGGATATCTCGCCGGAGGAATACTGGCAGGTACTGCTTGACCATGATGATATTCCGACGACTTCGCAGGTTAAAATTGAGGACTTTCTGAACCAGTACAAAAAGGCAAGGGAAGCGGGCTGCACCCACTGTGTCGGCATCCTCATCAACGGAAAAGGCTCCGGCACCTATCAGACGGCCAATATCGTGCGCGACATGTTCTATGAGGAATATGGCAAGGATATGGTGATCGAGCTGATTGATTCCGAGAGCTACACCTATATGTATGGCAATATCGTCGTCGAGGGCGCAAAGCTGCGGGAGGAAGGCAAGTCATTTGCCGAAATCGTAGCGGTCATGCGCAGCCGCGTCAAGTGCACCGAAGCGTATCTCGGCGTTTACAGCCTGAAGCATTTGAAAAAGAGCGGCCGTATTTCCGGCGGCGCCGCATTTGTCGGCGAAGCGCTTGGTCTGCGTCCGATCTCGCTTGTGCGTGAGGGTGCGGTCGACGTGTGCGCAAAGGTGCGCGGCGACAAAAACCTCGTGCCGAAGATGGTGGAAATGACAGTCCAGAGGGCTGTTGACCGCGAACATCAGACGGCATATGTCATGTATGCGGCGGTTCCGGAGGAGCAGATTGCACTGACAGAAAAGCTGTTGAAGGAGGCGGGCTTTGGCTCTGTCGAGCGCCGTCCGTTCGGCATAGCGGTGCCGACAAATGCCGGACCGAAGTCGATTGCGGTCGTTTTCCGCGCGGCGCCCCGGGCCTGACGTATAAAATTACCGGAAAATTCGCAAAAACGGGTATTTTTTAACAAAAGTATCTTGCAAACTACGCGGCAAAACGGTATAATTTTTTGGTGGAAACGCAATTATTTTCCGTTTTCCACATAACACTGTGCGTTGTTCCAGTTAATAAGGAGTGTTATACTATGGACTACAATAAGAAGAGTGTCGAAGACATCAATGTATCGGGCAAGAAGGTACTGCTTCGCTGTGACTTCAATGTTCCGATGGCAAAGGACGGCAGCGGCGTCATCACTGACGACAAGCGTATCCGCGCAGCTCTGCCGACCATCCAGTATCTGCTGGAAAAGGGCGCAGCAGTCATTGCGTGCTCCCATATGGGCAAGCCGAAGGGCGAATGGAAGCCGGAGTTGTCTATGGCGCCGGTTGCAGCACGCCTGTCTGAGTTGCTGGGCAAGGAAGTGATTCTGGCAAAGGATATCGTAGGCGACGATGCAAAGGCAAAGGCTGCTGCACTCAAGCCGGGCGAGCTGCTGCTGCTGGAGAACCTCCGCTATGACAAGGGCGAGACCAAGAACGATCCGGAATTTGCAAAGGCTCTGGCTGATCTGGCTGGCGCTGACGGCGTATATGTTTCGGATGCATTCGGTACCGTACACCGTGCACATGCTTCCACCGCAGGCGTGGCAGCTTACCTGCCGGCAGTTTCCGGCTATCTGATCCAGAAGGAGCTGGACGTCATCGGCGGCGCACTGGCTGCACCGAAGCGCCCGCTGGTCGCTATCCTGGGCGGCTCCAAGGTTTCTTCCAAGATCGGCGTTATCAACAACCTGCTTGAGATCGCTGACACCATCATCATCGGCGGCGGCATGGCATACACCTTCTCCGCAGCACAGGGCGGCAGCATTGGCAATTCCCTGCTGGAAGAGGACTGGAAGGGCTATGCGCTGGAAATGATTGAGAAGGCAAAGGCAAAGGGCGTAAAGCTGCTGCTGCCGGTTGATACCGTAATTGCAGACAACTTTGCACCGGATGCAGCTTCTGACGTCGTAGAGTCCGGCAAGATCCCGGACGGCTGGCAGGGTCTGGATATCGGTCCGAAGACAGTCGAGCTGTACTGCGATGCAGTAAAGGACGCAGGTACCGTTATTTGGAATGGCCCGATGGGCGTATTTGAATTTGAGAAGTTTGCTGTTGGCACCAAGGCAGTTGCAGAAGCACTGAGCAAGACCGATGCGATCACCATCATCGGCGGCGGCGACTCCGCAGCAGCAGTCCAGCAGCTGGGCTATGCAGACAAGATGACCCATATCTCCACCGGCGGCGGCGCTTCGCTGGAGTTTATGGAGGGCAAGGTCCTTCCGGGTATCGCTTGCCTGCAGGACAAGTAATTTTTGTTCAGACCGCCTTTCCTGTATGATGTATCCCCCTCCGGGTGCATCATACAGCCGGAGGGCGCTGAGATATAACAATAAGGATTTTTTTCTAGGAAGGGGAAAACCAATATGAATCGCAGATATCGTAAGACTATTATTGCCGGTAACTGGAAGATGAACATGACACCGAGCCAGGCAAAGGCACTGATCGAAGAGCTGAAGCCGATGGTCAGCAAGGTAAAGTGGTGTGAAATGGTACTGTGTGTACCGTACGTAGACATCCCGACCGCTGTTAAGGCTGCAAAGGGTTCCAAGATCGCCATTGGCGCTGAGAACATGCATTTCGAGCCGAAGGGCGCATACACCGGCGAGGTTTCCGCTGACATGCTGAAGGAGTGCGGCGTAAAGTACGTTATCATCGGCCATTCCGAGCGCCGTCAGTACTTTGCAGAGACCGACGAGACCGTCAACAAGAAGGTCAAGGTTGCGCTGGAGAACGGCTTCCGTCCGATCGTTTGTGTCGGCGAGTCCCTGGCAGAGCGCGAGCAGGACATCTGGTCTGAGATCGTTCGCAAGCAGGTTAAGTGCGCAGTACAGGGCGTTTCGGTTGACGACATCAAGAAGGTTGTCATCGCTTACGAGCCGATCTGGGCAATTGGCACCGGCAAGACCGCTACCGCTGACCAGGCAAACGAGGTTTGCTCTGCAATCCGTGACTGCCTGAGAGAGCTGTACGGCGCCCGCGCTGCACGTGCTATCACCATCCAGTACGGCGGTTCCATGAACGCAAAGAACGCTGCTGAGCTGCTCAGCAAGCCGGACGTAGACGGCGGCCTGATTGGCGGCGCATCTCTGAAGGCTCCGGACTTCTGCGCAATCATTGAAGCTGCACAGGACCCGGTACCGGCAGCAGAGTAATTTAACTGCACATGACATCGGCGGGCTGCTTCATTGATCGGGTGGTCCGCCGATATGCTGTTTTTCAGGACATTGGTCTTTGTTGAGAAAATACTGATGCCTTTGTGAGACAACTTCCCCTTTCCATCACAAACTGAAATTCTCAGAATCGAGGTTAATTATGAAAAAACCGTTAATACTCATTATTATGGACGGCTTTGGCCTGCGCGACAGCGATATGGGCAACGCAATCCATGCTGCAAATCATCCGAACCTGACCCGCCTGTTTACAGAGAACCCGACGACCCAGCTCGGTGCTTCCGGCCTTGATGTCGGCCTGCCGGACGGCCAGATGGGCAACAGTGAGGTCGGTCATACCAACATCGGCGCAGGCCGCGTTGTATATCAGGAGCTGACCCGCATTTCCAAGCAGATCAAGGACGGCCCGTTCTTTGAGAACGAGGCGTTTCTCGGCGCAGTGGAGAACTGCAAGAAGCATGACAGTGCGCTGCATATCTATGGTCTGATGAGCGATGGCGGCGTGCACTCCCACATCGAGCACATCTTCGGCCTGCTGGAGCTGGCAAAGAAGAATGGCCTGACCAAGGTATATGTACACTGCTTTATGGATGGCCGTGACGTTCCGCCGACCTCCGGCATCGACTATGTCCGTCAGCTGAAGGAAAAGACGGAGGAGCTTGGCGTCGGCAAGATCGCAACCATCGAAGGCCGTTACTATGCAATGGACCGCGATAACCGCTTTGAGCGTGTTGTTAAGGCATATGAGGCGATGGTATACGGCGAAGGCGAGTACAATCCTGACCCGATCGCTGCAATGCAGGCATCCTACGACGCAGGCGTGACCGACGAGTTTGTCGTTCCGGTTGTCATCACCAAGGGCGCAGAGATCAAGGAAAATGATTCCATTATCTTTGCAAACTTCCGCCCGGACCGTGCGCGTGAGATCACCCGTACCTTCGTTGATCCGGACTTCACCGGCTTTGAGCGCAGAAACGGCTGCTTCCCGGTATACTATGTCTGCATGACTCAGTATGACGCGACCATGCCGAATGTCCACATTGCATTCAAGCCGCAGTCGCTGGTAAATACCTTCGGTGAATATATCGCAGAAAATGGTCTGACCCAGCTGCGTATTGCGGAGACAGAGAAGTATGCGCATGTCACCTTCTTCTTCAACGGTGGTGTGGAGGCTCCGTATAAGAATGAGTCCCGTGACCTGATTGCGTCCCCGAAGGTTGCAACCTATGACCTGCAGCCGGAGATGAGCGCATATCTCGTTTGCGACAAGGTCGTAGAGGAGATCAAGAGCGGCAAGTTCGATGTCATCATCCTGAACTATGCGAACTGCGACATGGTAGGTCATACCGGCGTATTTGAGGCGGCAAAGAAGGCTGTCGAAGCGGTTGATACCTGTGTCGGCAGAACTGTTGACGCGATCCTTGAAATGGGCGGCGTGGCAATGATTACGGCGGACCATGGCAATGCAGATCAGATGCTGGAGGAGGACGGCGTTTCCCCGTTCACCGCGCATTCCTGCAACCCGGTACCGTTCTGTGTTGTTGGTCATCCGTGCACCCTGCATGAGGGCCGTCTGGCAGATATTGCACCGACGATGCTGGAAGTGCTCGGTCTGCCACAGCCGGCTGAGATGGACGGCAAGTCCCTGATGGACTAAGCGACCTCAGAAGTATGCTAGCTTAGATGATTGTTTGCGGCAGATTGCGATTGCCCTGTGCGGGCGTTCGTGGTCTGCCGCTTTTGTGTGTCAAATGCTGTCCAAAATTGCAGAAATACAGGAGGACAGCATGAAACAGGCGATTGAAATTATAGACGTAGCGGGGCGCGAAATATTGGATTCCCGCGGCAATCCGACGGTAGAGGTTGAAGTGTGCACACATGCGGACTGCGGGCTGGTGGTCGGACGAGCAGCCGTTCCCTCCGGCGCATCTACCGGACAGTATGAGGCGTGTGAGCTGCGCGACGGCGACAAAGACAGATATGGAGGCAAAGGTGTGCTGAACGCCGTGGAGGCGGTCAACAATGAGCTGGCGAAGGCTGTGGTCGGTCTGGATGCGGCAAATCAGCCGGAGCTGGACGGCATTATGGTCGAGCTGGACGGGACGGAAAACAAATCCCGCCTCGGCGCCAATGCCATCCTCGGTGTCAGCCTTGCAGCGGCACATGCGGCGGCAAAGGCGCTGGGTCTGCCGCTGTATGCCTATCTGGGCGGCGTGAATGCCAAGACCCTGCCGGTGCCGATGATGAATATTCTCAACGGCGGCGCGCACGCCTCCAATAACGTAGATATTCAGGAATTTATGGTCATGCCGGTGGGGGCGGGGGATTTCCATGAAGCCCTGCGCCAGTGTGCAGAGGTGTTCCATGCCCTGCGCGGCGTACTGAAGGACAACGGTACCCCCGCAGCCGGCGTGGGCGATGAAGGCGGCTTTGCGCCCAATCTTACCAGCGATGAGCAGGCATTGCAGGTGATTACCGCTGCAATCGAAAAGGCGGGCTATACGCCGGGCGCGGATTTCCTCATTGCGATGGATGCGGCTTCCTCGGAATGGTATCATCCGGAGGACGGCGGCTTTTATCAGCTGCCAAAGGCGGGCACAAAAATGAACCGCGCACAGCTGGTGGAATACTGGGCGCGGTTGACAGAAAAATATCCGATCATTTCGCTGGAGGACGGCCTTGCGGAAGAGGACTGGGAGGGCTGGAAGCAGCTGACTGACCTGATCGGGCACAAGGTGCAGCTGGTGGGTGACGACCTGTTTGTCACCAATACCAGCCGTCTGCACCACGGCATCGAGATGGGCGTTGCCAATTCCATCCTCATCAAGGTAAACCAGATCGGCACGCTGACCGAGACGATAGATGCCGTCACAATGGCAAACCGCGCAGGCTATACGGCGGTCATCTCCCACCGTTCCGGCGAGACGGAGGATACGACCATCGCAGACCTTGCCGTGGCGCTGAATGCCGGACAGATCAAGACCGGCGCACCGTCCCGTACCGACCGCGTCGCAAAGTATAACCAGCTGCTCCGCATTGAGCAGGAGCTGGGCGATCAGGCGGTTTACGCCGGAAGGAATGCATGGTTTAACCTGCATTAAGGCGCAAAAAATCCCTCCCTGCACCGCAGGGAGGGATTTGATCTTATAGCTGCATCAACTGGTTCAGATATTCATTGGAATCCAAAAAAATGTTCAGATAGTAGTTAAAAACCACGAAATCCTGCGCATCGCACATGCCGTCGAGGATATTTTCCGTCTGCTTTTCGTCCTTTGTCAGCCCAAGGGCATTCATACGGGCGAGATTATTTTCCGACGGGCTTGGCGTGGTATCGATGCAGCAGATGCCGATGAGCGAATCGCGCATTTTCCACAGCAGTTGCTGGCAGCCGCGCAGATAGGCGACCTCAGACTTTTTGAGGGATTTGTTCATGCGTTCATCCAGCAGGACGTCCATGCGGGAGTCCAGATCGTTGATTTTGATGCGCAGGTCGCGCAGGTCGGGGATGCGTCCGCGCAGCACACGCTGCTCCAGCAGCGGCAGCATGGCCTGCTGTGCACGGAGAATACCGGCCTTCGCACGGTCTGCGCCGCTGTATGGGCGGATGAGCATATTGACGCCGAGTGCGATGATCGTGCCGATACAGGTATCGCGGAAGCGGACCATGCCATACAGCAGGTTGTCCTGTGAAGGGATATCCATCAGGCAACAGCAGAATACCACACAGGCAAGGCTGGTCGTCGACGGATGCATATGCAGGCTGTTGCACACGACGATCATGATCAGGACACCGAGGAAGCAGCCGACAGACAAGTGCCCGTTAAATGTCATAGTAAACAACATAGCGAGCAGCGCGCCGATAAAGTTGCCAATGGTCAGATCACGTGCGCCCTTGAGGGATGCTGTGATGGAGGACTGCATACAGCCGAGGGCACCGATGGCGAGGAACGGCGGATACGGGCTGTTGATCATGTAGCCGACAGCGACGGCGATGCCGGCGGCAAGCGCAGTCTTGAACGTACGCATACCAATGCGGAGGGGAAACTGTTTTGTGGAAATGCTGGACATGCTTTTCACCTTTCATTCGTCCGAAACTTGGCTCATTATAGCATATTCCACGTATTCGTCAATTGGTAACATTCACAGATTTTGTAATCTTGGTGTAAATTGATGGGAAATGCTAAAAATTCATAAGAAAATTTGGGAATATTTCATGGAAAGATTGACAGATTGAATTACAATGTGGTAACATATAACTAATACAGGACAGAAAGTTGTCCAGCTTGATAGAAGCCTTGCCGCCGTATGTCGGCGGGAGAAATATTTTACCACAATACCCGCGGCGAAACGCGGCAACGAGAGGAAGTAAAAAAATGGGTGCAAAGAAGAATGACAATATGAAGAAAAAAGTTGGCATTGGTATTGCAGTAGCAGGCGCGGCAGCAGGTGCTGTTGCAGCGGGCGTCGCAGCATACCGTCATAGCAAGAGCGAGCAGGTATATCATGAGGCAGAGCTTAAGGCAATGAGCGAGCTGGATGATATGAACGCTGAAAACGAGAGCGCATGTGAGGCTTGCGAGTGTGCGGAAGAATGTGCAGCAACAGAGGAGACCTGCGAAGCTGCGGAAGAGCAGATGAGCATGGAAGAGCCGGCAGAAGCTGAAGCAGAAGAGGCAGAAGCAGCTGAGGAAGCGCCGGAAGAGGAAGACGCAGCGGAAGAAACAGAAGACGAAGAGTAAGTTGTTACAGATCCAGCCAGGCGGAGCGCAATCATGCTGTTCCGCCTGTTTTTATGTCTGGAAAGATCGCGCCGCCTGTGGTATACTGTATGGCATAATAAATTTTCACCTTCCGAAAGGAGCTATTTTTATGAGATACGAAGGCAGGGTATTCCGTCCGCCGAGCGAGGCATACAGCCTGATCGTACAGGTCACGATCGGATGCAGCCACAATAAGTGCACCTTCTGCGATATGTATAAGGAAAAGCAGTTCCATCTGCGCAAGCTGGAGGATGTATTGGAGGATTTTATCCTTGCACGCAAGGCATACCGCCATATTGAACGCATTTTCCTTGCGGATGGCGATGCACTGATGCGCCGGACAGAGGATCTTGCGATTATCCTGCAGCATATTCGCGATACCATCCCGGAGTGCACCCGCGTCACCAGCTATGGCTCACCTAAGAGCATCCTCACTAAGACGCCGGAGCAGCTCAAGCTGCTGCGTTCGCTGGGCCTCAAGATGATCTATCTCGGACTGGAATCCGGCTGTGATGATGTTCTGACGCATATTAATAAGGGTGTAACGGTGGATGAGATCGTCCGCGCCGGACAGATGGTCAAGGATGCGGGCATGAAGCTGTCTGTCACGGCGATCAATGGCTTGGGCGGCACGGAAATGTGGCGCGAGCACGCCATCGGCACGGCAGATGCGTTTTCCCGCATGAAGCCAGATTATATCGGCCTGCTGACGCTGATGTTTGAGGGCGATACACCGCTGCAAAAGGAATGGGAAGAAGGGAAATTCCAGCTGCTGACCGCGCCGCAGGTGGCGCAGGAGACCTTGCTGATGCTGGAGCACATTGACAGCGAGGGCAGCGTGTTCCGCTCCAACCATGCATCCAATTATCTCACACTCAAGGGCACGCTCAACCGCGACCGTGAGGCGCTGTGTGACAAGCTGCACCGCGCACTGGACGGCGAGCTGGGCTATAAGAGTGAATATTTCCGCGCTCTGTGATAAAAATAAGAAAGATTTTTTACCGGCTCAGTTTCTGCTGCAAAAAGCGGGAACTGGGCTGATTCTTTGTGTTGATTTTATGTTGATATCAAAAATTAGCAAAAAGTTCCAGAAAACATCCCTTTTCCTTTGGCGAATAACATGGTAAAATAGAGATACCAAAACAAAGGAGCTGATGCCGATGGATTCTGTGTCCCATACAACAGTTGCACACTACCTGCTGGACTATGTGGAGAAGACAGACGGCGTTTCATTCGACCGCAAGGCATTCTGCTTTGGCAATCTGAAACCTGATTTGAAGGGTGAATATCTGACCAAGCGGCATTATCCATCCCTGATGTTTGACGAGGTAATGCAGCGCATCCGTGATTTTGTGAAGGGTTTTTCCATTTGTGCAAACAATGGCGCAAAGCTCAGCGAGGAGCTGGGTGTCATCTGTCATTATATTACAGATTTCTTTAGCTTCCCGCACAACGACGATATCTATGGACGCGGATTATTAGCCCATTACATTTATGAAAAGAAAACGGGTATTACGATTTATTGGCGGATCAATGAGACAAAGTTTGACTGTTGGGCACAACATCGACTGGAGGAGCTTCCCCAGTCGCCGGATGCACTGATTCGGTTTCTGACCGAGCAGCACCGGAGCTACACCGCACAGGCGTCACATACGATCGGTGACGATATCATGCATATCTGTTATGTGCTGGCGGCGGTTGTGCGTTCCATCATCCGCATGGCGGGTGCAGCTGTTGTACCATTCAACACCAACCTGAGACAAACTGTATAACAATGTCCTCCTTGTGTAATCGCAGGGAGGACTGCTTTTTTGTACAGCGCTTGCCAACTGTATGCCATTGTGCTAAGATTACAATAAACACACAGAAAGCACACAGAGAAGGAGCAACGTGATATGAAATTTGCAGCAGCATATGAAAACGGGCAGATATGCCAGGATTTTAGCAATACAAAGCAGTTTAAACTATATACCGTGGAGGATGACCGTGTTGTCCATATGGAAGTCGTGGACACGGGCTGCTGCGGCGCGGAAGCGTTGACAGGCTTTCTCAAAGCGCAGGGCGTTGGCATTCTGGTGTGCGGCAGACTGGAGTCTGCCGCGCAGATGGCGCTGCTGACGGCGGGCATCGCCCCATTCCCAGGCGCATATGGGGATGCGGATATGCAGGTCGGCGCGCTGCTCGTCGGTATGCTGGAAGCGGAAAAGAAGGAAAAAGCCGAAGGCAAAGTGGAGGGCTGTACCGAGGAAGCCTGCGCGGGATGTGCGCACCGGGAACAGTGCGCACAGGCGCAATAAAAAGAATCATCGTGAGAAAAAAGCGGACGGAATGCTGAGGATTCCGTCCGCTGTGTTATTGTTCCGTCCATTTTTGCTGTAAGATACTGTCCAAACCGGCGGTCTGCTCCAGATTGCGGCAGCTGAATACCGCACAGCCGCGGATGCCGCTGATCTCCCGGGAGAGGTTGAGCTGCCGTCCAATCTCCGCACAGCCGTCATTTTGCCAGACAGTGCCATACTGTGCGTCACCGATCTTATAGGCGGCAAGACCGAGGATCAGATCGACATTCGTCCCATCCACCTGCCGCGCCCACCAGCGTGCCAGTGTGTCGAAATCCGCGGCAGTATCGCCAATCTCCCAATAAATTTGCGGGCAGATGTAATCAATCCAGCCGTTTTTGATCCATGTCAGCGAGTCGGCATAAGCAGAAGAATAATGCTCATAACCGTTGGTATCGCTGCCGCCAAAGGCGTTGACGCCCTTGTTGCGCCAGATGCCGGACGGGCTGATGCCGAACACACACACGGGGTTTTTCGCATGTTCATGCACCGTCTGATACACCATCTGCACGAGCTGGTTGACATTGTCGCGCCGCCAATCGTCGCGGCTCAGCTCTGTTGCAGCTGCGGCGTAGGTGTCTGCGTCGTTAAAATCCGTGGACGGATAAAAATAGTCGTCAAACTGAATGCCGTCCACGTCGTAGGTTTCCACGATCTCCCGGATGCCGTCGCAGATCATCTGCCGCACCTCTGCCAGACCGGGGTTGAAATAATAGCTGCCGTCACAGGTGACAACCCAGTCGGGATGCTGCTTGGCGGGTGAGCTGTCCGGCAGGGACGCGAAATCGGAAGCGGCATTCTGTCCGGCACAAATGCGGTAGGGATTGACCCATGCTTCCAGCTTCATGCTGCGCGCGTGCGCCTGCTGGAGCCAGTACGCGAGGGGATCGAAGCTGTCTGCCGGCGCCGTGCCGCAAGTGCCGGTCAGATATCGGCTCCATGGAAACAGGTCGGAGGGATACAGCGCATCTGCCGCCGGACGAACCTGCAAGTAGATGGTATTGCAGCCATCCGCCTTTGCAGCGTCCAAAATCGCGTTACAGCGCGTTTTTAACGCTTCCACATCCGTAGTTGGGTTGGACGGATAATCGATCGCATACGCTGTTGCAACCCAAATGGCGCGTGTTTCGGTGGGGGAAGCAGACGGGGGAGCGGCAGGTTCTTCCGCTGATGCGGTATCCGGTGTTTGTCCGCTGTCCGGTTCGGATTGTGCGGCTGACGCCAGCACATGCAGCAGAGTAAGCGGTGATACACCGGCGGAATACCAGACCATGCCGCAGGTCAGCGCGAGGAATAGCAGAATAAGTACAAATAATTTTTTCATAGACAACCCTCCTGCTCTATCCTACGCAGGAAGGTGTGCAGATTATACCGAGAGTTGGAAGACATAATCATCCATCACATAGCCGCTGCCGATGTCGGTGGCCTGTGTCCGCACGACCTCAAAGCCGGTGGCGTGGTACACGCCGACCGAACCGTCATTGAATCGGTTTACCGTCAGGTATACGCCGGATTTGCCCAGTTCGCGCGCCTGCTGCACCACAAAGTCGATCATCTGCCGCCCGTAGCCGTGCCCGCGATATTCCTTTTTCAGGTACAGCTTGCTGAGGAACAGCAGCTCGTCCTCCGGCTGGATGCCGATATAGCCGATAGCTTCATCGCCGCGCATGACGAAATAATAGCGATAACCGCCGGTCGCGATCTGCTCGCGCATTGCAGGGGCAGATTGGAACTTTTTCAGCATATAATTGATTTGACCCTCGGAGATGATGGAGGGGAAAAACTCATGCCAGATTTCGTCAGCAAGTGCTGCGAGTGCTTCGAGCTGTGCGTCAGAAACCGGCTGCATCGTAATTTTCATATCAAACACGTCCTTTCCTGTGTTGCAGTATCAGTATAACATTTTTTCAGGCACACGGCAACGAAACGCTTCCTTTTCTGTCTCAAATGAAGTATACTAAATAAGAAAGATAACAAAGAACAGGAGGATTTCGGTATGCCGGAGTGCCAGCTTACCAGAGAATATGTACTGGACATCGGACAGATCGACAGCCGCCACATTGCGCGCCCATCTGCCATTGTTGATTTTATGCAGGATATCGCCACACGCCATGCGGTTGTGATGGGGATTTCCGGAGAAGAACTGGAAAAGAAAAATTGCTTCTGGGTGCTCTCACGCCTAAAGTATACCCTCAACCGCCCGCTGCATTTTTATGAAAAACTGCGTGTGACTACCATCCCGCGCAAGGTGCGCGGCGCATCATGGTATCGTGACTTTGTATTTGAGACGGAGGAGGGAGAAGTCGGCAGTGCGGTCACTGTATGGGCGATCGTCGATTTGGAGACACGCCGCCTTGTCCGCCCGCAGTCAATTGGGCTGGGCTTCCCAGAGCAGCAGACCGGACAGACAGAGATGCTCCGGGCAATCCGGGCGGAAAATCTGGAACCGTGCTTTGACCGTGTTGTGCGGTACAGTGATATTGACATCAACTGCCATCTGAACAATGTCAAGGCGGTGGATATCCTCTCGGATACCTTTGGACTGGAGGAGGACGCTACGCGATGGGTCTCCCAGCTGCAAGTCAATTATATTTCAGAGAGCATCTGCGGAACAAAGCTGTCGCTCATGCGCGGGATACAGCAAAACGGCAGCCTGTGCGTGGCGGCTTATGACGGCGAGCAGGAAAAGGTACAGGCGGAAGCGGTCTTTTCCACACTTGAAAGCAGATAAAAGGAGGGCAAGGAGCCATGCAGGTTTCTGAGATTTTGAAGTTGATCCTGGCGTGCTGCCAGCCGCGCCGTGTGATATTATATGGTGAAAAGGTCGTGGCAGGCAGTCATGACCTGAAGGCGGCAGACCTGTGCATTATTATGGATGAATGCGATAAGAAGAGCCTGATGCGCACGCTGTACCTCAAGGTTGATGTATCGATTCCCGTGCAGTTTCTGCTGTACAGCACAGACGAATGGCGGGAGCTGCTGGAGGATGCCGGGAGCTACGCCTCCGCGATAGAGAAGAAGGGAACGGTGCTGTATGGGAAGACGCCGTAAAGGGAACACGGACAGCCGGTATTATTATAAATGGCTGGAAAAGGCGCTGAGCGATTTGCAGAGTGCGCGTATCCTGCTCACATGGGGCGGGGACGAGATGGCGGTGGCATTCCATTGCCAGCAGGCGATCGAAAAGGCGCTCAAGGGATATCTGCTGTTCCGCGTGGGACGGCACTTTGACGGGCACAACCTGACCTTCCTGTGTCGTCAGGCGGCGATGGTCGATGACCGGTTTACGCGGTATCTGGGGGAAAGCGCGGCGCTCAATAACTATTACATTGAAACGCGCTATCCGACCGACCTGCCGTTTGAGATTACGGAGGCGCAGATCCACAATATCCTGACGATGGCGGAGGATCTGTTCGGCGTGATCCGGCGGGAGCTTTATGCGGCAGACGAGGAGCCGCATGAAGTGGACATGTAAATATGCGTAAAAAATATAAGTTTCTATCTATTTGACTTTGCCGACATGGCGTTCAGTATTTGCGTGACTCTGTGAGAAATACCACGAAAAACAGGAAATTTTAACAGAGATAAACACATTTAATTTTGATTTTCCATTTACAATACACAATAAATTATGTACAATATAAATAGGACTACAAGATAAACCGTGCGTCCCATTTTAGTAAGAAGCAGGAGGGTTTATCCATGATTATAACGATAACGCTGAATCCGGCGATTGACCGTACTTTGATCGTTGATGAGCCAGTAGAGTTTGGCGCTGTTAACAGTGTCGTTCAAAGCTACGTTGAAGTCGGTGGACGCGGCATCAATGTTTCGCGGGCAATTCGTTCTCTTGGCGGTGAATGCATTGCACTTGGCTTTACAGCCGGAAATAATGGCCGTCAACTGAAAAATGCGCTGACCGGACTCGGTATCACGCATGACTTTACCGATGTGACGGGCGAGACCCGTACGAATACCCAGGTCGTTCATCCAGATGGCAGCCATACGGATTTCAATGAGCCGGGCACCGCAGTAGAGGATGAAGATTATCTGCGTTTTCTGGAAAAGCTGAAGTTGTATCTGGATCCGAGCAATCTATTTGTTCTGTGTGGACGGATTCCACGCGGTATGAAGGAAAAGCAATACCTAAAAATCATTAAGATCATCAAAAAGGCTGGCTGTTCGCTGTTGATCGACTGTGACGGTGATACCATGCGCAGTGCGCTGCCGTATAAGCCGGATTTCATCAAGCCGAATACCATCGAGCTGGCAAAGCTGACTGGTCTGCCGCGTACACATGATCCGGAGGAAGCATTTGTCCATGCGAAACCGCTGTTGGAGCAGGGCGCACAGACGATCTGTGCATCCCTTGGCTGGAATGGCGCAATCTTCCTGAATCAGGACGAAAAGCCGCTGTATATTATTGCGGAAGCAGGTCCGGCAGACAAGAGTGCGATTGCCTCCGGTGATGCGATGGTGGGTGCAATTGCACATGCATACAATCAGGGGATGTCCTACGAGGAGATCGCCAAGTTTGCAGTTGCTATGGGTACTGCATCCGTTATGCTTCCGGGCTCTCAGATGGCGACCATGAAGGCTGCCTATGAGGTATATGAAACCATTAAGGTGTATACCATGTAACAAATCCATAAAAATACAGAACAGCGAGACAAATGACGCACCGTCAAATGGCTTCGCTGTTCTTTTTTTGCCTGGACAGGGAGAACGCAACGGCAATGCCGCTGAGCGCAACAAACAGGTAAAAGCTCACGCCACGGTTGAGCAGCATTGCGTCGTGCAGTGCTGCCGCAGGGAAAATCGCCTGAAACAGAAGCAGGAATGCGCTCTCGCTTGCACCAACCGCGCCCGGCAGCGGAAGGGAGGATACCGCCACATGCAGCACAGCCTGTATGGAGGTAATCAGCCAGAAAGAACACAGCGGCAGGCCGAGCGACAGATATACCCAGTAGGGAATGCTGTAGAATGCGATGATTTGCAAGGTTGTAACAGCGAGGATCAAGCAAACTATAGGCACATTTTGGCGCAGGCAGGCGGCGCTTTGCTGATACAGCGCAAGCTGCTCGGCGAGACTGCGATCGATCTCCGCAGCTCGTTTGATGTGCAGTGCATGCAGGATGCTATGTACGGCACGGCGCAGGAGATTACACAGCCGGCGGGACAAAATTGCAGCCAGCGTGAACAGCAGAAGCAGTGCGTTGATACCGGCGCCGAGCGCGAAGACATACCGGAATTTTCCGATCTCCTGTGACAGAAAGGCATACTGCGATACAAAGCCCGCTGCAGCAAATGTAACCGTCACGGTCTGGAAGGAAGCGAATTGGATGAGCAGGGCGAGCGCGCCGTGGGACATTGGCACATGGTCGCGGTGCATTGTGTACAGCTGCATGGGCTGCCCGCCACTGGCGGACGGCGTAACAGAACTGAAGAAAAAGCCGGTCAAAGCATATTTGACCGCGTGCAGCAGGCTGCACTGGCTGCCGAACAGCCGCAGGCATCGGTGTAGGTTGATCGCCTCGCACAGCAGGAAAATACACATGCAGCCTGCGGCGAGCAGCAGATACCGTACCTTTACATCACGCAGGACGGCGGCAAGCTCGGACAGATTCTGACCGCGCAGCAAGACAAAAAACGTCAGGGCGATCAGCCCGACAAATAGTGCAGCGTTCAGGAGAATACGGGTAAGGGGACGATTACGTTTCATCATGCATCACCGTTTCAAATCGATAGCCTTCAGAGATCCAGCGGGGAAGCGTGCGTCGCAGCGCCGCGATGGTGCGGGCAGGCGCGCCGTTTTCGCCCCGGCCGTCGTGCAGGCAGATGATATCGCCGCCAGTCGTGCGGCGCAGCAAGCGTTCTTCGATGGTTTTGACAGAAAGGTCACCACGCCAATCCTGCGCCATCACATCCCACAGGACTGGTGTCATGCCATACCGGTGCAGCTGTGTGAGAGAGATAACATTCCAGTGTCCCCAAGGCGGACGGAAATAACGCACCGGCACACCGAGCTTCTGCATGGTGGTAACAGCCTGTTCGAAATCTCTCCAGGCGGAAACTGGCGGCTGGAGCATACCATTTTTGTGGCACAGCGAGTGCAGGCAAATGGCATGCCCTTCGCGCTTCATGCGGGCGATGATAGCCGGATTGCGCTGTGCGGACTGCGCCACGACGAAGAAACTTGCCTTGATGTTGTATTCAGCCAGCAAATCGAGCAGTTCCGGCGTGTAGCGCGGATCAGGACCGTCATCAAAGGTCAGATACAGTGTGCGCCCGCCCATCGAGCGGTGCAGCCGCTGGCGCAGTTTGCAGATGTAAGTCGGCACGACGGAATAGCCCAGCGCTGCCGCGGACAGCGCACCGATGAGATACTTTTTGTTCATGAGGCTTCACCACCGAAATAAGCTGCGGGGCATGTTGCTTCCAGCCCACGACAAATCTGTTCCATGTTTTGCTTCATGGCAGTGAGCTGTGCGTGGCTTTGCAGCAGGGAAAGGATATCATATGTCACATCATCAGAGTTTGACCACAAGACACGTCCGATGTGGTTGCGCTCGATGTATTCCGCATTGCCGATCTCCTGCATGAGAAACGGATGGATCACATACAGCGGCGTTGCGCAGTGGATGGCTTCAAATGTCGTGATGCCGCCGGACTTTGTGATAAGCAGGTCGGCATTTCGCATGTAATGTGCGACCTGTTCTGTGTAGCCAATAACGGTGATTGACGGATACTGTGCTTTCAGGCGCGTATAAAGCGCCTGATTTTTACCGGTTATGACGGTCAGATGGATGCCATGCATGCGGCTAAGTGCGGATAAAAAGGTGTCAGAGGACGGGATCAGCCCCAGCCCGCCGCCCATGATGAGCAGCTCTGTTTGCCCAGAGGCGGAAGCGTGCGATACCGGGTGCAGGAAGTCACGCCGCACCGGAATACCGCAGATATGAATGCGGTCGGCGCAGATACCCTTGCGGATGAGCTCGTCTTTTGTGTCGCGCGCACCGACAAAATAGGCATCTGTATGCGGCACGATCCATTCGTCCTGTGCGCCGATATCGGTGATATAGGTGTACAGCGGAATGTGTGCATCTCGCTGCTGTTTGTAGGCGGAAATGCACTGCGAACAGATGGGAAGCGTGGAAACCACGATATCCGCCTGATGATCGCACAGCAGGCGGTCTAGTTTACGCATGATTACCGCATTCATTGGCAGGATACTACAGCGGCCTGCAGCGCGGTTGAGGTAATTATAAACAGCGGAATAACGGTTGACCAGATGGGCGAACGCACAGTAAATCAGTTCACTGCCGCGAGGGAACAGATAGTCGATGAGGTCTATGATATGTACTTCCGCCTGCGGATTGATAGCTGAAATTTCCTGACGGATCGCTTCGGCAGCACAGCAATGCCCCATGCCAAACCGACCGGTTAAAATTAAAATGTGTTTCATGTATTTTCCAGACAGCATACGCTGACTGTCCCTCCCTTCTTTCTTTTCCATAGTATACAGTATAGTTCTTGCGGAAAAGCCAACCAATATCTTACGAAATTCTGTCGGAATCGTATCAGTTTGTTGTCATTGGGATATTGTCTGCCGGCATGTGCATTGCGCGCATGGAAAGCTGGCGGCAATGGCTTGCTCCGCTTTTATATCAATGTACTAAGTTGTTAATACAATAATACAACAATACAGATAGAAATGCAAGAGGGAATGACAAAATAAAAGCAGCGAATGCATGATTCGCTGCTTTTTCGAGTGCACGTTTCGGTGGTTACTCCAGATTGACGATATAGCTGACGATAACACCGTCGCCAACGGCATCGCGGACTGCCTGTGCGCCTTCCTTGCCGAAAGCGCCGCACAGCTCGATTTTTTTGACTGCACCGGCATCTACCAGCTTTTTTGCCTGTACACATGCATCATCCAGATCCTTTACGCCGACCATCATGCTTTTGCACATAGGGGATTCCATGACTGCATTGTGGACACTGCTGTCATGGTCGGGGGACATAACGATAAATACGAATGGAAATTGCTTCATATGAAAATTCCTCCTCTCATTTATGCCCTTAGTATAACATAAAAACGTCCGGCGGTAAAACCGCCGGACGCTAATTTTATAGGATTCGGAACAGATATTACTGCTCGCTGCCGTACATCTCCTGCAGCTTGAGCAGGTGCTGATAGCGCTTTGCAGCCTGAACCTCGGACTCTGCGAACAGCTCCTTTGCACGCTCCGGGAAGGAACGGGTCAGAGCGGAGTAACGAGCCTCGCCCATCAGGAAGTTCTGGTAGCCTTCCTTCGGTGCCTTGGAGTCGAGGATGAACGGGTTCTTGCCCTCTGCCTTCAGGGACGGGTTGAAGCGGAACATGTTCCAGTAGCCGCACTCAACAGCCTTCTTCATCTCGGACTGGCAGTTCTTCATGCCGCCCTTGATGGAGTGCATCTCACACGGAGCGTAGCCGATGACCAGAGACGGTCCCGGATATGCTTCTGCTTCTGCAATTGCCTTCAGGGTCTGCTGCGGATTTGCACCCATAGCTACCTGAGCAACGTAGATGTAGCCATAAGACATTGCGATCTCAGCCAGGGACTTCTTCTGGATTGTCTTACCAGCAGCTGCGAACTGTGCAACAGCGCCGATGTTGGTAGCCTTGGAAGCCTGTCCGCCGGTGTTGGAGTAAACCTCGGTGTCGAATACCATGACATTTACATCCTCGCCGGATGCCAGAACATGATCCAGACCGCCGAAGCCGATGTCATATGCCCAGCCGTCGCCGCCGAAGATCCATACGGACTTCTTCGCCAGATACTCGCCGTTTGCAACGACATAAGCAGCATCCGGGCAACCAGCAGCTGCAACCTTTTCAAGCTCAGCCAGCAGCGCCTTAGCCGGAGCCTCGTTTTCAGCGCCGTTGTCCTTGGTGGAAATGAATGCATCAACAGCAGCCTTCAGCTCGTCAGATGCACGCTCGTCAGCAGCGATCTTCTGAACCTTTTCGATCAGGCTCTCACGGATCGCCTTCTGGCCGTGGTACATGCCCAGACCATGCTGTGCGTTATCCTCAAACAGGGAGTTTGCCCATGCCGGACCGTGGCCGTCCTTGTCAACCGTGTACGGGGAAGTAGCAGCCGGGCCGCCCCAGATAGAGGAACAACCAGTTGCATTGGAGATGTACATTCTATCGCCGCAAACCTGGGTGATCAGGCGGGCATAAGAGGTCTCAGCACAGCCTGCGCAGGAACCAGAGAACTCAAGCAGCGGCTGCTTGAACTGGGAGCCCTTGACGGACTTGATGTCTTCCATTTCCGGCTTGCGGGAAACCTTGTTAACAGTATAATCAAATACCTCAGCCTGTGCAGCTTCCTCATGCTGCGGAACCATAGTCAGTGCGTTGGTCGGGCAAACGCCGATGCAGACGCCACAGCCCATGCAGTCCAGCGGGGAAACAGACATGGTGAAGGAGTAAACGCCCTTGCCAGCGCCAACCTTGATCGGAGCAGTCTTGATAGCAGCCGGAGCAGCCTTGACTTCATCCTCGGTCAGTGCGAACGGACGGATGGTAGCATGTGGGCAAACATATGCACACTGGTTGCACTGTACACACTTCTCAGCATCCCAAGTCGGAACGGTGACAGCGGTGCCGCGCTTCTCGTATGCAGATGCGCCATGCTCGAAGGTGCCGTCAACATAATCGTTGAATGCAGATACCGGCAGGGAATCGCCGTCCATACGACCGATCGGGTCGAGCAGGTCGGTGACCATCTTGACGGTCTTCTCGCGGCCTTCCGGAGCAGCAGCCGGAGCAGCGTCTGCTGCGTCAGCCCAATCAGCCGGAATATCGATCTTGACATATGCAGAAGCGCCAAGCTCGATTGCCTTATGGTTCATATCAACGACATCCTGACCCTTCTTCAGGTAGGAATGGGTAGCAGCGTCCTTCATCAGCTGGATTGCAGTCTCTTCCGGCATTACCTTTGCCAGGGAGAAGAATGCAGACTGGAGGATGGTATTGGTACGCTTGCCCATGCCGATCTCGATTGCCAGGTCGATTGCATTGATGGTGTACAGCTGTACATTGTTCTTTGCGATGTAGCGCTTTGCCTCAGCCGGCATGTACTCGTTCAGCTCTTCCGGAGTCCACTGGCAGTTGATGAGGAATACGCCGCCCGGCTTTACGTCGTTGACCATCTTGTAGCCCTTGACAACGTAGGACGGGTTGTGGCAGGCTACAAAGTCAGCCTTGTTGATGTAGTAAGGAGACTTGATCGGCTTCTCACCAAAACGCAGGTGGGATACGGTTACGCCGCCGGTCTTCTTGGAGTCGTACTGGAAGTACGCCTGTACGTAGTTATCGGTGTTGTCGCCGATGATCTTGATGGAGTTCTTGTTCGCGCCAACCGTGCCGTCGCCGCCGAGACCCCAGAACTTACACTCGATGGTGCCTTCCGCAGCGGTATTCGGGGACGGCTTCTCCTCGAGAGAGAGCATGGTAACGTCATCGGTGATGCCGATAACGAACTGGGACTTCGGTGTATCGCTTGCCAGATCCTCATAAACTGCGAATACAGAAGACGGAGGCGTGTCCTTAGAGCCCAGACCGTAGCGGCCGCCGGTAACAGTGATGCCGGTGATGCCGTGGGTAGCCAGAGCGGTGACAACGTCCTGATACAGCGGCTCGCCCAGAGAGCCAGGCTCCTTGGTGCGGTCGAGCACTGCGATCTTCTTTGCAGTGGACGGGATTGCTTCGATCAGCTTGTCTGCACGGAACGGACGGAACAGGCGAACCTTGACCAGGCCGACCTTCTCGCCCTTAGCGGTGAGGTAATCAATAACTTCTTCTGCTACGTCGCAGATGGAGCCCATAGCGATGATAACGCGCTCAGCGTCCGGTGCGCCATAGTAGTTGAACAGCTGATAATCGGTGCCCAGCTTCTCGTTTACCTTGCCCATGTACTTTTCTACGATAGCCGGAACAGCATCATAGTACTTGTTGCATGCTTCACGGTGCTGGAAGAAAACGTCGCCGTTTTCGTGGGAGCCGCGCATTACCGGACGCTCTGGGTTCAGGGAACGCTTGCGGAATGCATCAACAGCATCCATGTCGGTCATGTCAGCCAGATCGTCGTAGTCCCAAACCTCGATCTTCTGGATCTCGTGGGAGGTGCGGAAGCCGTCGAAGAAGTTGATAAACGGAACGCGGCTTTCGATGGTTGCCAGATGTGCAACAGCAGACAGGTCCATGACCTCCTGCGGATTGGTTTCACACAGCATTGCGAAACCGGTCTGACGACATGCCATGACGTCGGAATGGTCGCCAAAGATGTTCAGTGCATGGGATGCCACGGTACGAGCGGAAACATGGAATACGCACGGCAGAAGCTCGCCTGCGATCTTGTACATGTTCGGGATCATCAGGAGCAGGCCCTGAGAAGCGGTATAGGTGGTGGTGAGTGCACCAGCTGCCAGGGAGCCGTGTACAGTACCGGATGCGCCAGCCTCAGATTCCATTTCAACAACCTTAACAGTTGTGCCAAAAATGTTCTTTCTGCCGGCAGCTGCCCACTGGTCAACATTGTCGGCCATCGGGCTGGACGGAGTGATCGGGTAGATACCAGCTACTTCGGTAAACGCATAAGATACGTGTGCCGCAGCAGTGTTGCCGTCCATGGATTTCATTTTTCTTGCCATGATGATATCGTTCCTCCTATATAGTTTTTCGTTAAAGCTGTTCGACAGTTTGCCAAAATCCTGTCAAACAGCGGACTCGCTTCGGGGACGATCAGGAGTGGGCTGACCGCGGCGAAACAGAACGAAGGGGAAGGAAACTGCCTCTGGCAGCCCCTTAACCTTATTCATTTTATCAAAAAAAAATTGCAATGTAAACATAAAACCGAAATTATTTACGCAAATAACACAAAAAAATCGGGAAAAAACCAGATAGAATTATCAATTGTACCCTTTTGATGAAATCTTTGATATTTTTTTATCAATTTATGGGAACATAGACTGGGAATTGCGAATCAAACCAATTTGTGGTAAAATGAGAACAACAAACCGGAAGAAACGCCAGAACAAAAGGGGATAGAAAGAAATGATTTCAACCGTGTATTCCGCAGGGCTTTATGGCATAGAAGGATATCTGGTGACGGTGGAGTGCAGCGTTGCAAACGGCATGCCGGCGTTTGATCTTGTCGGACTGCCGGGAGCAGCTGTGCGTGAGTCAAAGGAGCGTGTCATGACGGCGGCGCGCAGCATCGGGATGTCTATCCCGCCGTGCCGAAAAACGGTCAACCTTGCACCGGCTGATATCAAAAAGGAAGGCGCGGTCTATGACCTGCCGGTATTGCTCGGGCTGATCGCAGCGGCGGGGAATCTGGACGGCAAGCTTCCGGCGGACAGCGTATTCATTGGGGAGATCAGCCTGAGCGGTCAGCTTCGCCCGGTGAAGGGTGCGCTTTCCATGGCAATGGCGGTGCGCGACGCAGGGAAACAGTACCTGTTCCTGCCGGAGCAGAACGCAGAAGAAGCCGCGCTGGCAGGCGGCGGGCTGACAATTTATGCAGTCGGGCATGTGCGGCAGATTATCGATCATTTGACGGGTGAGAATGTACTGGAACCGTACCAGCTGCGGCCCGCAAACGAGCCGTATTTGGGCGATCAGCCGGATTTCCGCGATGTCATGGGACAGGAAAATGTCAAGCGGGCCATGGAGATCGCAGCGGCAGGCGGGCACAATATGTTGATGTGCGGTTCGCCCGGCTCCGGCAAAAGCATGATGGCAAAGCGCATCGGCACGATCTTGCCGCCGATGACGCCAGCGGAAAAGATGGATGTTGTGCGCATTTATTCGGTCATCGGAGCCGGCGATGCCGCGGCGCGCAGCGATCTGCGCCCCATCCGCGCACCGCACCATACGACGAGTGCGGCGGGCATTGCGGGCGGCGGTACCGGTATCCCGGTACCGGGCGAGCTGAGTCTTGCCCATAATGGCGTGCTGTTCCTTGATGAGCTGCCGGAGTTTCGCAGCGATGCGCTGGAGGTTCTGCGCCAGCCGCTGGAGGATGGGCAGGTGTCCATCGTCCGCATGGCGGGTCGCGTCACCTATCCGGCGAAATTTATGCTCATTTGCGCGATGAATCCGTGTAAATGCGGTTGGTATGGGCATCCGTCGGGGCGCTGCCGCTGCACGCCGACCGAGGTGCGCAATTATCGCAAAAAAATTTCCGGTCCGCTGCTCGACCGCATCGACATTCAGATGGATGTGCGTCCGGTGCCACTCAAGGAGCTGTCCGCGCGAAAGCCGGCGGAAAGCTCGGCGGATATCCGTGCGCGTGTGGTCGCGGCGCGGCAGCGCCAGCTGGAACGCTATCGCGGTACGCCGGTCAACTGCAATGCGGATATGCTGCCGGCGCAGCTGGCACGGTTCTGTAAGCCGGACGCGGCGGGACAACAGCTGATGGACTCCGCATTTGAGCGCCTCGGCATGACGGCACGCAGCTATGACCGCGTGCTGCGTCTGGCGCGCACGATCGCGGACCTTGCCGGGGAGGAAACGATCTCAGCGGCGCATATTGCAGAGGCAATCCAGTACCGCTTTCGTGGGGAGGTGTGACGGAAAACGGCGGCGGAAAAACGGAAGACAGCAAACTTCGAGATGATTCCATTGCGAAAAGGAGGAATCCGTATGTCGAACAAACAGAATGTCTTTGAGCAAAACAAAAATATGACGAAAGAAAACCGTAAATTTTCCGGACTGTCTTTGTTTGCAGTATACTTTGTGATCTGGCTCGTAGCAGTGCTGTATTTCTGGATTTTTATGGACCCCGGCGATGGGATAGGGTATTCACTGCTCGTGTTTTATTTGGCACTCCCGCTTGCAACGTTTATCCTTTCTATACTGATTGGAAAGCACGATATCTGGGGCGGATACAAGTGGTTTTCCGCAATTTATTTCGGTGTCATGTTTATGCTTGCGGAATACATGACCTCTAGCTTAGGCAATATGCTGGCATACCAAAAAATTAATATGCCGATGTTTGAGCTGTTCTTCATTGGCGCGGTGATCTCTTTAATCGGTTTGGCGATTGGGACTGCTATTCATGTTTTTCAATCCAAACGCAATGAATAAATGTATAAATTTATTTTGTAGAAAAATGCGGAGGAACGTAGAGAGTTAATCTTTGCCTGTAATAGTGAATTTCATATAGTTCAAATGAGTAAAAGACCGATGGAAGGAAACTGCCATCGGTCTGACTTTTTATGCTGTCAGCGGTGCGATAGACTGCCTTGGTGATAAAGAGAATGTGCCAAACTGTATTGTGCAATTATTTCTTATGCTCGTATAAAAACAGAAACAAAATCCAGCAACCGTAATCGCTGTGATTCCGAAAGCAGCTAGTCCACTAATGTCAATATTCACGATTACTTTGTTGTTTTCCATCAGTTCAGTATCCATAATAAACCTCCTGTTTTTGTGTTTTATCCGGTGATATGCTTGAATTATAAGCGAAGATGAGATAAAATACAATTACCCAAAACGGTCAATAATGTCCGAAAAATAGAGGTGGAGAATGTCCAATAGGAAAATCAAGAAGGATGATTTCAAGTGGGAGCGATTTATGGATGCGAAAAAGCGGGCGAAGGTTACTATACAACAGCTTGGAAAAAGTGTGGATGAGGGTGGCGTTGGCTGGTCAGAAAAAACAATTCGGCGTGCAAAACATGATGGAGAGATTCGTCATGAACTATTAGAAGCATTGGCTAAAAGGTTGGATGTTACCTCTGACTATTTGGCGGGGGAATACGACCAGTTTTTTGAGCAGATCGCAGATGGCTTCAATGGGAAACAGAAAGAAGCATATTTGAAAGTCATGCTGGCTCCAGAACGGTATCCATATCACTTGGGGCAAAACAAAACGAAGCTCTATGATGCGTATATGGATGGCATTTTGATGCTGCATGATATTGCGCGACGGCAATATGAAGAACTTTCACCAGAAACACAACGTCAATTTGCCTTGGAGATTGAGCAGGTGGTTTGCCCGGTCATAAGCAAGTATTTTGACTGTGACGCAATGGGAAGAAAGGGAATCCCTGAGCTATACCGTATCGAAGCGGAAATAGTAAGTTACGGTCCAGAAGAGCCGGAAGCACCGAATGATTTACTAAGGTGTAGTACGCTGGATAGATTTGAGGAAAGAATGAAATATTTTTTTACAGAAGAGCATAAAGAAAAATAAGTAAGATTTTCCAACAGAGGAAAATTACAGTGTGTAAATTTCATATTCAAATCTACGCTGTGCAAAACTCTGTGGAAATGTGGAAAACAGAAAGAAGCGCCCCCCAGTTTAAGGGCGGGGCGTTTGAACACTCGACAACCGTTAAATAATATATATTATT
>JAUNWG010000043.1 GCA_030540435.1 Eubacteriales bacterium
AAACACCGCCAGCAGCACAAACGGCAGCGGTCTGTCACACACGAAGATCGCAATAATGATGGCAAATACCAGCAATATTTTCGTGCGCGGGTCGGCGCGGTGCAGCACGGAATTTCCCGGAAAATACTGCCCCAACGTGATATCCTTCAGCATCCGCGCACCTCCTTCCGGCAGGCGAGCAGCTGCTGCACTGCCTGCTCGACGGTAAAGCAGTCCGTCCGTACCGGCAGACCGCGTTTTTTCAGCTCCAACAGGATCTTTGTCACCTGCGGTACGCTCAATCCGGCGCGTTCCAGCGCCTCCGCCTGTGCAAATACCTCGGACGGTGCGCCGGTCAGGAAGATGTGCCCTTCCTTCATGACGATGAGACGGGAGGCGAGGCTTGCCGCGTCTTCCATCGAGTGTGTCACGATGAGGATGGTTGTGCCGTGTTCGTCATGCAGGCGGCGGATCATGCCGAGCATTTCCTCCCGGCCGGACGGGTCAAGCCCGGCGGTCGGCTCGTCGAGGATCAATACCTCCGGCTGCATGGCAATGACGCCCGCCAGCGCGACGCGGCGCTTCTGTCCGCCGGACAGCGCGAACGGCGATTGCTCCCGCAGAGACTGCGGTAGACCGACTGCGTCCATCGCCTCCGCAACGCGGCGGTCGATCTCGGTATGCTCCAGTCCCATATTCATCGGGCCATAGGCGATATCCTGCCCCACCGTCTCCTCAAACAGCTGATATTCCGGGTACTGGAACACCAGCCCGATGCGGAACCGAATGTCGCGGATATTTGTGTCCTTTGCAAAGATATCCTGCCCGCGGTACAGCACCTGTCCGTGGGTCGGCTTGAGCAAGCCATTTAAATGCTGGATGAGCGTGGACTTGCCGGAGCCGGTATGTCCGAGCAGCGCGATCAGCTCGCCCTGCCTGATGGTCAGGTTGACCCCGTCCAGCGCGGTGTGCTCAAACGGCGTGCCTGCGCTGTATACATGCGACAGGTCGCGCACCGCTAAAATCGGCTGTTCACGCATGGGCCGCGCCCCCTTTCAGCCACGCTTCCAGACGGTCCGCGCATTCGCTTACCGTCAGCGCATCGGTTTGCAGATCGGCGTCCGCCTGCGCATTGAGCGCTTCCATCAGCTGGACACTCTGCGGCGCAGCAAGGCCGAGGGATTTTAACCGTTCTGTCTGGACAAATATTTTGCGCGGCGTGCCGTCCAAGATCAGATGCCCGCCATCCAGTACGGCGACGCGCTGCGCCTGTACTGCTTCGTCCATATGATGCGTAATCAGTACAATGGTAATATGCTTTTCTTCATGCAGCCGGTGCAGCACACGCATGACGTCCGCACGGCCCTGCGGGTCGAGCATCGCGGTGGGCTCGTCCAGTACGATGCATTTCGGCTCCATCGCCAGTACGCCCGCGATGGCAACGCGCTGCTTTTGCCCGCCGGACAACAGGTGGGGCGCATGCTGGCGATAGTCATACATGCCGACCAGCTGTAACGCTTCATCCACGCGGCGGCGGATCTCCTTCGGCGGGACGCCCATATTTTCCAGCCCGAAGGCGACGTCCTCTTCCACGACGGTCGCCACGATCTGGTTGTCCGGGTTTTGAAATACCATGCTGCATGCGCGGCGGATATCCCACAGCTTGCTGTCGTCTGTGGTATTCATCCCGTCTACCAGCACGCACCCGCCGGAGGGCAGGGCGATCGCGTTGCAGTGCCGCGCAAAGGTCGACTTCCCTGAGCCATTGCGCCCAAGGATCGCTGCAAATTGTCCATGTGGGATTGTGAGGTTCACTCCCTCCAGCGCCAAATGCGCCGCATGGGAGAAATCCGTATAGCGGAAGGTTAGGTTTTCCGCCTGAATCATTTCCGACATGCTGTTACCTCTTTTTATCGATTCGGATTGACCCATCGCGCCGTGCTGCCGCACGGCAGTGCATAGCCTGTGGATTTGACCGGCAGACCAAGCTCCTGGCAGTCAATGTGACCGCCAAAGCGCGGCGCCAGCGTCGTGCCAAGGATATATCCCATGACAGACGGGGAAAGTCCGGTGGAATAGCTGTTGACTAAGAAAAACAGCGGGTCATCCGACAGCACGCCAGACACCAGCGAAATAAACTTTGCGATGTCATTTTCGATCTTCCAGACCTCGCCGGTCGGGCCTCTGCCGTAGCTCGGCGGGTCCATGATGACGCCGTCATACCGTCTGCCCCGGCGGATCTCGCGCTCGACGAACTTTTTGCAGTCGTCCACAATCCAGCGGATCGGGCGGTCAGCCAGCCCAGAAGCGGCTGCATTTTCCCGCGCCCACTGGGTCATACCCTTGGACGCGTCGACATGGCATACGCTTGCGCCTGCCGCAGCTGCCGCCAGCGTCGCGCCGCCGGTATAGGCGAACAGATTGAGCACGCGTACCGGCTTATCCGAATGACGGATCAGCCCGTCGATAAAATCCCAGTTTGCCGCCTGCTCCGGGAATAGACCGGTGTGCTTAAAGCTCATCGGCTTGATATGGAACGTCAACTCGCGGTAGTGAATATCCCACTGCGGCGGTAATTTTTTGATGTTCCATTTGCCGCCGCCGGAGGACGAGCGGTGATAGGTCGCGTTGGCGTGTGTCCACGCGGAAACGCCCTTTTGCTTGGGCCAGACCGCCTGTGGGTCCGGGCGTACGAGTATCTGCTTGCCCCAGCGTTCGACCTTCTCGCCGCCGCCGCAGTCCAGCACCTCAAATTCCTTCCATTTGTCTGCAATCCACATAATGTATTCTCCAGTAAAGTTTGGTGATAATCGTTAGCCTTATTTGCTTCCCTCGGATGAGGGAGAGGACCGCCGCGTAGCGGTGGTGGAGGGAGTGAAAAGTAAATCGTTCGCGCCAAGATAAATTTCGATGAAGACGCTTCGGAATCACTCCCTCAGTCAGCGCCTTCGGCACTGCCAGCTCCCTCTAAGAGGGAGCCTAAGGGCTATAGCTGTAAATCTTGCGCACCCAAGCCCCCCTCGGATGAGGGCTGCGGTATGCCAGTGGCATACCCTGCGAAGCAGGAGCAGGATGGCACAGCGTTAGCTGTGACGGAGGGAGTGAAGAAGTAAATCGTTCGCGCTGAGATAAATCTCAATAAAGACGCTTCGCATTTCCCTCCCTCAAAGAGGAGCCTATTGCCCTTTCCTCCGCTTCGTGCGCTTGGCAGGACGTGCGGCTTTGCCCCTGCGCGGCTCCTGCCTTGGATGTTTCTGATTCCGCGATTGTTTTGCTTTCTGCTGTGGTTTGGGCTGATGCAGGTGCGCAAAATGCTCATTCGGCCGCGGATGGATCAGGCATTCCTTTCCATAGCCGATCAGGTCTTCGCGGCCTGCCTGCTTGAGCGCCTGAATGACGATGGCACGCTTGTCCGGTCTGCGCCATTGCAGCAGGGCGCGCTGCATCGCCTTTTCCTCTGGCGTTTTGGCGACATACACCGGCTTCATCGTGCGCGGATCGATTTCAGAATAATACATCGCAGTGGACAATGTGCCCGGCGTGGGGTAGAAGTCCTGCACCTGCTGCGGCATGTAACCGATGGAATTTAGATATTCCGCCAGATGCACCGCGTCGCCAAGCTCCGCGCCCGGATGCGACGACATCAGATAGGGGACAAGATACTGCTTTTTGCCCAGCTTGGCGTTGATGCGCTCATACCGCTCTTTAAACCGGCGGTAGACGTCAAACGACGGTTTGCCCATATAATACAGCGCATGGTCGCTCATGTGTTCCGGTGCAACCTTCAACTGTCCGCTGATGTGATATTTGACCAGTTCTAAGAAAAATTCGTCGTTGTCGTCCGCCATCATGTAATCATACCGCAGGCCGGAACGGACAAACACCTTTTTCACGCCCGGAATTTCGCGCAGCTTGCGCAGCAGCGTCAAATAATCGCTGTGATCTGCCCGCAGGTTGGAACATGCCTTGGGGAATAGACAGCGCTTGTCCCGGCATAATCCGTGCTTGTCCTGCTTGGCGCAGGCCGGGAAACGGAAATTTGCCGTCGGTCCGCCGACATCATGGATATAGCCCTTAAAATCCGGGTGCTGCGCAATGCGTTTTGCTTCCGCAACAACGGATTCATGTGACCGGGAGGAGATATACCTGCCCTGATGGAACGCCAATGAACAGAAATTGCAACCGCCGAAGCAGCCGCGGTTATGGATGATGGAAAACTGTACCTCGGCAATTGCCGGTACGCCGCCCTCCGCTTCATACGACGGGTGATAGGTGCGCTCGTAGGGCAAACCATAGACCCAGTCCATCTCTTCGGTCGTCAGCGGCAGCGCAGGCGGGTTCTGTACCAACAGGCGGTGTCCATGCTTTTGTATCACAGCTTTGCCGGTGATATGGTCCTGCTGATCGTACTGTATTTTGACAGATTGCGCATAGCTTGCCTTGTCTGCCAGTGTTTCCTCCAGAGACGGGCACCACACAGCCGGGAAGGAGATATCTTCTTTGTCCTGTGTCAAATAGGCTGTGCCGCGCACCTGTTTGACAACGTCGACACCGCGCTTACCTGCCTTTAGGTTGGCGGCGATCTCCAATACCGAGCGTTCGCCCATGCCGAACATCAGGCCGTCTGCACTGGTATCCTGTAGGATAGACGGCAAAATACGGTCTGCCCAATAATCATAATGTGCGAACCGGCGCAGGCTGGCTTCCAACCCGCCCAAGTAGATCGGGACATCGGGAAACGCGCGGCGCGCTAGCTTGGCATAGACCGTTACTGCGCGGTCCGGACGCTTGCCGCCCTTTCCGCCGGGGGAATAGGAATCATCATGGCGGCGCTTTTTGGCGGCGGTATAGTGCGCCACCATGGAATCGATGTTGCCGCTGTTGATGAGCACAGCATAGCGCGGGCGGCCCATTGCGGTAAAATCCGCTTCGGAACGGAAATCCGGCTGGGACAGGATCGCCACGCGATAGCCTGCATCTTCCAGCACGCGGGAAATGACCGCCGTGCCAAATGACGGATGGTCTACATATGCGTCGCCTGTCACCAGCAGGAAGTCGCAATAATACCAGCCGCGTGCCAGCATATCCTCTTTTGAGATCGGCAGAAAGCCGCCGTTGTGCTTGTTTGCCATAAATTTATTCCCTCATTAAAATGCTTCTAATACAGTATTTATGATACCACAGCTGAACGCAAGAAGAAACGGGCTTTTATGACGAATTTACCACGAATTTACCGGATTTTTGCAACAGTGTGATAGATAGGGACGAGATGTGATAAATTGTCGTGGCTGGTTATAGGAGCTTTGGGCGCGGCATGCCCAAAGGCTCCTTTTGAAAGGTCGCAGTACTGTAAGTGGCTTCTCACTAAGCCCCCTTTTGAAAGGGGGTGTCATTTGCAAAGCAAATGACGGGGGATTGTAGCAAGGTAAGTGCCTCTAAATTAGCTTTACGGCAAAACACCTACTCGGAAACAATCCTCAGTCACGGCTACGCCGTGCCAGCTCCTTTCAAAAGAAGACTAAGGGTGGTAGTTGTAAATCTGGCACACCAAAGAAGGCTTTTATAAGTACTACTTAATATCACAATAATTTGTATATTTAAACAATAAATATACAAATAGCAATCAACCATCCCCATCTCCTCAACCACTGGTTGTTTCCTCTCGTTGATTTTCCACCGAATGGTTGAGCCACAGTCAACAGATGGTCGCTTGTGCCCGGGGGATACAGGCGGTACAATAGCATCATAAAACACGAACGGAGGAAACAACATGAATCAATTGGGAAAACGCATCGCCACGCTGCGCAAACAGCGGGGGCTGACACAGGAAGCATTGGCGGAGGCGCTGGGAGTTTCCGCACAGGCAGTATCCAAATGGGAAACCGACAATTCCTGCCCGGACATCTCCCTGCTGCCAAAGCTGGCGGCGGAATTGGGGGTAACAGTGGATGCGCTGTTGTCCGACAGCGCGCCGGTACAGCTCGTACCGCAGGAGCAGCGCAAAAGCATTGACGACATGCTGTTCCGTGTCACGGTAGATTCCCCGCAGGGGGACAAGGTGCGTGTAAATCTGCCGATGGCGCTGGTCAAGGTAGGACTGGAAATCGCCAAATTTATCCCGCAGGCAAAGGACGCTGATATCATTCAGCAGATCGATATTGAGCAGATCTTGCTGATGGTGGACAGCGGCTTGATCGGCAAGCTAGTAGAAGTACAGGCTGCGGACGGCACACAGGTCGAGGTTGTTGTCGAATGAAAATCGTTGTAAAAAAACATGTTCCGCTTGTTTTTTACATTCCGAACCGTCTGTTGTACAGTCGGCCCGTGGCTGCTATTATCGTCAGCGCTATACAGAAGGAAGGCATTGCGATCGACCGGGAACAGCTCACGCCGCTGCTGCGGCAGTGTAGCGCAATTTTTCGACAGCGTCGTGGTCTGACCTTTGTGGAAGTACATGCCAAAGACGGCACATACGTCAAAATCACGCTGTAGCGCACCAAAGCCTCCCATCCGGGAGGCTTTTCACATATGCAAAAGCAGGATAGTTATAGACATTCCCGACCACGATATTTTTCTGTAACTGTACTGCAATAAAAATGAAAACTTTTTATAACGTATTTGTAAATAATCTGCAAAAAAACAGCGGGAATATTGTTGTTTTACACATAAAATTCACTGTATGATTGGAAATAATGTCAATTTACAGTTTGCCAGTATACTGTTATGATTGGAGTACAACAAGAATCTTATATTTGGGTAAATTTAATGTAAACAAGCGAGGTGTACGATATGAGACTATGGAGAAAAAGACTCTTGCAGGTAGGGGTGGTATCGCTCGTGATTGTGGTACTAATTTTCGTTGTCATATTTTCCGGTCATGAACAAGTGTTGCCTCAGTGGATGAAAAGCATGGGACCGGTTGTGTTGTTCCCACTGTCTACCGGCTGCTTTGGCATTGGTTTTGCTACGAAATCCATGCGTGAAGACAAAACAAATATAAATATCTTTCGTGTGTTGATCGGCATCTTGATCTTTGCAGCGGGATGCCTGCTCGCATTCGGATGGTTTGCAATTGGTCATCCAACATTTTGATTTCAATTGTTGGTGGTAGTATATATATTTGGAATAACTGATAAATTTACATAAAACCGAAGCCTCCCAAATGGGAGGCTTCCAGCGTTTTGTTTAGTCGTTGACGTAAGCGGCGATGATCTGGCCGATGTACATCTTATGGTAATCCGGTTCAGGATAGGACTTGTTGAACGGTTCCTGATCGAGGAAGTTTTCCGGCGGCATGTCGTCGGCGTACATCTTCTTGCACACGATGGTGTAAGCGGCCTCTTCAAAGGTCGGGCAGCCGTCGACAAATGCGGCGGTCAGGCCGGATTCCTTCAGCTTGTCGATGTCGCGGCCGGACTTGGTGCCTGCCAGATTGAGCGCCTCCTGATGGCCCGGCTTGAGGGAGGTCAGCGTAAAGGTGTCGTTGTTCTCCATGTAGCCCAGCGTATGGCGCGAATGGCGGACATAGACGGTAACTGCCGGCTTGAACCACAGCTCACCCATCATGCCCCAGTTGACGGTCATGAAATTAAAATCCTCTTCCGTGCCTGCGGACAACAGCATCCACTTGTTGCAGACTTCTTCGATGATATTGCCCGGCAGTTCGGTCGGTTCAATTTTACGGAAAGACATTGTCATTACCTCCAGAAAAATAGATTACTGCTTTTATCTTACTATAGGTGGAGCGGATTATGCAAGGGGGACAGCATGAAAAAGGCTCCTTTTGAAAGGGACCTTTGGATGTGACCGCTCCCATTCCCGCCTTCAGTGTTTTCATGCAGTTATCGTTGTTACCGCGCATGAAGAGAGGGAACCGGCGTCGGTTCCCTCTCTTCGCTCTCCTTCGACGCCAAAGAACCTATGGTTCTCTGGACTTTCCTCTATGCAGCCGCGCTTGCGCTAATACCAAAAGCGCCGCGCGCGGCATGTACCTGTGCGAACTGAGGGTTTGCGTGTGCGACAGGGCGGTTACTTCTTTTTTACATATTATTTACAGCTTTTGCCGCAGCTGCATCTGCATCCAATCGTCCTTTGTGATGAGTACCTGCCGCGGCTTGGAGCCTTCAAACGGGCCGACAATGCCGCGCTGTTCCATCTGGTCCACCAACCGCGCGGCGCGCGCATAGCCCAGCTTTAACCTGCGCTGAAGCATGGAGACCGACGCCTGCCCGGACTCCACCACAATCGTGATTGCCTGCGGCAGCAGCTCGTCCTCATCCTCTGCGCCGTTGTAGCCGCCTGCACCGCTGTCTCCACTGTTCTCCGCATGGCGCTCGATCTGCTCCATGATCTCCTCAGAATATTCCGCGGAAGCGGTGGCTTTTGCATGTGCAATGACACGCTCGATCTCCTCTGAGCTGACAAAACAGCCCTGGATGCGCAGCGGCTTGGTCATGCCGATCGGCGCATACAGCATGTCGCCCTTGCCGATGAGTTTTTCCGCGCCTGTCGTGTCCAGAATGATGCGCGATTCCACCTGTGACGCCACGGCAAACGCAATACGGGACGGGATATTGGACTTCATGATGCCGGTAATGACGTCGGTGGACGGACGCTGTGTTGCAACCACCAGATGCATCCCGGCGGCGCGCGCCTTCTGCGCAATGCGGCAGATGGAGCCTTCCACTTCCTTGCCCGCCACCATCATCAGGTCGGCAAGCTCGTCGATGACAATGACGATCTGTGCCAGCGGCTCCGGTTTTCTGCCCAGCGTCTCACCGTCAGACGTTTCCTGCTGTGCTTGCAGCTCTGCTTCCTGCCGCACATGGGCATTGTAATCGCTCAGATTGCGCACGCCCGCGGCGGCGAATAGCGAGTAGCGGCGTTCCATCTCGCCGACTGCCCAGCTCAGGGCGCCGGACGCCTTTTTCGGGTCGGTCACGACCGGGATGAGCAGATGCGGGATGCCGTTGTAGTTGCCCAGCTCGACCATCTTCGGGTCGATCATAATGAGCCGCACATCCTCCGGCGAGGATTTATACAGCAGTGAGATCAAAATGGAATTGATGCATACCGATTTGCCGGAACCCGTCGTACCCGCAATGAGCAGATGCGGCATTTTTGCAAGGTCGATGATCTGCGCCGTGCCGGTGATGTCCTTGCCCAATGCGACGGCAAGGCTTGCCTTGGACTGCGCAAAGCGTTTGGACGCAATGACGTCGCGCAGGGCGACCGTCTGTACATTTTTATTTGGCACCTCAATGCCGATGGCCAGCTTGTCCGGGATGGGCGCGATGCGCACGGAATACGCCCCCAGCGCAAGCGCGATATCATCTGACAGGGCGGTGATGCGCGAAAACTTTACGCCGCGCTCCATCTGGATCTCAAACCGCGTGACCGACGGGCCGCGCACGATGTTGATGATCTGCACGTCGATGCCGAACGAAGCCAGCGTATCCACCAAGCGCTCGGAGCTTTCCTTCAGCTCTGCACGCACGCCTGAACCCGAAGTGCGCGGTGCGCTCGTCAGCAGGTCGATGGACGGATAGTGGTATTCCGGCGTCGGCGCTTCCATTGCGGTTTCGATGTCCTCCTGTACCTGCGCATGGACCTCTTCCTTTGTCGGTTCTTCCGGCTTTGGCTCCGGCGGCGCGGCGCTGTCGTCCAGCCACGGCGGGGTATCCTCCGTTTCTTGTGGTTCCGCCGTGGGCGCAGGCGTGCCCGGCTCCTCCGGCAGGACGTCCTTCAGGCGGCGGCGCTGCTCCTTCCGGCGTGCATAGCGCTCCTGTGCGGCGCGTACCGCTTCAGCTTCCAGCGATTCCCCCTCGTCCTGCAATTCCTCCTGTTCCAGCTCGTCCTGCTCGATCTCCTCCTGTTCGGCACGCAGGCGGGCAGCACGCCGCTGTGCGCGCTGGTGGCGCAGGAAAGCGAACAGGCTGCCGCGCTTTTTCCGTTTGCCGGGCTGCCCGTCTTCCTCGTCTGTTTCCTGCTTTTTGCGCTGTTTTGCAGGCGTGACCGTCATGTCCTGTTCCCGCAGTTCTTCCGTGTCCGCTGCGATGGCCTGCGCCATGCTGCGGTACAGCCGCGCCGGGGTGGTATTGCCGATGATGAACAGCGACGCCACCATCAGCAGCACGAGCAGCAGCTTTGCGCCGGTGGAGGACAGCAGGATGATGAGCACATTGGCGATCAGACCGCCGATCACGCCGCCCGAACGCAGTGCGCCGCCCTCCTGCCACAGCTGGATGACCAGCGGGAAGGACAGCTTGTCCGGCTGTACCATGATGCTGTGTGCCAACGCACTGTACAGGATCGGGAAATTCAGGATGCACAGCGCACGCAGGCGCACGGGTTTCCACTCCTCAATGCAGAACACACCGGCGAGGGCGCATGCCGCCCAGAGCAGCTGCGTGCCCCAGCCGACCAGCCCGCCGCACAGCTGTAATAGGCCCTCCAGCAGGATGCCCTTGAGCCGCATGAGGGAGAGCAGCAGCAGCAGCGCCACCAGCAGCAGCACCGCACCCACGCGCTGCGCCGTCCAGAAGGACGGTGTCGGCTGAGCCGCAGTTTTGCGCTGTGCCGACTTGGTCTGTGCGGTTTTTTTGGTATTGGACTGCCTGCGGGATGTTGCTGTTTTACGCCCGCTTGCAGTCGTTTTTTTCGACGCCGATGTGGTTTTTTTCTTCGAAGTAGTTGGTTTTTTTTTTGATTACAAAAGGATAACACCTCCCAGTACATGCTATCGTATCATAAAACCGGAAAAATTGCCACATTGCCCGTTGCATTTTTCCGCTCAGGTCTGTATTCTATAATAGACGGGGAAAAAGGTACATGGGTTTTCTGTATTTTTCCGCCGGGTTTCAAAGATTTTTTTCAATATGGCGGCAATTGTTCATACTTTTGTAATAGCCGCCTGTTATACTTTTCGAGAAAGGAAAGTGTCCTTTGAATATTGCTATTGTTCTCAGCTATGACGGCACGGCTTATCATGGCTGGCAGACACAGAAAAACGCAGTGTCGGTACAGCAGACTGTGACGGAGGCGCTGGCAGACGCGCTTGGACAGCAGGTCTCCGTATCCGGCGTCGGGCGTACCGATGCAGGTGTACATGCCCGGCGGTATGTTGCCAATTTCCATGCAGACTGTTCCATCCCGATGGACCGCCTGCCGTTTGCCGTCAACCCGCGGCTGCCGATGGATATTTCGATCTCCGGCGCCGCCGCCGTACCGGATTCGTTCGATGCACGCTTTTCGTGCACGCGCAAGGAATATACCTACCTGATCTATCCGGGCCGCATCCGCGACCCGTTTGCGGTCAGCCGCAGTTATTTTTATCCCTATCCACTGGATGTGCAGGCGATGCAGCAGGCAGCGCGGCATTTTATCGGCAGGCAGGATTTTGCCGCCGTGCGTTCGGTGGGCACACCAGTCAAATCCACTGTACGCGAAGTGTTTGACTGCCGCGTGGATACCAACGGGAAATTTGTCCGCATCCGCGTGAGCGCGGACGGCTTTCTGTATAATATGGTACGCGCCATTTCGGGCACGCTGCTGTATGCCGGACAGGGCAGGTTCCCGCCGGAGCAGGTGCGCCGCATTTTGGACAGCTGCGACCGGGAGCAGGCAGGCCCGACCCTGCCGCCGCAGGGGCTGTATATGAGCCGGCTGTGGTACGACGGCACGCCGGAACTGGACGTTTTTGATCTCGCCGCGGAATGGGACCCCGCAGGAGGGCTGCTATGAAAAACCTGTCATTTCTCACCCGGCCGCGCTCGCGGCGGGATTACGAGCTGGCGCACAGCGAAAACCGCACGCTGCGCAGGCTGTATCAAGTCCGGCACTATACCGGCTGGCTGCTCGTGGCAGTTTCCGTGCTGTTTGTCGCGCTGAATCTCCAGCTGTTTACACCGGCAAGCATGAAGAATATCCGTGCTTCCCTGCAGGCAGCGTCCCGCGTGTCCGCGGGAGATACCACGGTCATTTCCTATCCCCCCGGCGCAAACAAGTGTATGCTGCCCTTCGGCAATGGGCTGGCGATCTGCGGCGACCAGTCGCTGAATTTTGAGCTGCCGAGCAATTATTCCCAGATGGAAATGAACCTTTCCTATGCAAACCCGACCATGCGTGCGTCCAACCAGTACCTGCTGGTGTTTGACCGCGGCGCATATCGCTTTACCGTCACCAATACGCTCTCCGAGCTGTATTCGCAGACCATCCAGTCACCGGTCATCAACGCGGATATCGCGGCAAATGGCAGCGTCGCCATCGTCACAGACGAGGCGGGCTACAAGAGCGCGGTCACGGTGTTTAACATTGACAACGAACAGCTGTATAAATGGTCGTCTCCTGACTATTATATTATGTCAGCAGTGCTTTCCTCGGACGGGCAGCGGCTTGCGCTGTTCTGCTTCAAGCAGGACGGCCTGACCCTGACCTCCCGGCTGTTTTTCACCGATATCAATTCCTCAGAAAGCCCGGAGGACGGCGTGGACATGAACAGCAGCCTTGTGCTGGGCATGAAATTCCTCGGCAATAATACGGTGTGCGCCGTGTGCGACAACGCCGTATATGTCGTCTCACGCAGCGGGCAGGTGCGCTACAGCATGGAGTATTCCTCCGATGCGCTCATCGCCTTCGACCTGTCGGAGGACTGTGTCGCGCTGGCGACCGAGTCGTATACCCACGCGAGCCGCGCGGATATCGTGCTCATCAACGCCCGCGGCATGGCGTCGCGCAAGCCGCTGAGCCTGACCTCCGAGCCGGATTCCATCAGCTATTGCGACGGACGGCTGGCTGTGCTGACCGGCGATACGGTGACGTTTTATTCCAAGAGCCTGCGGCAGATCGACCAGCAGTCCGGGCTTGCGGGCGTTTCCCGCGTGTATATGCGCTCCGGCGGCTCTGCCATTGCGCTGTTCGGCTCACAGGCGCGTGTCCTGACCATCGGGCACCCTCTGGAAGACTTAAATTCCGAAAACAGCTGATGCTGTTATGATTGAATTTTCAGAAAGGACGGTATCTGTTTATGACCACTGTTGACTGGATTATCGTAATCATCATAGCCTTGTATGCCCTTTTGGGCCTGCGCAGAGGCTTTGTTGCCACGGTGGTGTATACCATTGGCTCGATCGTCTCCCTATTTGGCGCGCTTGCCGTTGCAAGCCATTTCAAACAGCCGGTCGGCGCCATGCTTGCACCGCATATGGAGCAGTCGGTCAGCGAGGCGATCCCGCAGCTGTCACAGGCGGCGAACACGGCCTCTGACATCTGGGAGGATGTATCCGGCTATTTGCAGGGCATCCTTGCCTCCTACGGCATTTCCCCGGAGGTGCTGGACAGCAGCGACGACCCGCGTCAGATGCTGGCGTCCGCGATCTCCCTGTCCATCGGCGAGGCAGTCGGTTATATCATCGTATTTATCATCGCGTTCCTGCTGTTCAAGCTGCTGCTGCATGTCATCGTCGGCATGCTCGGCATCGTGACGCACTTGCCGGTGCTGCATTCGTTCAATGCGATTTTGGGCGGCGCTCTTGGCGCTGTAACCGGCCTTGCACTGTGCACCATCGTGCTGTGGGCGCTCAAGCTGTTTGTCCCTGCGGCATATTCCGACGCCGGCCCGCTTTCGCCTTCCGTCATGCAGGAATCGTCCGTTGCCCGTTATCTGGTGGGCTGGAACAATGACGCCGTACCACTGTTTGAAACCACGAACGCCTGAGTTTCTCAGTTGCTTTTTATCTGATATTGATATTTAAGAAAGGAAAAATATCCCTATGCATATGCCACTTTGCTCCCGCTGCCACAAGAATGTGGCGGTGGTCTTTATCTCTAAACTGGAGGATGGCACCGCATCCAACAATGGCTATTGCCTGAAATGCGCCCGTGAGCTTGGGCTGAAGCCCATCGATGGGCTGATGCAACAAATGGGCATCACAGACGATGATCTCAACCAGCTCACGGATGAGATGACAAACATGCACGCCCTCGCGGTAAATGAGGAAGAGGATGCGCCGCAGGATGACGAAGATACGTTCGACGGCGAAGAAAACGCATTGCAGGAGGCAGACGATGCCTTTGATTTTGGGCGCACACATACCTTCCCGTTTTTGGAGCGCATGTTCCGCGGCAATGACCCGTCCACGCCCAATCCAGCGCCGGAAACGGGCAGCGCGGAAAGCCGTGAGCAGCAGCGCAAAAAGAAGCAGGAGGCGAAAAAGCGCAAGAACCTGTCTGCCTACTGCACCGATTTGACAGCACGTGCGCGCCTTGGTGAGCTGGATGCCATCATCGGCCGCGAGACCGAAACCGAGCGTGTGATTCAAATTTTGAACCGCCGCCAGAAGAACAACCCCTGCCTGATCGGTGAGCCGGGCGTCGGCAAGACCGCTGTGGCAGAGGGTCTTGCCATCCGTATTGCAAACGGCAATGTGCCGTATAAGCTGAAAAACAAAGAGGTGCACCTGCTGGACCTGACAGCCCTTGTTGCTGGCACACAGTTCCGCGGACAGTTTGAAGGCCGTATGAAGGGCCTGATCAACGAGGTCAAGTCCCTCGGCAATATCATCCTTGTCATCGATGAGGTGCACAATATTGTCGGCGCAGGCGACGCGGAAGGCTCAATGAACGCTGCAAACATCCTCAAGCCTGCTCTTTCCCGCGGCGAGATCCAGGTGATCGGCGCGACCACCTTTGCGGAATACCGCAAATATATCGAAAAGGACGCGGCACTGGAGCGCCGGTTCCAGCCGGTTTCCATCGGTGAGCCGTCCATCGCGGACACGGCGGAGATCCTGCGGGGCGTGCGCGGCTATTATGAGACATTCCACGGCGTACACATTTCCGACGCCATCTGCCAGCAGGCAGCATCCCTGTCTGAGCGCTATATCACCGACCGCTATCTGCCGGACAAGGCGATCGACCTCATCGACGAGGCGTGCTCCCGTCTCAATCTGGAAAACCCGGCAACGGCGGAAATCCCCGCTTTGCAGGATAAGCTGGATTCCATTCAGGCGGAGCAGGAGGAGCTGCTGCAGAAGGAGCAGAACAACGAGGTCTATGCGAAGATGGCAGAGCTGAAGAGCCTTGCTCTGCAGACCGAGAACAAGCTCACCGAGCTGCGCCAGATTCCGGTACCGGAGCTGACGAGCGAACACCTCGCGTCTGTCATTGAGCTTTGGACCGGCGTGCCGGCATCTAAGGTGTGTGAGCAGGAGTTCTCCCGCCTGATCGGGCTGGAGGACCGTCTGCACCAGCGCGTCGTGGGACAGAATAAGGCGGTGACTGCTGTGGCACATGCCGTGCGCCGTTCGCGCGCAGGCATCAGCCCCAAGCACAAGCCGGTATCGTTCCTGTTTGTCGGCCCCACTGGTGTCGGCAAAACCGAGCTGGTCAAGGCGCTGGCAGAGGACCTATTTGACACGCCGGAAGCGCTTATCCGTCTGGATATGTCGGAATATATGGAAAAGCATACGGTGTCCCGCCTGATCGGCTCGCCTCCGGGCTATGTGGGCTTTGATGAGGCAGGCCAGTTGACTGAGAAGATCCGCCGCAGGCCGTATTCCGTCGTGCTGTTCGACGAGATCGAAAAGGCGCATCCGGATGTACTGAATATTTTGCTGCAGGTACTGGACGACGGCCGTATTACGGACGCACAGGGACGCACGGTTTCGTTTGAAAATGCGATTATCATCATGACCTCCAATGCAGGCTCAGACCGCACAGGCGGCTCTGTGGGCTTTGGCAAGACGATATCCGAGCAGGAAGAGGGCCGTGCGCTCAAGGCGCTGGAGGAGATCATGCGTCCGGAGTTCCTCAACCGCATTGACGATATCATTTCGTTCTCCCATCTGACGAAGGAGGATTTCCGCAACATTGCGGCGATCATGCTGAACCAGCTCAAGGAAACGCTGGCAGAAAGCGGCATCCGTCTGACGTGGGACGATACGCTGGTCGACCATCTGGTAGAGGAATCGTTCTCCGTGAAATTCGGCGCGCGCAACCTGCGCCGCACGATCGAGCGGCAGGTGGAGGATGAGCTTGCCAACCGCATTATTGCAGCATGGGAGCATCCGCTCACCGGCGCGCATGTTACCGCGGATGCGGACGGCGTGAAGATCGAGACGATTTGATTTTGTGCGTTTCAAAATAAAATGCAGGTATTGTTGTTCGCGCGCATCACGAGGGAAAGACCCTAACGCCGGGTCTCTCCCTCGTGGCTCCCTCTCAGGCGCCAAAGAACCTACGGTTCTCTGGACTCTCCGCTGTGCGGCCGCGCTTGCGCTCCATGACGCCAAAAGCGCCGCGCGCGGCATGTACCGCGAGGGCTGAGATTTTGTGTAAGCGGCTTCTCGCCCAGCCCCCTTTTGAAAGGGGGTGGAATTTGCGAAGCAAATGACGGGGGATTGTTGCCGAGTAAGCGTCTTAGATTTGCCTTATTCTGTGCCGCATAGAGAACAATCCTCAGTCTGCCCTTCGGGCAGCCAGCTCCTTTCAAAAGGAGCCTTTGGTGCGTCAGATTTACCACTTCCGTTTGTATGCCCTCCTTTTGAAAATCGCGGTATGTCACCGGCACACCGCAGCCTTCATCCCAAAAAGGCTTTTCAATCATCAAACTACATATTCATGAGGTAATTTACATGTACTGGAGATATATTCTTGTTATTGTCATACTGGTCATCCTGTACCCGACCGTCAAGGTGATGCATCAGGTCGAAGACCTGCAAAAGCAGGGGAAAAAGGAAGAAGCTGCGCGCAAAAAGAAGCTGCTGAACCTCGGCGTCGCCGGTCTTGTCGGCATTTTCCTTGTTGTGCTTGCGATTACCATGTATTCAATCTACTCTAAATAAAAATCCGTCAGTTTTTTGCAGAATTTGAAAAATAACTCTTGACAATCGCCCATTCTGCTGGTATACTAATTGAGCATTGTGAAAAACCCTGCGGGTGTAGTTCAATGGTAGAATGTCAGCCTTCCAAGCTGAACACGTGGGTTCGATTCCCATCACCCGCTCCATTTCTTCCACCACATGCAGGCACAGACTGATTATGCGCCAGTAGCTCAGTTGGATAGAGCAACTGCCTTCTAAGCAGTAGGCAGGGGGTTCGAATCCCTCCTGGCGTACCATTCAAATTGAGTTTCATGTGCGATGTCAAGTTTATATGGTGGGTGTAGCTCAGTTGGTTAGAGCGCCAGATTGTGGCTCTGGAGGCCGAGGGTTCGACTCCCTTCACTCACCCCATTTTCTTCTTCACGATGCACTGACGTTGTGAAGAACATTTTTTATACAGGGGCTTCTCGTGTATGTTTCCCTGACGATATTGGGGCGTCGCCAAGTGGTTAAGGCACCAGACTTTGACTCTAGTATCGCAGGTTCAACTCCTGCCGCCCCAGCCATCTGGTCCATTAGCTCAGCAGGTAGAGCATCTGCCTTTTAAGCAGAGGGTCCGGGGTTCGAACCCCCGATGGGCCACCACGTCGGAGCAAAGTCCGCTTTGCTCCGACATTTTTTATGTAAAAAAAGATCATCTGCATTGCAAACAGCTGTATTCCATGTGGGATGCAGCTGTTTTTTCTTATATATGCCGCGGGATGTGCCTTGCAACTCCTGTCCGGTTGCATTATACTAAAACTATACCAAATTTGTTATAAGGAGTGTTAGATCTATGAACGAAGTTATTCAGAATATGCTTGACCGCCATTCCTGCCGTGCCTTTACCACGCAGCCGGTGGAACAGGAGAAGATCGATGATCTGATCACAGCCGCCGTATGGGCGCCGTCCGGGATGAACTGCCAGACATGGCATTTTACCGTGATTACCGATGTGGAAAAGATCCAGCAGCTGGCTGCTGCTGTGCGCAAGGCAGATAACCGCCCGGAAAATTATAATTTCTATGCACCGACGGCATTTTTCATTGTCTCCGGTGAGCGCGACAACCGCAACGCGATGCTGGATGGCGCTGCCGCAATGGAGAACGTCCTGCTTGCTGCAACTTCGCTTGGTCTGGGCAGCTGCTGGATCAATCAGGTGCGTGACACCTGTGATGACCCGGAAGTACATGCCCTGCTGACGCAGTTCGGCATGCCGGATCATCATATCGTTGCCGCTGCCGCTTCGCTGGGCTATGCCGCAAAGGAGCCGGTTGTGCACGAACGCAAGGAAAATACAGTTTCCATCGTAAAATAATGTAAACGATGATGCTTTGGAAAAGGAGGAAAACCATGCAGCTACAGGACAAAATTGCTGCGTTGCAGCAGATGATCGACGAATCCCGCCGCATTGTATTTTTTGGCGGCGCAGGCGTATCAACCGAGAGCGGGATACCGGATTTCCGCAGTGTGGATGGCTTATACAACCAGAAATATAAATTCCCGCCGGAAACCATTCTGAGCCACTCCTTTTTCAAAGCGGAAACAGAGGAGTTTTACCGGTTTTATCAGGACAAAATGCTAGCGCTGGATGCGCAGCCGAATGCCGCGCACCGCAAGCTGGCGGAGCTGGAGCAGGCCGGTAAGCTGACCGCTGTGGTCACGCAGAACATTGACGGGCTGCATCAGGCGGCGGGCAGCAAGCGTGTGTATGAGCTGCACGGCTCGGTGCACCGCAATTACTGCCAGCGGTGCGGGAAATTCTATGATGCGCATTATGTCAAGGCGTGCGGCGGTGTACCGCGGTGCGAATGCGGCGGTATTCTCAAGCCGGATGTCGTGCTGTATGAGGAATCACTGGACGAGCGCACACTGACGGAGAGCATCAACGCGATCGCGCGTGCGGATATGCTCATCATTGGCGGCACCTCGCTGGCCGTCTATCCCGCCGCCGGACTGATCCAGTATTTTGGCGGCAAAAACCTCGTTGTCATCAATAAGGGCCAGACGCAGCGCTCCACCGGTGCCCGGCTGACCATCGACGCGCCGATCGGAGAGGTGCTGGGACAGATCGTGGTGAAGTGAAGCGTAAGGACGCGTGTTGTTTATCTGGTTCATCAAGGTTAAAACGTGCTGTCGCTTACACTGCAATCTCAGCCATCACGGTACATGCTGCGTGCGGCGCTTTTGGCGTCATTTAGCGTCGTGCGCGGCCAGACGGAGGAGAGTCCAGAGAACCATAGGTTCTTTGGCGTCGAAGGAGAGCGAAGAGAGGGAACCGACGCCGGTTCCCTCTCTTCAATCGCATGAACAACGATAACTGCATGAAATCGTTAGGGACAGCAGGGTAAGTGGTATATCCATAGGCCCCTTTTGAAAGGGGCTGTCAGCGAAGCTGACTGGGGGAGGGAAACGCGAAGTGTTTTCATCGAGATTGACCTCGGCGCAAGAGATTTACCTTTTCACTCCCTCCGTCTTCGTCCTGCGGACGAATCCACCTCCCTCATCCGAGGGAGGCTGCGGATGAGGAAGATTTTCCTCGGCGCACTGCGGCTTTCCAAAAATAAAGGGCACAGCCTGCGCTGTGCCCTTCGTTTTTGGCGCTTTAGCGAAAAAAACCACCAGCTATGCTGGTGGAAGCAAAATCTTT
>JAUNWG010000137.1 GCA_030540435.1 Eubacteriales bacterium
TGGTACCGCCCCATAGACCTGCCATGTGAATTTTACCATTTTCCTTTACCGGAAATATATAACTCAATCCTCCTGGCGTATGACCTGGGGTCGCAAAAACATCTATTGTTTTATCTCCTAGGGTTATGACATCGCCATCCTGTATATAGACATCTATCTTATAGTCTTTCCATGTTTCAGATCGATTTGGCTTTGCTGGATGCTCTTGCCAGAAAATATCATCGGCTTTAGAAAGATATGTCTTTACATGATAGTTTTCGACAAACCATTTCCCACAACCCGTATGATCCACGTGTCCATGCGTTAAGACCAGCTTTTTTATTGTTGTAGGATTCCACCCTACACTCCTGATCGCATCGATAATTGCATGAAAAGCCTGTTCCTTTGGCCATATCGCATCTATTATGATCAAACCATCGGTGGTCTTTAATACAAAACAATTTGTTTCTTTTTGCGCAACGATCAGCAGATCATCAAAAATCAGAGCATGCGTAAAAAAGGACATATCTTCCATCGCTCTGATGGTTTCTGCGGTGATTGTGGGTTTGCTTGGTCTATTCATAAAATGTGATCTCCTCCGTACAGATTTTATTTTCTATCGTACAGAGGAAGAGCGATTTTTGGCGGGCATCTGCATGATTTCTCCCCTTTCAATGGAAGATAGTTGAATGGTCTGATAAGTGCTATGGTTATTTCATAAACATGCGTACCATTTTCTCATAAAGAGCAGAATATGGCTGGTATCTCATCGGAAGGTCAAGCCATGTCTTTTTATCGACAATACTCTTGGTGTGCGAAAAGGTATCAAAGCCGGTTTTGCCGTGGTACGAACCCATGCCGCTTGCACCAGTACCACCGAAGCCCATGTGTGTTGTTGCCAGATGGATAATCGTATCGTTGATGCAGCCACCGCCAAACGGACAGCTTGCTGTAACGTGGCGGACTAGCTTTTTATCCTGTGTAAACAGGTAAAATGCAAGCGGATGCGGGCGTGCATTGATTTGCTGCAATGCGTCCTCCATGTTCTCATAAGTCAGGATAGGGAGGACAGGGCCGAAGATTTCTTCCTGCATCACAGCATCATCCCACGTGATATTGGACAAGATCGTTGGGCTGATCCGCAGGTTTGCTTCATCGGTATTTCCGCCGTAAACGACTTTTTCCTGTTGGATCAGTCCACAGATACGACGAAAATGCTTCTGATTGATAATCTTGCCATAATCCTTGTTTGCCAGCGCATCTGCACCAAACTGACGCTTTATTTCGCGCATGAGCGCTTTGATGAGATCATCACGAATGGATGCATCGCAATAGATGTAATCTGGTGCGACGCAGGTTTGTCCGCAGTTGAGGAATTTGCCGAATACAATACGACGGGCTGTAATATTGAGCCGCGCGGTTTTGTCAACAATGCATGGACTTTTGCCGCCAAGCTCTAATGTGACGGGTGTCAGGTTTTCTGCGGCATGGCGCATGACCTCTTTGCCGACGGCTTGGCTGCCGGTGAAGAAGATATAATCAAAACATTCGTTTAACAGGCAGGTATTTTCTGCACGACCGCCGGTAATGACTGCAACGTAGGCGGGGTCAAAGCAGTCTGCAATGATGTTTTGTAATACGGCACTGGTGTGTGGAGAATAGGCGCTTGGCTTTACGACAGCTGTATTTCCGGCTGCAATTGCATCAATCAATGGGCCAAGCGTCAGCATGAGTGGATAATTCCATGGACTCATGATAAGCGTGACGCCGCGCGGTGTCGGCTTGGTATAGCTGCGGGAGACATACTGCGCAAGCGGTGTACGTACTCTCTTTTCCCGCGCAAATGCGCGCACATGTGAAATCATATAGGTAAGCTCACTGTATACCATGCCGGTTTCGCACATATAGCTTTCCGCGCGGCTTTTGCCAAGGTCAGCGTATAACGCTTTTTCAATATCCTTTTCATGTGCACGAATCGCGTTTTTCAGCCGCTTTAATGCAGCAATGCGGTTGTCAGCTGGCAGTGTGATGCCGCTGCTGAAATACTGTTTCTGTGCGGATACGATGCTGTGGATATGTTCTGATTTCATTTTTTTCCTCCATGACAGCATAATAGAACTGCTCCAATGCTTTGGCGTCCATTAGGACAGGGACAGGGTAGAGCGGATTTCCCTCCTTTGCAGCGATGCGGGCAAGTGCCGGAACATCTTCTGCTTGGATTTCCGGGATAACATCCGGGATATGCAGCCGCAGTTTCATATCGCGGATCGCTTGGATAAATTCCTCCGCAGCTTGTTGTTCGAAGGATGCATGAATACCGACTGCTGCTGCAAGCTCTGCCAGTTTTTTGTGTGCCGCTGTACCATAGGCCTCCAGCACGTGCGGCAGTAAAATGGCATTGGCTAATCCATGAGGTATATTATACCTGCCGCCGAGAGAATGTGCAACTGCATGGACATAGCCGACATAGGATTTTGAAAAGGCAGAGCCTGCGAGATAGGCAGCACGGAGCATATTGCTGCGTGCCTTCATGTCATTTCCATCCTGATACGCACGGTCAATATAGTGGAAGATCAGTTGGACAGATTTGATTGCGTCAGCACGGGTCTCGGCTGTAGTGGAACGCCCAATATATGCTTCAACTGCATGTGTCAGCGCATCCATACCGGTTGTCGCTGTGACGCTCTTTGGCAGGGAACGGGTGACCTCTGGATCGAGAACGACATAATGTGGGATTAAAGGAAAGTCGTTAATGGGGTACTTGTGGCGTGTTTTGCTGTCCGTGATAACGGCAGCAAGTGTGGCTTCGCTGCCTGTACCGGCTGTGGTTGGGATTGCAACCAACATCGGCAGACGCTTGTGTACTTTTAAAATACCTTCCATATCAGCCAGCTGCTGTTTGGGTTTGGCAATACGTGCACCGACTGCTTTGGCGCAGTCGATAGAGGAACCGCCGCCAAGGCCAATAACTGCCTGGCAGCTGTTTTTCAGGTATAGCATACGCGCTTCCTCTACATTGTCGCTGGTGGGGTTTGCAACTGTGCGGTCGTAGACAAAGCAATAAATGCCGGAAGATCGAAATGCTTTCTCCAGTGGCTTGGTAATACCAAAGCCTCGAATACTGGCATCGGTAATCAGCAAGACACGCTGAATGTTTTTCTGGCGGAATAAGACTGGCAGGCAGCTAGTGCTTTTCAACAGCTTCGGCTTGCGATAGGGGAGTACCGGGAGAGCTGCGCGCAATGCAGTCTGGAAGGTACGACAGTATATTTTTTTACAGATATTCATTTTTTGCTCCATTAAATAGAAAATAAAAGTAGATTGTTTGTTATGTGTACAATATTAGCATAAAATGGACAATACGTCAATTTATCATCAATTTTATAAATTATGATCAAAAAATAACTTTTATAATGATCTATATAATATGGAAATTTTCGTATAAAAGATGGGGAGATACATTATGCTTGATTTACTCATTCGCTCTTTTATCAACAGGAGTATAATGCTATTGATCAAAGCAAAAAAAGAGATTTTACTATGACTGCATTATTAGAAGCAAAAGAAGTAACGAAAATTTATGAGAAGGCCCAACACCCAAGCTTAAATAAGGTATCTTTTCGTGTTACTGAGGGAGAGTTTATCGGCAGTATGGGAGCATCTGGCTCT
>JAUNWG010000044.1 GCA_030540435.1 Eubacteriales bacterium
ATACAAAAGCCCTGCCGTATTCTGTCATACTTCGCTGGATATTGGACAATAGGATTATATTATTTTTGAGAATATTGACATTTTAGCAGGAAAAGCTATATGATGCAAAGGAATACAAATGTTTGGAGGCTATGAAATGGAACATCTACTGTCGGCTGAAAAGATTTCTGCGTTTGGAAAATACTTGCATCAGGAGGAACGCAGCAGAGGGACTATTGAAAAATATATCCGCGATATGACAGCGTTTTCCGTCTGGCTGGATGGAAGGAGTGCAACAAAGGAACTGGCAGCGGAATGGAAGGAAAGCCTGCGTGCAGATGGTTATGCATGTGTTACAATCAATTCCATGCTGGCGGCATGGAATACATTTTGCAGCTTTGCAGGATGGAATGATTTCCGAATGAAATACCTGCGGATCCAGCGCAGAAGCTTCCGTGATAAACGTCGTGATTTGACCCGGCAAGAATACAAGCGCCTGCTGACGACAGCATATGAGTTGCATCGTGACCGGCTTGCACTGCTGTTAGAAACAATTTGCAGCACGGGTATCCGTGTCTCCGAGGTAAAATATATCACCGTCGAGGCGGCAAGGCTGGGCAGAACAGAAATATCTCTGAAAGGAAAGATTCGCACTATATTGCTGCCTGCAAAGCTGTGCCGTAAGCTGCTAAAATATGCGCACAAACAAAAAATCGCCTCCGGTGAGATTTTTCTCACAGGAAGCGGGAGGAGCTTATCCCGAAGACAGATTTGGGCGGAAATGAAAAAGCTTTGCAAAAGAGCTGGCGTGGAAGCGTCAAAGGTATTTCCGCATAATTTGCGACACTTATTCGCTTCGACATTTTATCAGGCATGCCATGATATCGCACGTTTGGCAGATGTATTGGGACATTCCAGTATTGAAACAACGCGAATTTATCTGCTCACAACAGGTATGGAGCAGCGGAAACAGTTGGACAGATTAGGGCTGGTCAGTTAAACAAAATCAATATTTTGTCCTACATATTATTTTTATAAGTAAGACCAATACATTCATTATACCATAAATTTTACTGAATACAACCATGTTTGTTTGAATTTTGACATAGCAAACAGACCGCAGAAAAAGGAGGATTTCTTGCGGCTTATTTTGTATGCACATTTTTTCTCAAAAATTTGTAATATGAATATTTGTTTGCCGTATTTAAGAAATATAAAATAGACAAAATATTGATTTTGTTTATACGTGGAGGAGAATGAACATGAAGAAGAGAATAACCGCAGCAATTTTATCATTCTGTATGCTGCTCTTTGTTTTGCCAGTCATGGCGGTGGCAACGGGTGAACAGGATGGAACCAGTAAGGACAATGCATGGGATATTTCAAACTCAAATAGTACCCAAGTTTGTTCATACTATATATGGGATGGAGTGTCTAAGGGTCAAGGAGGAGTACCTCTGGTCACGCTTTATATTATTGGAAATGGTAAGATGAAGGATTTTACAGAAGTCCAGAACCCGCCTTGGGTTCCGAGCATGGGAAGTTCTATTCTTGAAATTAAGATTCAAGAGGGCGTGACCAATATTGGCAGCTATGCATTTCAAGGTTGCTCGATTTTGGAAACAGTCTCTATCCCGGAAAGTGTTGTATCGGTAAAGGGCAATTCGTTCCCCAAAACAGACTTTACGGTTAATTATATCGCAAATAGCATCGATCATGAATTTATGGGTTGGTATGAGGACGCAAATTGCACAGGCGATGAGATAAAGCTAGCTGATTTTTCAGAAAATGCAACATATTATGCAAAATGGGTCAGCAAGACAAAAGAACCTTCGAACGAAGGAAATACGTCTAATACCGATGAAGGGAATACGAATGATAATAAGCAGACAGCCGAAGACCAAAACAACCAAGGGGACAATACGACGACAGGTGGGAATGACGAAGAAGACAAAAATGATACACCTACAGACAAAGATGAACCGCAGCCGGGCAATAGCACAACACAGAAACAACAATATGATACCTCCAATTTAAAATTCGAGGATGCAACTGTGACATATGACGGTAAGACGCACAGCATTCAGGCGACCGGCGAACCGGAGGGCGTGACCGTCACGTATGATGGAAACGGTCAATTTGCTGCCGGTACATATACAGTAACAGCAACAGTCATCGGAGACGACCTGCATGAAGCAATTCCGAATATGGAAGCAAAGCTGATTATTGAAAAGGCAAATCAGAATATATTCTTTGGGTACGAGACGTTGAAGGTCCTGACAACGGACAAACCATTTTCCAATCCTTTGGGAGGTGTAAAGGAGCAGGCAACCGTTACTTATACAAGCAGTGACGAAAAGGTGGCGACAATCGATAAAAACGGTGAAGTTACCGTAGTGGGAGAAGGCACTGCTGAGATCACAGCGACGACTGCGGAAACGGCGGATTACAAGCAGACAGCGGTTTCCTATACACTGACGGTTGCAGAAACGCTGGATGAAACAGATGAGGAAGAGGACAACAGCTTACTGACGACTGAGTATCCGAATGGCGTCAAAGTCAGCGTACCAAAAGAGCAGGGAAAAGTAAAATCTGCAGTCGTGACAGTCCCGGAAAAGGTCAACCGTGCTGTTGTGACTATCCCGGTAGAAAATCTCACCTATGGCACAGTTGCAATGAATGCGAAGACTGGCGAGATCCTCAAACTGTGTGTACCAGTCAGCGATGGCCTTGCAGTGGAGGTCGACAGTACCGTATCATTGATTTTATTTGATAACAGCAAGGTATTTACGGATATCAGTGGACATTGGGGCGAGAAATATATCAATTTTGCCTCGGCACACGATATGTTTGCCGGTACGTCCGATACGACATTTACACCGGATATTCCGATGACACGTGGCATGATGATGACGGTTATTGCGAGATTCAACGGAGTGGATGTAAGCGGAGGCTCGGTCTGGTATGAGCGCGGTATGAACTGGGCAAAGGCGATGGGCGTTTCCGATGGTACAAATCCTACGGGGAATATCACGCGAGAGCAGCTGGTTTCCATGCTGTATCGCTATTCCGGCAGTCCGGATACAACAAAAAGCCTGTCGAACTTCTCAGATGCAAAGAAGGTGAGCAGCTGGGCAGTCGATGCAATGAAATGGGCTGTTGAAAATAATATCATACACGGCATGGGAAATGGAACCTTGTCACCGAGTGGCAATGCGACCCGCGTGCAAACAGCGACCATTATGACACAATATTGTTCTTATCTGTTAGGCGTATAAGATAGGAAAAACCGGAGCGGATTTTCCGCTCCGGTTTGCTTATATACGGGATATTACAGGATCATTTTGACACAGCCATAAATGCCGGCATCATTGCCCAGTGTAGCGACTGCGATGTTCGCCCCTGTAGAAACATGGAATGCATAGCGCTTGTAATATTTCTGAATCGGTTTGGTGACAATATCACCGGCACGGCTCATACCGCCGCCGATTACAAAGGTATCCGGGTCAATGGTACAGGAGACATAGCTCATGGCAAGACCAAGATAGTGACCACAGCGGTCTACAATATCCATTGCCATTTCTTCGCCATCACGGGCGAGGTCACAAATATCCTTGGAAGTAAAATGTTCAATCTCACGCAGCTTGGATGGCTTATCACAGTTCTTCAGCATTTCCTTTGCCATACGCACAATGCCGTTGGCAGAGGCATACTGCTCCAGACAGCCGCATTTGCCGCAGTTGCACCGAACAGTTTCAGCCGGATTGATCGTCATATGACCGACCTCACCTGCGCCGCCGTTGGTTCCAGCGACAATTTTCTGATCCATAACAACGCCGCCGCCAACGCCGGTACCTAATGTAAACATAACCGCACTGTTGTGACCCTTTGCGCCGCCCATCCACAGCTCGCCGAGCGCAGCGACGTTTGCATCATTGCCCGCTGCAACATTGGGGATTTCCGGGAGCAAGGAATTCATCTGTTGCTTTATATTGAATACGCCCCAGCCGAGGTTGATACACTTGTATACGGTGTAATCTGCACCGACCGGACCAGGAACACCAATGCCAATGCCTTCTACTTGTGCAGCAGAAATATTTTTTTCTGTCAGCTTACCTGTGATTGAGCGTGCAATATCTGGCAGGACCTGCTCGCCGCCATTTTCTGTGCGGGTTGGGATTTCCCACTTTTCCAGTAGAGTGCCGTCTGTCTGGAACAGACCGAGCTTAACGGATGTACCGCCGATATCTACACCAAATGCATAAGGGTTCATGCTCATTCCTCCTTCTTTTTATTCATTGTAGAAGAAACTGGAAGGAAAGTCAATAAAGAAACATTTCTGCTTTTCTTTTCTTTCAAAATAAGGTAAAATAGCTGTGGAAAAATACGTTCTGAATAGGAGGGAAAACTATGTTGCCACAGGATCCAATTATTTTATTAAGTTATGTGAACACAAAACTACGTGATGGCTATGCATCGCTTGAGCTGCTGTGTGACGATATGCATGTTGATCGTAGTGCACTCACGAACAAGCTGGAAGCAGTGAATTATTTTTATGATGCAGAAAAGAATCAGTTTGTCTAACTGGATAGACGGTATTCACAAAGCAGGCATTGTCTGCTGTTCGAATGGAATAGCAAGGCAGGCGGCTGGAGAAATCCAACAGCTGTCGGAGGCTTTGGTACAGGCCGATATCCAACCGGTATTCAGCCCATGCCTGTATGCTGTGGATGGCGTGCGGAGCGGCAGTGCACAGCAGCGCGCAGATTGTTTGATGCGGTTTTACACCGACCCGGAAATTGATGCGGTTTTTGATATTTCCGGCGGAGATATTGCCAACGAGCTTCTCCCATATTTGGATTATGCTGCCATCGCACAAAATCCAAAGCCGTTTTGGGGTTATAGTGATTTAACTGTGCTTTTGAATGCGATTTACGCCATGACTGGTAATTGGGGCGTGTTGTATCAGATGCGCTTTTTTGAGCAAGAAAAACGGGCGGATTTATTTGATTTTTCATATCGGCTTGTACAGGGGACAGGGATGTCCGGCACTGTTGTAGGCGGTAATATTCGCTGTTTTCTCAAATTGGCGGGAACGAGATACTTTCCAGACCTGCATGGCAAGGTTTTGCTGTTGGAAGCACGGAGTGGACTACAGCCGCAAATCATCACGTATCTGAGCCAGCTACAGCAGTTGGGAGCATTGGAACAAGTGAACGGTATCCTGTTGGGTACATTTACGCAGTTGGAGACGGCGGGACAGGGAGATGATGTTATACGGCTGGTACAGCAGTTTACCGGAACGAAAATTCCGATCGCGAAAACAGACGACATTGGACACGCCGTGAACGCCAGGGCAATCGCCATAGGCAGTGAGCTACAGATCGGTGTATAATATTAAAATACCGCAGGCTGAAATAGCCCGCGGTATTTTAGAAAGGAAAAATATGAAAAAATATAAGAGTAAGTCGAAGAAGGAAGAAAAGAGGAACTTCCTATCGACAATGCAGGTTGTCTGCCACTTTTGTTCTGGTAACAGAAACAGGCCGGGCAGCTGGCCGGTTCATGCTGCTTAAAAGTGCAGCGATTTAGGAACGATAATTTGTGCCTTTGTTTTTCACTGATATTATCATACGCTATTTTCATCGTACTTGGGTGAACAAATATAGAATTATTTATAAAAAAATTGTGAACAAAAAATCCAGCAGCGGAAAGCCGTGCTGGATTTTATATGCGGTCAGAGCTGTGCCACGACAGCTGACAGAAATGCGTCAACATGCGGAATATCCGTTGCCGGCTGCTCAAGCAATGCGGACAGCGCATTCGTATGGGTGCGATGAATTTGATCAACGGCATGTTCAATACTGCTTTCCACCACACTTACATCGGTGTCATAGTGCTCAGCTACTACGGGATAGAGTGCGCAGGAGACATCCTGCAGCAGTTCGGGGTGATGATGTGCCGTTAAAATGGCATAGGCTGTGTAAAACATACCGGGATCCGCGGGTTTGAGGCCCAGTTCATAGAGAATGTGATGAATATGTGCTAAAATTGTGACTTTTTCTTGCTGCTGCATTCAGATATGTCCTCCAATCTGCGCTGCTTTCCGCAGGCGACAGAAGTATTATATCATAGAAAAAGCAAATTGTTTGCAGAAATATGTAGAATGTGGAAAAATCGTTTTATTTTGAATGGTATATTTTAAATCGCACAGAAAACGGCGTCCATGATCTCGGAGATCCGTGTGCCGGAGACCGAGCGGTCAGCGCATTCCAGATAAATCCGTTTGCGCTGATTGTACAGCAGACGGGTTTGTTTTTCCTTATCCCCCTGCAACAGAGGGCGGGAGGTATCACGGCTGAGATTCTGTACGATGCGATAGAACGGTGTGTTCAAATGAATGAGCAGGCCGTTCTTTTTGTATTGCTCCACATTTTCTTGCCGGAGGACAGCGCCGCCGCCCAATGCGATGACACAGCCGGTTTTATCTGCAATCTCATGCGCACAGGCGGTCTCAATATCGCGGAAGCCAGTTTCACCGATCTCCGCAAAAATATCAGAAATTTTCTTTCCCTCACGTCGCTCCAGATAGTCGTCCATATCAATAAATTGATACTGCAACGCGCGGGCGAGTTTACGGCCGATGGTCGTCTTGCCGCTGCCCATAAAACCACACAGGACGATGTTCTGCTTGCCATACACATCATGCAGACGCTTCTTTGCCATATCACCGGATAACATCCGCAGAATACGGGTGAGATCGGTCTGCTCAAACTGCGTACCAAACCAGATGGTCTGTGCATAAGCTGCCTGCAGGACGAGCATCAGCAGGCCGTTGCGCGTCTTAATGTTGTATGGCGCCAGCTTCATGGTGCTGGTGCAAGGGGGATTGTAAATGGTATCGAACACATATTCCGTTCCGGTGGGCAGCTTTTCCAGCGGGCAGTCTTCTTCGTGCGGATACATGCCCAGCGGCGTACCGTTGACAACAATCGCGGTTGCACGGGGCAGCTGTGTAGAAGGCATAATATCAATGTCAGCCTGCGGCAGATAGCCGCGCAGCTCATTGCGTAGTGCCTTTGCCTTGGATAAATTGCGTCCGGTAATCAGCAGCTTTGCGCCTGCATTGGCGAGATGGTAGCCAATGACACGGCCAACACCGCCGTAACCGATGAGGACTGCAATTTTGCCTGCAACGGAAATATTATCGAATTCCAGAGAGCCGGAAAAACCGAGGATATCCGTGTTATAGCCGATGGCCTTTCCGTCTGTGAAATGTACTGTGTTGACGCTGCCGAGGTCGCGTGCGGTCTCATCCACAGCGTCCAAGTAGTCGAATACAGCCTTTTTATGTGGGATGGTCAGGTTCAGACCGCCGCATTTTTCCTGTGCGAGCTGCATTGCCTCACCCAACTCCTCTGGCGGGACATCGACAGCAAAATAAGTACAGTCCTTTTGCGATGCATCAAACAGCTTGGCATGAAGCTCCGGGGACATGGTATGCGCGATTGGATGACCGAATAACGCAAATGTCGGCTTTTCCGGCTGGAACTTACGGAATTCTTCCATAGTCAGAATCATAATGCCAGACTCCTTTTCACGAATTGGTTTTTAAACTATCCAGCGTTTCAAAGAATGTTGGATAGGAAATGGCAACACATGCCGGATCATCGATGGAGGATTCCCCTTCACAGGCGAGGGCACAGACTGCCATGCTCATAGCAACACGATGGTCTGCATAGCTGGTGAAGGCAGCACCGTGCAGTTTTCTGCCGCCGCGGATAATCATACCATCGTCAGTTTCCGTTACATCAGCACCGGTGCGGGACAACTCAGCTGTCATTGCGGCGATGCGATTGGATTCCTTGACCTTTAGCTCCTGTGCGTCGCGGATGACCGTTTCATCTTCTGCAAAGGCAGCGGCGACCGCCAGGACTGGCAGCTCATCGATCAAGCGCGGGATAATATCGCCGCCGATCACGGTGCCATGCAGCTTGGAGGAGCGCACGCGCAGGTCGCAGACCGGCTCCACGTCGCCGCGTTCATTCAGGCGTTCGATATCAGCGCCCATCGCTTCGAGTGCATCGAGAATACCGGTGCGTGTCGGATTGATGCCCACATTGCGGATCACAATTTCGCTATCCGGCAAGATCAGCCCGGCAACGAGGAAATATGCCGCAGAGGAGATATCCCCTGGTACATTGACATCCACGGCATGGAGGGTTTCTGGCGGCGTCAGCGTGATGATTTTATCATTGGTTTCAACCTTTGCGCCAAGACCGCGCAGCATGCGCTCGGTGTGGTCACGGGATGCGGCAGGTTCAATCACTGTCGTCTGTCCGTCTGCGAATAGTCCGGCGAGCAGGATGGAAGATTTCAGCTGTGCGCTTGCTACCGGAAGCTCATAGCGGATGCCCTTGAGCGCAGCGGGCTGAATGGTCAGCGGACAGAGGTTTCCTTCTTTGCCGTCGATGTTTGCGCCCATCATGCGCAGCGGCTTGATGATGCGTCCCATCGGACGCTTTTGAATAGATGCATCGCCGTTTAAGGTGGAGCAGAACGGCTGCCCAGCGAGAATACCGCACAGCAAACGGGTGGTTGTGCCGGAGTTTCCGGTGTACAGCAGCTCTGTTGGTGCTTTCAGACCATGCAAGCCTGCGCCGTGCACAACGACCTCGTCGTCGGAGACATCAATCGCAATGCCCATTTTCTGAAAGCAGGAAATGGTGGACAGACAGTCCTCACCCATCAGAAAACCGGTGATGTGCGTATCTCCCTCTGCAAGGGCGCCGAACATGACCGCACGATGAGAAATGGATTTGTCACCCGGCACAGTAACGGTGCCGCGCAGGCTGGGAGCGCAAGACAATGGATAGCTCATTTTGTACTTTCCTCCTGACTGACTGGATACGAGCCGAGCACACGGACAAATGTACACTCCTGTGTCAGCTGATAAATCAATGCCCGTATATCCTGGTCAAGCAAATTGCCGTCAAAATCGATATAAAAGCAATAGTTCCACGGCATATCGCGCAGTGGACGGGAATGAATCTCGGTCATGTTAACGCCGTAATCTGCAAACACTGCCAGTGAGCCATACAGGCTGCCCACAACATGCGGCAGGGTCAGCACTAGGCTGACGCGGTTGTCCTCCGGGCAGGCGGACAGCGCACGGGTGACAGCGATAAACCGGGTCTGATTGAAGTCGCCGTCGTTGACATGCTTTTCAAGGATATCCAGTCCGTATAGTTTTGCTGCACTTTCTGAGCAGATCGCCGCCTTTGTCGGGTCGTTCAGCGCGGCAATGTCATGTGCTGCGACCGCTGTGTTGCTTTCCTCGAAGGTGATATAGCCATGTTTTTTGATGTATTGCTGACACTGACGCAGCGCCTGCGGATGCGAATGCACTTCCTTGACCGTGTCAAGGGATGAACCCTTACAGCCGCAGATACAGTGCTGAATTACCTTGATATGAGAGTGAGAAATATGTAAACCGTACTGCTGCAGCAGATCGTATACTTCATTGACCGTACCCGCGGTGGAGTTTTCCACCGGCACGACGCCGACGTCCGCTTCGCCATTGAGCACGGCGAGGAAGACATCTTCCCAGGAGCTCATGCCGCGCTTTTCTGCATTCGGAAACAGCTCACTACACGCCATATCTGCATAGGATGCCGGCAGCCCGCCGTAATACACCAACTGCGGGTCGTTTTGACGCGGCTGGATATCCAGCTGTAAGCGCTCGGGTTCCGCTTCCAGCATACGAGAGTATTGATGCTTACGGCTGACACGGGTGGTTGTGCGCAGTAGGGCGGCATACTCATGCTTTAGTTCATCCGGGATATCCCGCAGCATGGTGTCCATCAATTCCGTCTCACGCGACGGCACAAGAACCTGACCGCCGTGTATCATTTTGTAGTCGGAAACCTCTTCCGCACACTTCATGCGCTTGAGGAAGAGCTTGAGGATTTCGTGATCGATCGCGTTAATATCCTTACGAATTTCGTTAATCTCTCGCATATCCGTAAGCCTCCAAATACAAGTCGGTCATAGCAGCTGCGACTGCAGCCTCGATCACCGGAGCAGCACGTGTAACGATGCACGGATCATGTCGTCCCTTGACGACGAGCGGCTCTACCTTGCCGTCTGCAAGATTGAGTGTCATCTGCTCACGGGAGATGGATGCAGTCGGTTTGATGGCAGCACGGACGATAATTGGCATACCGCTGGTAATGCCGCCCAGGATACCGCCGTTGTTGTTGGTTTCCGTCTTGACAACACCGTCCTCCAACAGCATACGGTCATTGGCCTCCGAGCCGCGCATAGCGGAGATGGCGAAGCCTGCGCCAAATTCCACACCCTTGACAGCGGGAACAGAGAACAGGATAGATGCAATACGCCCCTCTGCTGGGGACAGCATCGGAGAGCCGAGACCTGCCGGGACACCGGTAACCGCGCATTCGATGACGCCGCCGACAGAATCCTGTGCCATGCGTGCCTGCTCGATCTGGTCGAGCATTGCATCCTGTGCGCGTTGGTTGATGACCGGATACGCCTGTGTGCGCAGGGTGGCCAGCTGTTCATTGGAAACATGGACATCGTCAAACGGCGTGTCCATGATCTGTCCGACGGAAGCGATGTGGGAGCCGACTTCAATGCCCTTCGTGCGCAGGAACAGCTTGCACATTGCGCCGGCAAACACCATCGGCGCCGTCAATCTGCCGGAAAAATGTCCGCCGCCGCGCGGGTCATTGCAGCCGTTAAAACGGATGCGCCCAGTGTAATCTGCATGTCCCGGACGGGGATGGTCAACCAGATTGCGGTAATCACCCGAACGGGTGTCGGTGTTTTCGATCACACAGGAGATCGGCGTGCCGGTCGTTTTACCTTCAAAAATACCGGAAAGGATCTTTGGGAGATCTTTTTCCCGGCGCGCTGTCGATTGGCGGTTTTTTCCGGGGGCACGGCGGTCCATTTCAGAGAGGATAAATTCCTCGTCATAGGCAACACCCGCCGGAAAGCCGTCCAGCACGCAGCCAATACCGCCGCCGTGCGATTCACCAAAAATGGTCAGTTTGAAATTGTTTCCCCAAACAGAACCCATATCTTCTCTCCTTACTGTGCTGTGATGAGCTGGTGCAGCTGCTCCAGCGGCATCTTATGAATATTTGCTGTGCCGAGCGGATGAACAAGAATGAAGTTGATAGTATCCGCGTCACGCTTTTTGTCGTGCAAAAGTGCAGTGTAAATTTCCTCTGTCGGGTATGGCAGCTCGGTGGGAAGCCCGTGTGCCTGACAGAGTGTAGTGATCTGTTCGGTCAGGTCGGCTTCGCCGATGGCAGCGCCGAGCTTTGCGGCCTGTACCATGCCGATGGCAACTGCCTGCCCGTGGGACAGTGCGGTGAAATTGCCAACCTTTTCCGCTGCATGACCGATGGTATGTCCGAAGTTCAGAATCATACGCAGTCCGGTGTCATGCTCGTCCTGCTGGACAACATCGCGTTTGATTTGGACACATTCATATACAATGCGTTCCATATTGTTTTTGAAATCCGGCGCGGAAATCAGTTCCAAAATATCTGGATTGGAAATGCAGCCATACTTAATGACCTCTGCCATGCCGTCGTTAAAGATGCGCTCCGGCAGGGAAGACAGGATGTCGGTGTCAATCAGCACCAGCTCTGGCTGGTAGAACGCGCCGACGAGATTTTTGCCCTGCGGCAGATCCACGCCGGTCTTGCCGCCGACAGAGGAATCCACCTGTGAAAGCAGCGTGGTCGGTATCTGGCAGATATGGATGCCACGCAGATAGGTTGCCGCAGCAAAGCCGGTGATATCACCGACCACGCCGCCGCCGAGGGCGATGACGAGGTCGGAACGGGTCAGCTCCGCTTCACTCAGGTCGGCATAGATACCCGCAACCGTTTCGAGGTTTTTGCGCTCCTCACCGGCGGGAATGACCGTCGTGGTGATGTTTAACGGGAATTCTGCACACAGCTCCCGCAGGTACAGCGGAGCGACGTTGGAATCGGTGACAACATGGATGCGGGTCGGCTTGAATTTTTCCGCAATGCGCTTGGCAGTCTGGGAAAAGATACCTGCGCCGATATAAATATCTGATTTGGTTGTCGAGCCTTGAAGAGAAAGATGATACATTGCAAAAGCCCTCCCGATCAAATGTCGCGTCCGATGGCACCGGCAATGGCGCGCAGCTTGCCCATTGTGCGCGCGAAATGCTCATAGGTCAGAGACTGTGCACCGTCAGACAGTGCATGCGCCGGGTCGTTGTGTACTTCAATAATCAGGCCGTCAGCGCCTGCTGCGATGGCAGACATAGCGAGCGGCTCAACCATCCAGTAAATGCCTGCTGCATGGGATGGATCGACAACGACCGGCAGATGGCTCAGGCGCTTGAGCGCCGGAACCGCGCTGATATCCAGCGTATTTCTGGTATACGTCTCGTAAGTGCGGATGCCGCGCTCACAGAGGATGACCTGCTCGTTGCCGCCGGCCATGATATACTCAGCGGACATCAGGAACTCCTCCAGCGTATTGGCGAATCCGCGCTTGAGCAGAACCGGCGTATCGGTTTTGCCCAGCTCCTTGAGCAGCTCGAAGTTCTGCATGTTGCGCGCACCCACCTGATAGCAGTCGACGCGGCCTTCAAACAGCTCGATATGTGCCGGATTTGTGATTTCGGTCACGATCGGCATACCGGTCTTTTCCTTTGCAATGCAGAGCAGGTCAAGACCCTGGGCTTTCATACCCTGGAAGGAGTATGGGGAGGAACGCGGCTTCCATGCGCCGCCGCGCAGGATTGCAGCGCCTTGACGCTGCACCTCAGCTGCGATCTCGCAGATCTGCGGTTCGCTCTCGACAGAGCACGGACCGGCCATTACGACCAGCTTGTTGTCGCCGACCTTGACGCCGTTGATGTCCACGACCGTATTTTCCGGGTGCATCTGGCGGTTGGCGAGCTTGAACGGCTCCTGCACCTTCATGACACGCTCGACCCAGGTGTTGAGCATCAGTGTGTCCTTATCCAATGCGGAGGTATCACCGACCAGGCCGAGAATCGTCGTTTCGGCGCCGACGATCGGGTTGACGGAAACATGGAAGTGTTCGATCCAATGTGTCAGACGCGATACCTCGTCCTGCGGGCATCCTTTTTTCAGTACAACAATCATGGTAAAAGACTCCTTTAGAAAGATATTTCCCGGCTGTACACAGCAAGAAAAGTACGCATAAAAAAAGTCCCTCCTCCCGTAAAAACAGGGACGAAAGACAAACATTCCGTGGTACCACCCAGATTCGGCAAATATGCCGCACTTTGTTCAAATACGGGGCCGGGAAGCCCGATATTCTAGCCAGTTAACGGAGGCAACCGTCTGCACCTACTGAAATTCAGCACAGAAGCTCAGGAGGGAACTTCGATTCGTCCGACCCAAAGCATGCTTGCAGTCTATGGCACGCTCTCCCTGGTGAGCCGATGCGGATCTACTTTTCTCCGTCATCGCAGTGTTGCTATCAAAATTTAAATACAGTATAGCGCAGGAGAATTGCAATGTCAAGACCTTAATGATGGAAAAATTGCGGATCGCGCAGATATAATGGCAAAGATTACAGGAATTTTTGCTGTTTTGCGGTGGACAATACGCATGATCGGGTATACTATATAGACAGCGCGAGGCGTACGAAATCGATGGAGATTTACAGGCAGAGGAGGAAAAGAAATGGGATGTGAATCCTGTACCGGCTGCAGTGGGTCTTGCAGCGGCTGTCCGGGCTGTGCGCGGCAGCTTACGTTGACACCGGCAGAGGTGGATTTGCTGTGGCAGTTTTCACAGACGCCATTTTTGCCGATAGCTGGCGGCTTTGATCTGAAAAAGCCGATCTATCTGGAGGATTCCAAATATGAGCCGGAGGTATACAGCAATGTACTGCTTGCCCTCAGGCAGAAAGGGCTGATTCAGATCGATTTTGATCTGCCGCTGCAGAATTTTGACTATACTGCTTATCAGAGTTATCCGATGCATGGAAGCATGGCGCTGACCGGCGCGGGGCAGGAGATCGTGGAGCAGCTGGAGGTTGAAAATCTGGATATGATGGAAGAATAATATCTGCTGAAAAATGCATGGCAGCCTTGACAGGTGCAATAAAACATGATATGCTTAAAACCGATAAACATATTAGGCTGGTGGGAATTCTATGTTACCAGCCCATTGGGAGAAATGACATATGATTCATAATATTCAGGATGAGATTCTGCGTCTGAAAAAAGAGCAGGATGTATGTATTCTGGCACATAGCTACCAGGCCAGAGAAATCACTGAGATCGCTGATTTTGTCGGCGATTCCTATCAGCTGAGTGTGAAAGCAACGACTGTTCCGCATAAAACCGTTATTATGTGCGGTGTTCGTTTCATGGCAGAGACTGTCAAGGTGCTCTCGCCGGAAAAAAAGGTATATCTGGCAAACCCGATCGCGGGATGTCCGATGGCAGAGCAGATGGAGCGCGATATGATCGGCGCATGGAAAAAGGCAAATCCGGATTATGCGATTGTTGCATATATCAACACCACGACCGATTTGAAAACCGTTTGTGATGTATGTGTTACTTCGTCCTCTGCCGTTAAAATTGTAAAAAATATGGAGAGCGACAAGATTCTGTTTATCCCGGACTGCAACCTCGGTGCGTTTGTTGCCGAGCAGGTTCCGGAGAAGGAGATCAAGCTGCTGCAGGGCGGCTGCCCGATCCATGCGGCAGTTCCGGCAAGAGAAGCGGAGGCTGCACGTGCAGCGCATCCGGACGCACTGCTGCTGGTTCATCCGGAATGTGTTCCGGCGGTTGTCGCACAGGCGGATTATGTCGGTTCGACCTCCGGCATCATGAACTTTGCCAAGGAATCCGACGCAAAGGAGTTTATCATCGGCACGGAGATCAGCATTGCAGAGCATCTGCAGTACGAATGTCCGGATAAGAAATTCTATCCGATGAGCAAGCAGCTGATTTGCCCGAATATGAAGGCAACCACGCTGGTTGATGTCCTGAACGTCCTGAAGGGCGAGGCAGGCGAAGAGATTACCATGAGCGAGGAGACCCGTCTGGCAGCGAAGCACTGCATTGACGAAATGATCCGCCTCGGCGGCTGATATCAGACATATAAGGACGCAAACCGGCTCTGCTTGCCTGATTTTGGGAAGCAGGGCTGTTATTTTGCCTGACAGGAGACAATTGTGATGAAAGAAAAAATTCTCGCTGCGATGAGCGGCGGCGTGGACAGCTCGGCGTGCACGCTCCTGCTGCTGGAGCAGGGGTATGATGTGGCGGGCGTGACAATGGCGCTGTACGATCAGGGCGATCTGGGACAGAAGACGACCCGTTCCTGCTGCTCGGCAGATGATATTTCCGACGCGCGCAGCGTATGTGACAGGCTGGGCATTGAGCATTATGTATTTAATATGGGGGAGACCTTCCACCGGCAGGTCATCGACCGCTTTATCGCGGGTTACGCCTGCGGGCAGACCCCCAACCCGTGTATTGACTGCAATCGGTATGTCAAGTTTGATGCATTGCTGCGGCGGGCGGGGGATGTCGGCTGCTGGCGCATCGCGACCGGGCATTATGCGCGCATTGAATATGACACCGTGTCCCAGCGCATCCTGCTGAAAACCGCACTGGACGACCATAAAGACCAGAGCTATGTGTTGTACTCTATGACACAGGAGCAGCTGGCGCGCGTCAAATTCCCACTTGGCGAACTGACCAAGCAGCAGGCGCGTGAACTGGCAGAACGTGCTTCTTTTCGCAATGCACGCAAGCCGGACAGTCAGGATATTTGCTTTGTACCGGACGGCAATTATGCGGGCTTTATCCAGCGTACGACCGGGGAAACGCCGCAGACTGGCGATTTTCTTGATACGGAAGGGAATGTCATCGGTACGCACCGCGGATTGGTGCACTACACAGTCGGGCAGCGCAAGGGGCTTGGCTTTGCCTTTCCAGAGCCGCATTACGTCTGTGCAAAGGATGCAGTCAACAATACCGTGACCATTGGCACAAAGGATAAGCTGTTTGCCAACCGGCTGTTGGCGGGCGGCTGTAACTGGATCGCAGTGGATCAGCTGACCGGGCCAATGCGCGTGCAGGCGAAAATCCGATACGGACAGAAGGCGCAGCCTGCGACTTTATTCCCGGAAGAGGATGGACGTACAGTTGTTGAATTTGATGAACCGCAGCGTGCGATCTCACCAGGGCAGGCAACTGTATGGTATGACGGCGATGTGGTTGTCGGCGGCGCTACGATTTTAAAGGGCTTATAATATATATGTAAAAATCCTCCGCATTCGCAATTGAAGTGGGTGCAGAGGATTTTCCGGTTTACATGGTATGATACTCCATTCGGGCGCTGGTTATATCATAACCCAGACCAGACAGGCAGTCGCGCAGTTTCTGCGGCGTTACGCCGGTATCATCGAAGTCCACGGTAACCATATTGCGGTCTCTGGCAACGGCAACGGAGAGTACGCCGTCACAACGCCGGTCAAGCTCCTGCTTGATGCGTTTCAGATCGTGTGTTCCGCTGAGTGGGGAAACGGAAAAATATGCACTGTTTTTAGACATGGTATCACCTCAGGAATATTCTGTCCGAAAAGTCTGCGTTTGATACGGCTTGACATTTGAAATCTGCAACCCTACAATTAGAGGGAATAAAAATGTTATTTTGGGAGGAATGATTACGAAAATTCCGGGGAGCCGGGCAATGGGACAGCGGAAGCTGCCATTCTCCCGGCATAGGCAGGGGATCCTGCTGTTCGTGCTGCTGGTACTTGCGGCTGTCGGCTATGTAGTTGTCAGCAACAATGCGGACTGGTACAGCACGACGATTGTGAAGATTACAGATATCCAGACCGCGCATACGGAGACACAGGTTGCCATCTCCGGCGGGAAGGAAGAATACTATGTACAGACTATTGCCGCAGAAGTGCAGAATGGCAAATTAAAAGGCAGTATCGTCACACTGTCCAACCAGTATACAACCTCCGGTGTGCGGGACGAGCAGTATCGCGTTGGGGACAGTTTGCTGGTCGAGCTGGGGAGCGACGGGAAAACCGGTAAAATTCTGGAACAAAAGCGGGATACGCTGGTTTATCTGGTCGCCGCAGCGCTGCTGCTGGGAATGATCGCGGTTGCAGGCGTGTCTGGCCTGTTGGCTGTATGTTCTCTGGCAGTCAATATTACGCTGTTGACCTTTGCACTGTACTGCTATCTGGACGGCTGGAATATCATGGCGCTGACTACGGTAATGATTTTGCTGTTTACCATTTTGTCGCTGCTGGTCGGCAATGGCATCAATCGGCGGTCATTGCTGGCGATTGCGGTCACGCTGTTGTCTATCGCGGTGACAGCGGCGGTCTATTTGATCGTGCGCGCTGTTTCGCCCGCTCTGCAATATCAAATGCTGGAATATGCGGTCGTGCCGGATGATCTGAGCGCGCTGTTCTTCTGTGAGACGATGGTCGGCGGTCTGGGCGCCGTGATGGATGTTGCGATCTCACTGATCTCCACGGCGGATGAACTGTTGGAGCATGACCCGCATATGTCCCACCACCAGCTGAGCGTCTCTGTGCGTGCAGTGTCGGAGGATATTATGGGCACGATGGTGAATGTCCTGTTTTTTACCTATATCTGCGGTGGGATGCCGGAGCTGCTGCTCATGATGCGAAACAGCCTGACGATCTCATTTGCATGGGAATATGTATTGTCGTTTGAAATGGTACGGTTTTTGATCGGCTCCATTGGATTGGTGCTTGCCGTACCAATTTCTCAGCTGGTGCTGTACATCTGGACGAAGAGACGGGAGGCGGCACATGGTTAGCATTCTGGCGATCATTTTGCTTGTATTGATGCTGGTGATCGGCCATGATCGCGGTTTGCAGGCATTTTTCACCATTTTATTGAATATGGCTATTCTAGCAGGTGTTGTGCTTGCCATTACTTTTGGCGCAGCGCCGCTGCCGGTGTGCACGGTTGCAGGCATTGCATTGACTGTACTGATCCTGTTTTATCAGAACGGCAATAACGTTAAGACGCGCACGGCGTTTGCTGTCATTGTCATGGTACAGGTCGTGATGTTTTTGATTGGTATGCTACTGTGTCATGCCGGACATGCGGGCGGCTACAGCGAGGTGAAGATCAATCTGGATGAGGGGCTGTTTTTGGATGGAAACGTACAGCTTTCCATGCTGGATGTGCAGATCGCGATGATCCTGCTCGGTCTTCTGGGGGCGGTAAAAGATGCCGCAGTTGCAGTGACCTCTGCTGTTTATGAGGTTCACCGCAACAATCCGCTGCTTCCATTTGTCCGACTGTATGCGTCCGGACTCAAAATTGGCAGGGAGATCTTGGCGACCTCAATCAACACATTATTTTTCTCCTGTGTTGGAGAATCGCTGTTGTTGTTCAACATCGTGTGCTATTGGGGTTATTCCTTTGGGTATATTCTCAACTCCAAGGCATTGTACCAGGTATTATTGTTTTCCGGGATCGCCGGACTGGGCTGCATTGCAGCGATCCCATTGTCAGCCCTTACGATGGCGGTTGTACTCAAGAGAAAAGGAAGCACAGGAGGATTGCATGGGCGAGATGAAGATTAACGGCATTCCGGTAACGGTTGACCGCAGGAACATCAAATCCCTGAACCTGTATGTCAAGCCGCCGGATGGAAAGGTGCGGGTTTCTGCGCCGATGCGAACCGGCGACCGGACGATCCGCGCCTTTGTGCAGTCGCATGTGGATTGGATCCAAAAGCAGCAGGAAAATATGCGTGCCAGCTTTCCGCAGCATAAATATGTGACAGGGGAAACCGTTCTGGTTTTTGGTGAGCAGGTTCCTCTGTTTGTCATAGACGCTACATCAAAACGGACATGCGGCGCCCGGCTGGAGGAAAGGCGGCTCGTTCTGACGGTACCTGCTGAAAGTACAGTGGAACAGCGGGAGAAGCTGTTGCGCAGCTGGCAGCGGGAGCAGCTGAAAGAGATAGCGGATGGAATGCTTCAACGATGGGCGAAATTGATGTATGTACAGGTGAACGAATGGCATATCAAGCGCATGAAAACCAAGTGGGGCAGCTGCAATTTTCACGCACACCGCATTTGGCTCAACCTTGCGCTGGCAGAACAGCCGGTGGAATGCGTGGAATATGTTGTGGTGCATGAGCTGTGCCATCTGCTGGAGCCAAGCCATAGTACGCGTTTTTGGAATCTTATGACACAATATCTGCCGGACTGGAAGGAACGCCGCACCCGGCTCAATACAAGACCGGGCAAAACAAAAGCTGAGCCGTGAGGCCCAGCTTTTTGCTTATTGGCGCTTTAGCGAAAAAAACCACCAGCTATGCTGGTGGAAGCAAAATCTTTAG
>JAUNWG010000045.1 GCA_030540435.1 Eubacteriales bacterium
CTATCTGATTCCTACCTATTTTCTTTTTCATCTCTCTATTGGGGAAGGGTGAAAAAACGTCCTTCCCCGTAAGAAAAGACGTTTTGAGAATACGGTATGGGATACTGATATGAGGGGATTATTCGAGACTCATTTTAAATTGCTCCCGAATATTGTGCCGATACTGTGTTGGTGTCACACCGAACAGCTGCTTGAACGCTTTTGAAAACACCAAAGGGTCATGATATCCGCACAGCTCGGCGATGGAGCTGATTGGCAGGTCGGAAATTGCAAGCTGTTCCTGCCCGCGCGTCAGTCGAAAATTGCTCAAATAGCGGTTCGGTGACATTTGAAGGACACGTTGAAACAAGGTTGCCAGATAGCTGCGGTTGATACCAACATAGTTGGCAATATCCTGCACTTTGATATCTTCAGCATAATGCTCCTGGATAAAGGCTTCTGCCGCGCGAACATAGTAGTTCTGGCGTTCCTGTCGGAACAGGCTGTTGTTTGCCATACTGTGAGAAAGGCAGGCGAAAAATTGATATAACTGAGACTGGATATATAACTCCTGTTCAAAGTCGTCCGCTTGATAGCTTTGAATGTTCTGAATGATCGTGAAAAGCGCATCTCCACAGTTGGCAGAGAAAGTTGGTGTTTGCGGTGTGATTCCGAGACGCTTTAACGTATCCTTGGCCTGACTTCCTTCAAAACCAATCCACAAATATCGCCAAGGGTCATCATGGTCGGCTTTATAAGCAGTCATGGTATTGGGTTCGATCAAAAAGCCTTGGTCTTTACCGAGAGAATAGGTCCGACCATCTATTCGGAATTGTCCTTTTCCATCCAAAATGTAATGCAGGACATACTTCGGATGTGCAGCAAGCTGGATGCTGTGATCAGGATAGCATACGGAATGGCCACAGAAACACAGGCAAAGCTCCTGGAAATGGTTTTTCTTATTTTCCAATGTTAATACGTGGGAATCTTCCATACTGCCTGCACCACCTTATTTTATTTGTTTTATTATATCATAATATGGATTCAAAAGCTATTTATTCAGTTAATGATCAACTGAAAGGATATTCACAATCATACTGATTGTTTGAATATATAATATCTTCTCCTTTCTCAATTCGAGATGGGGCAGGGGAGTCGCAAGGCGATCCTGCCCCAAAGGGAAAGGAACAAAATAAACGTTATTTTATGCAACGAAATGCATGGAATAAAGGCGGTTCTGAAGCTATTTTTAGAGCTGTCAAAATTACGAGGAAAAAGGAGGAAAAGACAATGATTGTACCACGGTATTATGAAAACATGCATATGCTGCATCATAACACCATGCCGAACAGAGCATACTACATTCCGGCGTCCGAGCGAATGGATAATTTGGTAGAAAACCGAACGCATTCAGATCGTATGCAGCTGCTGAATGGAGATTGGCGGTTCCGGTATTACGAGAGTATTTACAACCTTCATGACCAATTTTATGAAATGGGGTACAATGCGGAGCATTACGATACGCTGCCGGTTCCAAGTGTATGGCAGATGCATGGTTATGATTATCATCAGTATACGAATATCCGCTATCCATTCCCGACCGACCCACCCTATGTGCCACAGGATAATCCATGCGGCGCCTACATTCACCATTTTGTCTATCAGAAGGAGATAGCTGCACCGAGAGCCTATCTGAATTTTGAAGGTGTGGATTCGTGCTTTTATGTCTGGCTGAATGGCAGGTATGTTGGCTACAGTCAGGTATCTCATTCCACCAGTGAATTTGATATAACAGATTTTCTGGTAGAGGGTGACAATAAGCTGGCGGTTCTCGTGCTGAAATGGTGTGACGGCAGCTATCTGGAGGATCAGGATAAGTTCCGCATGAGCGGCATTTTCCGCGATGTGTATATTCTCAAGCGGACACAAAACGGCATCTTTGATTATTTCACCACAACGGAAATGAAAAAGGGCTGCGCAAATGTTCGGGTAAGGGTAAAATATCTAGGCCAGCCTGTTCTGACGAAAATCACAATTTATGATGCGGAAAACAATGTGGTTGGACTGGGCAGAGCAGAGCACGAAAGCGATGGTGACTATCATCGGGAAGTAACGATTACCATTGCTGATCCAAAGCTGTGGAATCCGGAGCAGCCATATCTGTACACCGTTGTCCTGGAAACAGAAAATGAAGTCATTACGGATCGTGTTGGAATCCGTGAGATTCATATTGAAAACAATATTGTGTATGTCAATGGAACGCCGATCAAATTTCACGGTGTGAACCGCCATGATTCTGACCCGATGACGGGCTTTACCATCAGCATGGAGCAGATGAAGAAGGATTTGCGGCTTATCAAGCAGCACAATTTCCATGCGATCCGCACAAGCCATTATCCAAATGCGCCGTATTTTTATCAGCTATGTGATCAGTATGGTTTCTTCGTTATCGATGAAGCGGATAACGAAAGTCATGGTGCTTCCGAGCTGTATTGCAGCGACAATGGAAACTGGGATAGTCATGTTGAGCACTGGAATGAGCCATTTGCAGATAATCCGGAATTTATGGAAGCGACTATGGATCGCACACAGCTGTGTGTCCATCGTGACAAGAACCGCCCGTGCGTCGTTATCTGGTCTATGGGCAATGAAAGCGCATATGGCTGCTGCTTCGAGAAGTCGTTAAAGTGGACGAAGGAATTTGATCCGAGTCGTCTGACACATTATGAGAGTGCGCAGTACCGCAGCAAAAAGAAAAAATACGACTACTCCAACATCGATCTGTACAGCATGATGTATCCGTCATTGGAAGCGATTCAGGCGTATCTGGATGATGCACCGGACAAGCCGTTTCTCATGTGCGAATACTGCCATTCTATGGGGAATGGTCCTGGCGATTTGGAGGACTATTTCAAAATGATTGATGGCAACGACGCAATGTGCGGCGGCTTTATCTGGGAATTTTGCGACCATGCGATTTACAAAGGTACTGCTGAAAATGGCAAAGCAATGTACTGGTATGGCGGCGATCATGGCGAGTATCCGCATGACGGTAACTTCTGCATGGACGGTATGGTCTATCCAGACCGTACGCCCCACACAGGACTTCTGGAGTATAAAAATGTTTACCGTCCAGTACGTGTGACTAATGTAGATCAGACGGCGGAGAGCATTACCGTGCATAACTATATGGATTTCACTGATCTGGCAGATTATATCACGGCACGGTATGAAATTAGCTGCGATGGTGTTGTGATTGCTTCTGATGAGCTTGCCGTTCCGTCTATTATGCCACATGAGGAAGCTGCTATTGTGCTTCCGATTTCCGTTCCGCAAAAGGGGAGATGTTTCCTGAAGATTTCCTATTATTTGAAGCATGCATCCGAGCTGATGCCGCAGGGTTATGAGCTGGGTTTTGACGAGATTCCGCTGGATAATACGGACAGTCGAAATCAGACCAATGTTCAGCTATGGAAGAAGGAGACCGATCCCATTGTGCCGATTGTCGAGGAGGAGGAACGTTTCCTGACGATTCGGTCTGCTGCATATACGTATGTATACAATAAATTCAAGGGTGTCTTTGAAAGCATGGAGATCGGCGGTCAGAAGCTGCTTGATAAACCGATGGAACTCAACATCTGGCGCGCGCCGACAGACAATGACCGCAAGATCAAGCTCGAATGGATGGATGCGCAGTATGACCGTGGAATAAGTCGGGCATATGATACTGACTACACGGTGAATGGAAATACGGTACAAATCCACAGTACGATGTCGGTCGTCGCACCTTCTGTGCAGAGATTTCTCTCGATGGATACCGTATGGACGATTTCCGGCAAGGGCAGCATTGCTGTCCGAATGGATGTGAAACGAAATACAGAGTTCCCGGAGCTGCCTCGATTTGGACTGCGGCTGTTCCTGCCGGAGGACATGAAGCATATCAGTTACTGTGGTGTGGGTCCGTTTGAAAGCTATGTGGATAAGCATCATGCGAGCAGTCATGGCATATTTGCGGATATTGTTGAAAATCTGCATGAAGACTATATCCGTCCACAGGAAAACGGAAGTCATTATGACTGTGACTATGTTGTCGCAACGGGAGAAGATTTGACACTGGTTGCAGCAGGTGCCAAACCGATCGCATTCAATGCTTCTGTGTTTACACAGGAGGAGCTGGTTGAAAAAAAGCATAACTATGAACTGGTTCCATGCGGAAGTACGGTTCTTTGCCTGGACTATGCACAGAATGGCATTGGCTCTGAAAGCTGCGGCCCGCATCTGATGGCACCGTACAGGCTGGATGAAGAAACCTTCCGATTTGAGCTGAAGATGATCCCGAAAAGAAACGGATAAAAGTAAGGAGCGATTATAATGGAACAAAAAAGGTATTTGAAATGGTATAACAAAGTTGGATATGGATCAGGCGACATCGCCGGCAACGTAGTCTATGCGTTGCTGTCGGCCTTCGTTATGATTTTCCTGACCGATACTGTTGGCATGAACGCCGGTATTGTCGGTACGTTGATTGCAGTTTCCAAGCTATTTGATGGCATCAGTGATGTTTTCTTCGGTTCTATGATCGATAAGACGCACAGTAAGATGGGCAAAGCTCGCCCGTGGATGTTTTATGGCTACTTTGGCTGCGCGATTTGTTTGGTTGCAATCTTTGTGATCCCGGCTGATATCAGCTCCTTCGCGCAGTATGCATGGTTCTTTATCGCTTACACGGTATTGAATGCTGGCTTCTATACAGCGAATAACATCGCATACTCTGCGCTGACTGCGCTGATCACCAAGAACAATCACGAGCGTGTACAGATGGGCTCTATCCGCTTTATGTTTGCTTTCGGCACCAGCATGCTGATCCAGTCCATTACCGTTGGCATGGTTGCTTTCTTTGGCGGCGGTGCTGGCGCATGGAGAACCGTTGCGATCATCTATGCGATTGTCGGTGTGATTTCCAACACGATCTCCGTTATGTCTGTCAAGGAGCTGCCTCCAGAAGAATTGAATGAAGGGGAAGAGCAGACGGACGAGCCGGAAGAGAAGTATAGCTTGGTTGATGCATTTAAGCTGTTGATCCACAACAAGTATTACTTGATGATTTGCAGCTCGTACATCCTGATGCAGATTTATTCTGCAACGCTGAATATGGGCATCTATTACATGACCTACGTGCTGAACAATGCGAATCTGCTTGGTGTATTCTCTTGGGCGATCAATATTCCTATGATTCTGGGACTGTTGTTTACGCCTGCATTGGTGGCAAAATTTAAAGGCATGTACAGGTTGAATTTCTATGGATACACGATTGGAACGATTGGTCGTCTTGGTGTTGTCATTGCCGGCTATATGGGAAGTGTTCCGCTGATGCTTGTATGCACTGCGATCGCAGCATTGGGAATGAGTCCGCTGCAGGGCGATATGAACGCGCTGATTGCGACCTGCTCAGAGTATACCTACCTGACTACCGGCAAGCGCATCGATGGTACAATGTACTCCTGCACTTCCCTCGGTACCAAGCTAGGCGGCGGCATTGGTACAGCGATCGCGGGTTGGCTTCTGGCATTCAGCGGATACGTCGGCGGCGCAGCAGTTCAGTCTGCATCCTGCATCAATATGCTGCACATCATGTATCTGTGGATTCCTATGGGTATCAACCTGGTTATCACGCTCATTCTTACCAGACTGAATGTGGAAAAGGCAAACGAGAAGCTGCTTGCTGAGAAAAAAGTATAAGTGCGACAAACAATTTCATAAGGAATAGATGGGTATGTAGTCTGGCGTATGCTCCCGTTGGGCAGAAGCTATCGCCTGACGGGAGCACCTGATATAGACTGCCTAGTCCCGAACAAATATTATATAATGAAGAGTCTGAGCGTCCCGGCAGATTGCATTTGGAACTAGACTGTAGTATAATATTTAGTAAACTATTACTTATGGAAGGAGACATCAAGCGTGGCGACACTCAAGGATATAGCACAGCTGGCAAGCGTTTCACAGGCAACTGTCTCAAGGGTACTGAACTGTGACCCGACTCTCAGTGTTACGAATGAGACAAAAGAGAGGGTTTTCCGTATAGCGAATGAGCTTGGCTATCGGACTACTGGCAGACGCACGCTCCGCGAATCCGTACCGGAGAAGAAACGGCGTATTGGCATAGCGCTGATGCTTGAGTTCAATGAGGATAAAGAAGATATCTATTATCTGATGATGAAAAGCATGATGGAGGAAGTCTGCTTTGCGCACCGGTATACGACCATCAATCTGTTTCGCAATCAGAACCGGGAATTTATTGTTAATGATGACGTTCCGATTGACGCGATCATTGCCATTGGGCACTTCACGACAGAGGAAATCCAGAGCTTTCACCGGTATACAGATACGATTATTTTTCTGGATTCTTCGCCGGACGAGCAGCGCTATTTCAGCATTGTTCCGAATTATCATCTGGCAGTCCGTCTTGCCATGGATCATTTTTTTGAACGGGGGCACACAAGGATTGCATATGTGGGGAGTGTCCGCACTTATGGTGATACCAAGGCGCTTGTAACAGACCCGCGCTATTATCACTACCAGACCACGATGATGAATCGGAATCTGTTCCTTGATGATCTTATTATCAGCTGTAAAACAACGGCACAAAGCGGTTATGAAGCCATGCTGAGGTATTTAAAGGCGCATCAAGAGCCTCCAACCGCGCTGTTTATTTCCAGCGATACGGTAGCACCCGGTATTTTGCGTGCTGTGAAGGAAGCCGGGCTTTCGATTCCGGAAGATATCAGTATTGTATCGTTTAATAATACAAGCTTGTCGGAATTTGCAGACCCGCCGCTCAGCTCAATTGAAGTGTATATGCAGGAAAATGCCAATGCAGCTATCATGTGTTTGGAACTGATTTGGAATGGAAAAGGACGCCCGAAAAAGATTGTTGTCCCCTGCGAGTTGGTTGATCGCGGCAGCACAAAATAAAAAAACTGTCCGCAACTCTTCCTTCAAATTTTGGACAGTTTTTTCATACACAGCAGGTAAAAGTATTTGGTCAATTGTACTAAAAAATTTACGAATATTTTTACTAAAACTCTTGATATAATTAGTAAAAATAAGTTGATTTTTTGTAACACATGTGCTATTCTAGCAATGGAATCAGGAAAACACTCTGTTTTAAAGAGTGAAATGGTTCTAAATAGGAATTTTAATAAGTAAATTTTTACTAAATTAAGAAAGGTGAAGTATTGTGATCCTGCTAAAACAGGCGGAGCATTCTCTCCGCACAGGTGAGATGGACACAGTGATCTGCAATGTATACGGTTGCAGCAGCGGTGAAGAGAAGTACTACCGTGATCGTCTGCTCCATATCATCGATGGATATTGGCGTAGCTTCGGCGAAACAGAAATCGAACTGTTTAGCGCGCCGGGGCGCACCGAGCTAGGCGGCAACCATACAGATCATCAACAGGGTAATGTGCTGGCGGGCAGCGTCAATCTGGACGTTGTTGCCTGTGCAGCACCCAATGGCAGTAATATAATCCGCATCATCTCTGAGGGCTATCCACAGGAAGAAATCGATCTGTCTGATCTTACACCTCAGCCTGCGGAGGTTAACCATACTGCGGCGTTGATTCGCGGTGTTGCAGCGGCTGTCTATAAGAGGGGATATACGGTTGGCGGTTTTGACTGTTATATGACCAGCAATGTATTGGGAGGTTCCGGCTTGTCTTCCTCCGCAGCCTATGAGGTTGCTGTAGGAACGATGATGAACCGTTTTTTCTGTGAACAGAAGTTGACTCCTATCGATATTGCAAAAATTGGACAGTATGCAGAAAATATTTATTTCGGCAAGCCGTGCGGGCTGCTGGATCAGATGGCAGCGTCTGTAGGTGGCGTTATTGCAGTAGATTTTAGCAACATGGAAGCACCAGTCGTTACACGGGTGGATTATGAAATGAAGGAAAGTGGTCATACGCTGTGTATTATTGATACTGGCGGAGATCATAAGGAGCTGACAAGTGCATATGCGGCAATTCCGGAAGAGATGGGGAGCATTGCAGCAGCATTTGGAAAGACAGTTTTGCGTGAAGTAGATGAAGCTTCGTTTATGCATAATATTCCGTCTCTGCGCAGTCAATACGGTGACCGTGCAGTATTGCGCGCGATGCATTTCTTTGCGGAAACAACGCGCGCTGTGGAGGAAAAACAGGCGTTGGAGGAAAAGGATTTTTCGCGCTTTTTGAGGCTGGTAAATGAATCCGGTCGCTCCTCGGCCATGTATTTGCAAAACGTATATGCAGGCATTAGCACGCTGCAGCAGGAAATGCTGATTTCAATTGCACTGGTGGAAAGGCTGCTGCACGGGCGCGGCGCAGTCCGCGTACACGGCGGCGGCTTCGCCGGAACGATCCAGGCATTTGTGCCGAATGACATGTTAGACGAATTTAAGAAGAAGATTGAGGCTGTCCTGGGCGCAGGGAGCTGTCACGTGTTAAACATCCGTCCGGTGGGCGGTACGGTTTTACTTGCATAAGAGGAGGATATAAAAATGGCTATTTTAGTACTAGGCGGCGCAGGCTACATCGGTTCGCATACCGTTTACGAGCTGATCGACGCCGGAAAAGACGTTGTCATTGCGGACAATCTGGAAACCGGTCACATCGAAGCGGTGCACCCGAAGGCGAAATTCTATCAGGGAGATATCCGTGACCGTGCGTTTGTCGATTCAGTTTTTGAAGCAGAGCAGATCGATGGCGTCATTCATTTTGCGGCAAATTCGCTGGTGGGTGAATCCATGACTGATCCGCTCAAGTATTATGACAACAATCTGTGCGGAACAAAGGTCTTGCTGGAATCCATGGTCGCGCACGGCATTGACAAGATCGTCTTTTCCTCCACAGCGGCGACCTACGGCGAGCCGGAGCGCGTCCCGATTCTGGAGACTGACCGCACCGAGCCGACCAACTGCTACGGCGAGACAAAGCTGTCGATGGAAAAGATGTTCAAATGGACGAGCGTAGCGCATGGTCTGCACTTCGTTTCCCTGCGTTACTTCAACGCCTGCGGTGCACACGTCTCCGGCAGCATCGGTGAAGCACATAAGCCCGAAACGCATCTCATTCCGCTGATCTTACAGGTGCCGAATGGTCAGCGTGAGTTCATATCTATTTTTGGTGACGATTACGACACCAAGGACGGCACCTGCATCCGCGATTATATCCATGTCACCGACTTGGCGCAGGCACACATCCTCGCAATGGACTACCTGATGAACGGCGGCGAGAACAATATTTTCAACCTTGGCAACGGCGTTGGATTTACGGTCAAGGAAGTCATTGACACAGCACGCGAAGTCACCGGGCATCCGATTCCAGCAAAGGTCACACCGCGCCGCGCTGGCGACCCAGCACAGCTGATCGCGTCCTCAGACAAGGCGCGCTCCGTCCTCGGTTGGAATCCACAGCACGCAGACCTCAAGGAGATCATTGAAACCGCATGGAATTGGCACAAAAACCATCCGAACGGCTTTGCAAAGTGAGGGTTTGACATGTTAAACAAAAGTGTCAAAGCACTTATTGCCTATGCCGAAGCCAACGGTCTGATCGAACAGGCCGACGAAGTGTGGGCGATCAACCAGATTTTGCGGGTCGTTGGCGCGGACAGCTACAAGGAACCGGAAGAAGCAGTTGAACTGCCGCTATCTGAAATTCTGGATAACCTGTGCGACTGCGCGCGGGAAACCGGTACACTGACAGAAAACAGCATTGTGTACCGAGATCTGTTCGATACCAAAATCATGGGTGCCATCACTCCGATGCCAAGCAACGTCCACCGAAAATTCAATGCACTGTACGCACAAAATCCGCAGGAGGCAACCGACTGGTATTACAAATTCAGCCAGGATACCAACTACATCCGCCGCGACCGCATTGCGAAGGATGTCAAGTGGGTTGCGCCGACGGAATACGGCGATCTGGACATCACCATCAACCTGTCCAAGCCGGAAAAAGATCCGAAAGCCATCGCAGCGGCAAAGAACATGCCAGCGGCATTCTATCCAAAGTGCTTGCTGTGCAAGGAAAATGAAGGCTACGCCGGGCGCGTCAACCATCCGGCGCGACAGAACCACCGCATCATGCCGGTCGTTATCAATGACAGCAACTGGTTTTTGCAGTATTCGCCCTACGTGTATTACAACGAGCATTGCATTGTGTTCAATTCCCGGCACACTCCGATGAAGATCGAACCGGCAACATTCCGCAAGCTGTTGGATTTTGTAAAACAGTTCCCGCATTACTTCGTCGGCTCCAACGCTGACTTGCCGATTGTCGGCGGCTCTATCCTCGCACACGACCATTTCCAAGGCGGACACTATACCTTTGCGATGGAAAAAGCGCCGATTGAAACGCCGCTTACGTTCGATGGTTTTGAGGACGTAGAAGCAGGCATTGTCAAATGGCCGATGTCGGTTATCCGCCTGAGAAGCAGCGACGACAATACCCTCGTCGAGCTGGGCGCGAAAATCCTCGCTGCATGGCGCAGTTACACCGATAAAGACGCGTTTATCTTTGCAGAGACAGACGGCGAGCCGCACAACACGATCACCCCGATTGCACGTATGCGCGACGGCAAATTCGAGCTTGACCTCGTGCTGCGCAACAACATTACGACGGAGGAACATCCGCTTGGCGTATATCACCCACATGCAGAGCTGCATCACATCAAGAAGGAAAATATCGGACTGATCGAAGTCATGGGACTTGCTGTCCTTCCGGCGCGGCTCAAGGAAGAGCTGAACGTCCTTGCTGATGCCCTGGTAAATGGTGCAGATATCCGCGCAGACGAACGCATCTGCAAGCACGCGGGCTGGGCGGACGAGCTGAAGGCAAACTATACCTTTACAGCAGAAAACACAATGGACATCCTGAAAAAGGAAGTCGGCATTGTGTTTGCCAAGGTGCTGGAACACGCCGGTGTTTACAAGCGTGACGAAGCCGGAAAACAGGCATTTCTACGGTTTGTCGGCAGTATAAAAGATTGATATGCGGATAACCTCTGATTTTTTCGGGACGACATCGGGCAGACAGGCGATAACCAAATTCACACTGACAGATGGTGCTTATTCCGTCTCGGTGCTTACGTTTGGCGGTATTATCCAATCACTGATTGTACCAGATCGAGATGGAAATCCAGTTGATGTTGTTCTCGGGTTTGATGATGTACGATCTTATGAAGGGCAAAGCTGTTATATCGGTGCACTGTTGGGACGCTGTGCAAATCGGATTGCCGGTAGTGATGTGATCATTGGTAACTATGCGGTTCATCTTGCCTGCAATGATAATGGAATTTGTCATTTACACGGCGGAAAGATAGGATTTGACCGCAGAATATGGACACCAGCTATTACAGATAGGGGATTAGAGCTATCTTATTGCAGTCCGGATGGGGAAGAAGGATATCCGGGAACGATGCATGCTACGGTCACCTATCGGTTGGAAAACGGGAAGTTGTCCCTCATCTATCATGCTGTGTGTGACAGCGATACCCTATGTAACCTGTCGAATCATACTTATTTTAATTTATCTGGACATGCATCTGGTACAATAGGGGAGCAATATATTCAGATATTGGCGGATGCCTACACACCGCTGGCTTGGAATAATGCGCCGGATGGGCATATTGCACCTGTAGCAGGAACACCTCTTGATCTGCGGGATATGCATCGTTTTATGGAAGGTTGGGATATGCCTTTTGACCAGATTACACTGGCTCGGGGCTATGATCACAATTATCTCTGCAATGGCACTGGGTTGCGGACAGCTGCATATGCATATTCTAAGCAGACTGGAATCCGCATGGAGGTGCAAACGGATATGCCGGGTTTGCAGCTATATTCGGGAAATTATCTGAAGAATTTGCCCATTGGTAAACAGGGAGCGCAATACGGCATTCGGAATGGATTTTGTATTGAAACGCAGTATCCACCGAATGCAGTCAATTGCCCGACATTTCCCCAGCCGATCCTGCGGGCTGGAGAGGAATATGTGCATACTACGGTGTATATGTTTTAAACTGAATATATGTAAAAACCGGCTGGCCGATATTCGGCCAGCCGGTCTGTTTGTTATACGGTTACATATTAGTGCGAGTACTGGAACCAATCCGGGTCTTCTGTCATCTTTGTCCACTTCTCGTAGATTTCGCCCTTATGGACGCAGTCATGAGAATTGGTTGCTTCCTGTACTGCCAGATAGTACCATGTACCCGGCTTGTTATCCGGCCATACGTTCATGCCGGACAGCAGGTCGGATTCATTCTCCGGCAGACGGCAGAGCACGCGATTGATGATCGACATTGCCTCTGCACGGCTGATGTTCTTGTCCGGGTAGAACTTGCCATCGTCGCCGCCGCTGATCCAGCCAAGGGATGCAGCGCGCTCGATTTCCTTCTCAGCCCAATGGCCCTTGATGTCCGGGAAGTTGCTTGCACCGTTTGTCAGACCAGTGTCAAAGCGTGCACAAATCGCTGCAAATTCTGCACGGGTGATCGGTGCATCCGGTTCGAACTTGTTGTTGTCACGGCCTGCAATGATGCCCAGCTTCTGCATGGTAGCGATGGAGGTGTTGCACCATGTTCCTGCCTTTACATCGCTGAAGGTGTTCTTGGAAGTCAGATTGCTTTCACGTACGCTCGGATTCAGAAGGCGGAAGAAGATCGCTGCGGTCTCCGCACGACTGACATTCGCCGACGGCTTGACGGTACCGTCCGGGTAGCCGACAACATATGCAAAATGGTCATCGCCATTCAGCATGCCCGGTACAGTGGCAATGCGCCAGCCTGCATAGACAGTCTTGTCACTGTCCATCTTGATGCTAGTAATCTTCTGGGTCAGATCCTTATCTGCATACCAGCCGGTGAACTGATAGCCGACACGAGTCGGAACCTTGTCCAATGTAGCGGTAACGCCCTTGGTGTAGGTCTCATCGTCATACTTAGTGCCACCGTTGGACTCATAGTGCAGTTTCACTGTTTCTGTGGTCGGGTTAGGTGGAACCACCACGGTGCCGCTGGAATACGAGTTTGTAAAATGTACGCCTACAACTGTATCCTTTGCGATTGTACCCGTAGCCTTCCTACCTTCCGAAGGCTTACCTTCTGGATTGGATACACCGGTAGTCACATACGTTGTCGTGCAATTATACTTTTCTTCGGCAATTTCATACTCTGTGTTAGCGGGCAGACCGGTAATAACAGCGCTTTCGCCGCTCTTCAGAGTGACCGGGTTGCCGCTGTTAAAGGTCTGAGTTCTCTCGGAACCGGTGTAACGGATCGTACCTGTTGCATTATTTGCAAATGTAACAGTGAATGCATAGCTCGTTGTGTCGTTCTTCCTACCGTTGACGGTCTTGCTGATGAACAGGGCAGAATTATCAAGATCCTTTACATTGACAACCGTTGCAGTCGGATTGAGGTTGTTCTCGCCGATCGTGCCGGTTCTGCTGTCCAGATAATTCGTAGTGTAGCCTTGTGCATCTGTTTCTGTTACTGTGTACGTGGTGCCGATTGGCAGATTCTCAAAGGTCTGGCTTTCGCCGTCCTTCAACTTAAAACTTGTTGAATCGCCATTCGTGAAGGCAACAGTGAAATCAAACTCCTTGTTGGTGTCTGGGTTGTCCGCAATGACGCCCTTTCGGACAGTTAGGGAACCGCCGAGACCATGCGCCGCTTTCAGCGCTTTCACGCCGATAGTTGCCAGACCGTTCTCACCAAACTGATCAAACACTACGACATGCGGATCGTCTTTCGCTTTATCCGCTTCGTCGTGGAGCGGGTCGTCCCAGCGCAGGTTTTCTGCGTCATCATACCAGCCGTCGATTGCAGACTCGCAGTCGGGATCGCCGTCCAGTTTCCAGTCCGCGCCGGTTTCGCCGAAGGTGAGAGAACCAGTAGCATCTTCAACATAAACATCGTCACCAGCAAGCAAAGCATGATTGTTATATATCTGTGTCGAAGCTGATAGTGTTGCGGAAGCACCGCTTCTTACAACAATACCGCCACCCTTCTGAGCAAGATCCTGTTTTGAGCTACAATTTGCCTGCTTTGCATGATTGCGTGTAATAAGTATGTTTGCCCCTTCCTCAATTGTTAAGTTGGTGGAAGCATCCATAAACAATCCAGTGACAAGATTGTCTGAAATGGTGAGTGTAGTATCTTTGTCAATGGTTGCGCTGGAATTTGCGGTATAAAGTCTCATACCCGCATTCCAATAACTTTTTCCCTTTGTGCCGGTAATTGTAATAGCAGAATTTTTAAATTCACCCTTATTATTGAAGATAACTCCAGTCAGACCGTTATCTGTTGCATTAATCGTTGAATCTGTTACTTTTAAAATTCCAGCAGACAGACCATGCGAACCATTATTATTAAAATTCACGGTAGAATTGTTGATAATAAAATGCGAACCGTTGGAACCATTGCCGGTACTATTGGTGACCTTGACGTTAGAATTGGTAATGGTAGCATAGAATGTACCAGTGAAGCCGGAACGGTTATGGTCTGATATAAAAGTGGAATTTGTGATGTTCACATTGTAACCACCGTCGCCGCCATCCCATTCCAAGGCGTCTTGCTGGTAATTCCGAATAGTAAGGTTCGAGCCATTGCTTAGATTGAGTTTGTTGTTGCTGCAAAAATAGATGGCATGCTTATTTCCAGCATTTGCTCCATCCATCGTCATAGTCGTATTGTCAAGAGATAGTGAAGCATTTTTGCTAGCACAAATGGTCATCCAGTTCCATTCCGCTGTATAGGGTGTGGAACCGATGCCGGTCATTGTTACGTTCACATCCTTGAATGTCAACGCCTTGCCCCACAGCGCAATGCCATGCTTTGTAAAATTGATCGTAGGCTTTGTTGTAACACCTTCGGCAGCTTGAATGGTAAGATTTTTGCTTAAATTCAGACCTTCCGTGGTCGCATTGTTGAGCAATTCGATCGTTGCGCCATCGGCAGCCGCCGCAACTGCTGCATCCAGCGTCTCATACTCTGTATCGCCAATTTTTGCAACATTGCCATCATCATCGGCTGCAAATGCATTGACTGGCAAAATGGAGCATACCATCAAAGCTGCTACAAACAGAGACAAAAGCCGTTGTTTTAACTTGTTCATTGTGATCCTCCTTTTAAAAATTTTGTTTTCCTGCAAAATCGGCGGCTGTACGTTGGCTTTGCGCAGCCATAGCCATTGCATACCGCTGTTGGCGGTCTGGCTTGACTCTTCCTGCGCAGACCGGACAGCCGCACTTTCTTGCACCTGCTCTGGAATGGACGACGGCCTTCCAGACATGCCCTTCGGCACACTCCCACCAGACTTTTTTGTGTGAGCCGACCGTCACCATTTGCGGTGTCAACGTCCCGTTCAGAGTCGGATGCCACTGTGCAGCGACCTTTGGCTCCAGCGTAGCAAGGTCGTTGAAGCCCACCAGAACCTTGCGCCCTGCGCAATAGGGACAACCGGAGCTGTGTATCGTGCGGGCGGAAACCGACGCAGCGTATGCATGCCCCAGATCACATATCCACCACACCTTGCGGTTGCTGGATGGGGCAATACTGTCCGGCGTCAGTGTGCCGTTTCTGGTCGGGTGCCATTGGGCTGCAACCGCAGGGAAATGCGTTGCAAGGTCGTTGTCTCCGGGTACGACTAACCGTCCGGCGCAGACCGGACAACCCACACCGCTGCTTGCGCGCGATGCGACTGCGGCACGCCACTCATGGCCTTTTTCGCAGCGCCACCAGATTTTTTTCCACGATCCAGCCACGAGGTCACGGGGCGTCAGATCGCCGTTTTTGATCGGATGCCACTGCCCTGCAAGGTCAGGATGTGTTGTTGCAAGGTCATTTTCGCCGGGTAAAAGCCGTCGGTTGGTGCAAACTGGACAACCTGTTCCGCTGGTGCGGGATTTTACGACAGCCTGCCATTCATGGCCCTTTTCGCAGACCCACCATGCCCTGTGATGGCTTCCAAGTGAAACATCTGCCGGTGTTACACCGTTGTTTTTTGTTGGATGCCATTGAGCAACAAGGTCAGGCCGCTGGGATGCGAGATCATTTTCTCCGAGACAGGGCTTCCTTCCAGAACAATAGGGGCAGCCTGTACCGGTGGTACGGGTATAGACTGCTGCGGGCCATTCATGGCCTTTTTCACAGCGCCACCAGATCTTCTTCTGGCTGCCATAAGTTACTTTTCGGGGAGTCAGATCGCCATTTTTGGATGGATGCCACTGCCGAAGCAAATCTTCCCTGTTGTACTCCATACAATAGTCATATAGGGATTTTCTCAATTTTTTCACCTCCTTCACCTGCATTGTCGTCCGCCGTTCTCTTTTGCAAAAAAGTTGTACTTTTTGGTAAACGCTCTAAATCCCCCCGATTGTATATATCATACCATAAATTTGATAAGTTGACTACACTTGCTAGCGAAATTTTTCGCTATTTAGCGAAACAACAGCATTCGCTAACTTTTTACAATAAGGTACACTTTTTTGTAAAAACTACCATATAAAATAGATCTGCGTGCGCGTGGACATTTCAAGAACATATAAATAATATCTGAATAGTAGGAAATCGGCGAGTGCAATCAGCCCGACATTGAGGTAGGGATATATCTGTGCTATAATAAAGCCTGACCAGCAGGAATACCGGCAGGAGGGATGATATATGAACTATCAGGAAGAATACCGGCGCAGGCTTTGCACCCCAGATGAGGCCGTTCAGGAGGTTAAAAGCGGTGATTGGATCGATTACACATCGAATCTTGGCAAGCCAGTTTTACTCGACCATGCGCTTGCAAAACGGCGGGATGAATTGTTTGATGTCAAAATCCGCGGAAATTTGATATCCGGTCCCATTGAAACGGCAGAATGTGATCCTACAAAAGAACATTTTATTTACCATTCATGGCACTGCTCTGCTTATGAAAGAAAGCTATGTGATCGTGGGTTGTGCTACTATATCCCGATGGTGTTTCATAATAATGCTTCGTATTATAAGCACTTTTTGACTGTCAATGTCGCCATGACATGCGTTACACCGATGGATAAGCACGGTTATTTTAACTTTTCCACGGCAACAGGCGTTTCTGCTCAGATTTTACGCAAAGCAGATATCGTCATTCTGGAGATTAACCCCAATCTGCCCAAACTGTATGGTGGTTATGATGAATGCATTCATATTTCAGAGGTGGACTATATTGTAGAAGGTGAGCACGAGCCGTTTCCGGAGGAGCCAACCCCAGAACCATCGGAAATTGACAAGCAGATCGCTGCAAATCTGATGCCATATATGCGTGATGGCATGACGCTGCAGCTGGGTATCGGCAGCTTGCCGCGCGCATTGGGGCAGCTGCTTGCACAGTCGGATTTAAAGGACTTGGGTATGCATACTGAGCTGTGTTCGGATGCCTATTTGGAGCTGCATAATGCTGGAAAACTGACCAATCGATATAAAACCATCAACCGCGGCAAAGGTGTACTGGGCGTTGCCATTGGCTCCCATGCACTGTATGAATGGATCGATGAAAATCCCGGTTTGGCAGCATATCCGCTGTCTTATGTCAATAGTCCCGGCGTGATCGAACGGATAGATAATATGGTTTCTATTAACAGCTGTCTTTCTGTTGACTTGTATGGTCAGGTATCATCGGAAAGCGCCGGGATACGGCAGATCAGTGGTACAGGCGGACAGCTGGATTTTCTGACCGGCGCAGCAGCCTCACGCGGCGGAAAAGCATTTATTTGCATGAGCTCGACCTATCTGGATAAACAGGGAGAGAAGCATTCCCGCGTGCTGCCACACTTTGGCGGAGATATTATTACCTCGCCGCGGTCACAGGTACATTATCTGGCAACAGAATATGGTGTTGCCAATATGGTCGGGCGTTCGACATGGGAGCGTGCTGAACAGCTGATTGCGCTTGCGCATCCAGATTTTCGGGAGATGCTCATCCGAGCGGCGCAGGAGCAGCATATCTGGCGGCAGTCGAATAAAAGATAGCTCTTGAGCAGCCTGCATTTCTGTGTTATAGTGTTGTTTAACATACAGAATTGAAGGTGTTTGGATTTGGAACGAAGTCAAAAAATTATCCGGACGAGCATCATTGGCATTGCGGTGAATGTGGTGCTTGTCCTTTTTAAAATGGCAGTCGGGTTTATCTCAGGCTCGATTGCGATTATTCTGGATGCTGTAAATAATCTGGGAGATGCACTGTCTTCGATCATTACCATATTTGGAACAAAGCTAGCTGCAAAGGCGCCAGACCGGGAGCACCCGTATGGTCACGGACGGATTGAATATTTAGCTTCTGTCTTGATTTCCGGTATCGTACTTGCCGCAGGCATTACCTCAGCAAAGGAATCTATAATCAAGGCACTGCATCCCGAGCAGGCGAGCTATACCCCAGCAACGCTTGTCATTCTTGTAGCAGCTGTTGTGGCAAAGCTGCTGTGTGGCAGATATGTAAAAGCTGTAGGTGAGAAGGTAAAATCCCAGTCCTTGATCGCTTCCGGCTCAGATGCATTCTTTGATGCAGTTTTGTCGTTTGCCACATTGGTAGCGGCGATTGTCAGCATACTCTGGGGGATCAGCCTGGAGGGTATTCTTGGCGTTGTCATTTCGCTGATTATCATGAAGGCAGGCTTTGAAATGCTGATGGACACACTGAGCAGTATTATCGGTGTTCGTGCAGATGGAGAATTGACCCGTGCTATCAAAAAGCGGGTGAAGGAGATAGACGGCGTCAGAGGCGCATACGACCTGATGCTGCATAATTATGGGCCGACAGAAATGATCGGTTCCATACATGTTGAAGTGGCAGATTCTACTACAGCACAGGAGATTCATAAAATGACACATGAAATCACTGCGACACTGTATAAAGAATTTGGCATTATTATGACCGTTGGTATTTATGCTTCCAATTCCACAGATGAGCGGGCAAAGGAATACCGGAAAAAGGTCAGCAAGATAATCGGACAATATCCCGAAGTCCTGCAGATGCATGGGTTTTATGTAGACTGGGAAAATAAGCTGCTGTCCTTTGATCTGGTATTGGATTTCCAATCCGATACCGGGGAGATCCGTCAACAGGTGCTCGATGCACTGCAGCAGCTTTTGCCGGATTATCAGATATTTATCACGCTGGATATTGATTACAGTGATTAAAACATGATAAATAGGCATAAAAAAACCGCCATTTCGGCGGTTTTTTCGTTGTCAATATACCACATGCTATGCATGTGGTACAAAAAGCTTATAGCTATACAAA
>JAUNWG010000046.1 GCA_030540435.1 Eubacteriales bacterium
AGGCAAAGGGCGTCAAGATTTCCTGTGACCTGAACTACCGCGGCAAGCTGTGGACACGCGAAGAAGCGCGTGCGGCTATGACCGATCTGTGCCAGTATGTTGATGTCTGCATCTCCAATGAGGAGGACGCGAAGGATGTCTTCGGCATCGAAGCGGAAAACACCGATATTTACGGCGGCAAGCTGAACAAGGACGGCTATAAATCGGTTGCCAAGCAGCTGGCAGACAAGTTCGGTTTTGAGAAGGTAGCGATTACACTGCGCACCTCCATCTCCGCGAGCGATAACGATTGGGCGGCAATGCTGTACGACGGTGAGAACTACTGCTTCTCCAAGGAATATCATCTGCGCATCGTCGACCGTGTGGGCGGCGGCGATTCGTTCGGCGGCGGCCTGATCTATGCGTTGCTGAATGGCAAGTCCACCCAGGAGGCGGTCGAATTTGCAGTTGCAGCCTCCGCGCTCAAGCACTCCATCGAGGGCGACTATAACCTTGTTACCGTCGATGAAGTGGAAAAGCTCTCAGGCGGAGATGGCTCCGGCAGAGTACAGCGTTAATTTTACAAATATATCCATATTCTTTTTGTGGAAACACACCTATTTTTTATCCTTTTTCACAGGTGGGAGCAGGCAATAGAAAGCCTGCTCTTACACGTTCTATAACTGGAAGCGGGATGGCATTGCAGTGTTATACTTTTATGGCAAGCGGGAAGACTGTGTCAGGCGTGTCTTCCCGCTTTTAAAATGCATGCAACTTAGAATGGGCAACGGATATTGATTCCCTATGGACATAGTACAATATGTGTGATATGATAACTTTTATCAACATTAAGCTCATCTAGCGCAATGTATCATTTTCATACAGCGCGGAAATGAACGAAAGGAAATGGTACTATGATTTACACTTTTTTCATCTGCTTTGTCGCAGGGATTGGGGCAGGCTTGGGAACCGGATTTGCCGGTATGAGCGCAGCAGCGGTTATAAGCCCGATGCTGATTACTTTTCTACATATGCCTGCATATGAAGCGGTTGGCATCGCCCTTGCAAGCGATGTGCTCGCCAGTGCAGTTAGCTCCTACACGTACGCAAAAAATAAAAATATAGATATCCGAAACGGATTTGTCATGATGGTAACTGTTCTGGCATTCACACTGGTTGGAAGCTGGGTTGCCAGCCTTGTTCCAAATGCAACGATGGGCAGTTTTTCTGTGTGTATGACCTTTTTACTTGGCATTAAGTTTATTGTCAAACCGGTTATGACAACAAAAGAATCTATGGCGACTGTTGACGGAAAAAAGCGTCTGTTTCAGTCTGTTGTTTGTGGAATTGTCGTTGGTTTTATCTGCGGCTTTGTCGGTGCTGGCGGCGGCATGATGATGCTTTTGCTGCTCACTGGTATTCTTGGCTATGAGCTAAAAACAGCGGTTGGTACAAGCGTATTTATTATGACCTTTACTGCGTTGACTGGTGCTGCCAGCCATTTTGCTATCGGCGGCATGCCGGATATCTATTGCCTTGTGTTCTGTGTGGTATCCACGCTGATTTGGGCAAGGGTAGCAGCGGTGTTTGCCAATAAAGCAAGCGCAGTCGTACTAAATCGTGCGACTGGTATTGTTCTGGCCGTTCTGGGTGCAGCGATCCTTGCAGTTAATATACTGGGATAATTATTATTCTAATCGTTATAATAGAATGAAACAAATGTTTTCAATACTATTATTAGAAAAAAGTGATTTATAAAAATGAACAGATATCTTGCTTTACAAAAAATTATTGAGGTGGGCAGCTTTACAAAGGCTGCCGAAGCGCTGGGCTATACGCAGTCCGCCATCAGCCAGATGATCGCTTCACTGGAAGAGGAACTGAAGATCAAGCTGCTTACACGTTCCCGGACAGGCGTAAAGCTGACAATAGAAGGGGCAGAGCTGTATCCATTTATTGAACGCAGTATTATTCAATATCGCGCCATGCAGGAAAAGGCAAATGAAATCAAGGGATTGGAGACTGGGATCATCCGTGTAGGAACCATATCAAGTATTACCTGCCATTGGATGCCTGGATTAATCAAGGGATTTCAGGAAATATATCCGCATGTGCAGTTTCTTTTCCATCAGGGGGATTATACGCTGATCCCAGAATGGATCAAAACGGGTGAGGTTGATTTTGGCTTTATTACACCGGCAGCGGTGAAAGATTTGAACACGATTCCCATTAAGGACGGAGAAATGCTGGCGGTTTTGCCGAAAAAACATCCTCTTGCCGGAAATAAAAGCATACCCATAGGGGAGCTTACCAAAGAACCGTTTATTCTGTTGGAAGAAGGGCATTTCAGCGAACCGATCAACGCGTTCCACGCTGCCGGGTTGGAGCCGAATATTAAATATACCATTCACGATGATTATGCGATTATGACAATGGTGGAAGCAGGGCTTGGCGTCAGTATGCTGGCAGAGCTTATGCTGCGCCGCACAAACTTCGATATCGTCTGCCTGCCGGTGGAGCCGCCGGTCTATCGTTCTCTTGCCATTGGATATAAAGACAAAGACAGCCTTCCGATTGCGAGCAAATATTTTATAGATTATTTACTGGAGAACAGAGATAATTTGCCATAAAGGAATAGAACAGTTATCATTTTGCTATTTATTTCTGATACGGAATTGTATTTTCTGTTAAGTGTGCTATAATAGAAGCATCGTGCCGCATGACATGGTGTTTATCACAAACAAAAAGGAGGATAAAAATGCATCGGAAGGGAAAATGGATGGTATCTATTTTGTTATCCATGTCAGTATTGTGTGGGACTTTGCCCGTTTCAGCTGTTGAAACACCGACTGTGATAACAGAGGAACAGGAAGTGACGGCAGGGAAGCCTGCGGCTCCGTCCAATATACAAGCAGAAGCATTGCCGACAGGAGGTGTCCGCATCTCGTGGGATGCAGTTTCTGGTGTAGCTGGCTATCGGGTTTACCGCTGGAATGGGACGGACTGGAAGCTGCTGCGCATGGTGAGAAATGCAAATAAAACAAATATCACTGATTTTACGGCTGAACTGAACTGGGAATATTCTTATACAGTTCGTGCCTATTCTGTCAGCGGGCGCAATATACAGCTGAGTGAACTGGATGAACAGGCCGTTTCGGTAAAGACCGCGGCAACATTGACACAGCCGAAGTTGGATGCAGTCACAGCAGGCGGCGGTGGATTGACCGTTACATGGGACGCTGTAAGCGGTGCACAAGGTTATGTTATTTACCGTAAGACAAGTAACACTGCAGAATGGACAAAGCTGACGGAATGCAGCGGCTTGGACAGCACCAGTTATACCGACATGTCGGTTGCTGGAGGAGCGACATATTATTATACTGTAGCTGCGTATAGCGCAATTGATGGAAATCTAATGTATAGTACTTATGACCAGACAGGTATCAGTGGAAAGGCTGCTGCAGCGATGACAGCGCCAAAGCTGAACGGCGTTTCCATGGGCAAAAAGGGTTTGGTCGTCAAGTGGACAGCTGTTTCCGGCGCGGATTCCTATGTGATCTATCGTGCGGCAACGACGGAGGGATGGGAGCAGATTGCATCCGTCGCCGCGGGTACAACGTCTTATGAGGATACCAATGCGCTGATTGATGGAACAACGTACACGTATGCGGTTGCAGGCTGCGCGTCGGGCGCAGTAGGTGCTTATGATAACAATGGCATCAGCTGCACATATTACAGCTATCAGGCTGCATTGAACAGTGGTACATTGCCAACCAATTTTGCACTTCCGAATGTGACCAAGGAATCGTTTGGCACAAGCGGCGAAGGACGTGAGCTGTGCGCGTATACAGTCGGTACAGGTTCCAAGCATATGGTGCTGAATTTTGCGATTCATGGCTGGGAAGATCATTGGAGCAGGGATGGCTATGAGCTGGTTCGTGTGGCGGCGAAAGTGCTGGAGACGCTTTCTGCCAATGCCGCTACTGTGACACAGCGAGGATGGTCTGTGACGGTGATCCCATATGCCAACCCGGACGGTATTGTCAGCGGAACGACGCACAATGGTCCTGGTCGATGCAGCACCTATCGTTACAATGATTCCGGCACATTGGTGAAGGGCGGCGTGGATATGAACCGTTGCTTCCCATCTGGCTTTAAGGTTTATACGACTGCGAGAAACTATACCGGTTCCCAGCCGCTGATGACGAAAGAAGCCCGTGCCTTGCGCACGCTGGTGGATAACAAAAAGGGCTCCAGCACGAATGTCTTTATTGATATCCACGGTTGGACGCAGCAGATTTTGACCAATACCAGCGGTTCCGGCTTTGTTTATTCTACGCTTCATAGCTATTTCCCGAGCAATTCCGCAGGCGGACTTGGCGGCGGATACATTTCGCGGTACGCAAAGAGCGTGGGATACAATGCATGTCTGTTTGAGTTCCCAAGAAATGTAAACTCTCATTCTGCTATGGTAAATGCAGGATACGATACCAAGTTTGTCAATGCTGTTATGAGCATGATAAACAACCATTAAGGTGATGGATATGAAGAAAGCGTTACGAATCGTTTCGCTGTTGCTGTGCCTGTTGCTATGCGGCTGCGGGCAGAGCAAAATTCAAGCCGTAAAGGGAACTGGGAGCGCGCCGGATCATACCGCTGCCGTACAGCAGGATAACGACACAGAGGCAGGAAGCGGTGTATCGGAAGAAGGCTACCAGGAAGAATATTATACCAGCGAAGAAACCGCTGTTGCGGAAATTATCCAAGCGGAAGACACACCGTCTGGGGAAAAGGAAGCAGATGCGGATGAGACGCTGCAAGCGGCTGTTCTGGAATATGCAGGATGCCTGTATCCCGCGCATACCGCCGCAAAAGCTGCGGTTTCCAGCACAAACATAAATGGAACAGATTACCTGTTTTTCGCTGTTACGGATGACGCAGATACGCTGTTTTGTACGATTGCGTATGACAAACAGGCAGATGTATTCTATCTCTATGACAGCGAGGTACAGCAGCTGATTCCAATCGAATACGATGAATACGGCGTTCGATTGGTTGGCTGAGTATATGCTTAAAATCCCGTTCAATCTCTCTGATACAACGGGAAAATTGCACACAAAGGAGAATTGGCATGAAAACAATATCCAAACGGCTGGCGGCGCTTGTGCTTGCTAGCTGCATGACCTGCGGCATGGCGGCAGGCGCTTCGGCGGCATCCGTTGTCGCTTCAATTGGCAACAAAAATTACACCTCTCTCAATGCAGCGTTGCGCGCTGTCAAGACAGGGGAGACCGTCGTCCTGAAGAGCAATGTCAACAATGCGAACGAAACGCAAACCGTCGGTACTGGAAAAGGCGCGTCATTTTTTGCATCGCATGACACTGCGAAGTCCTTTACTATCGATCTGAATGGACATACCATCACCGCGGGGAAGGAATCCGAAGCAGGTTTGTTGATTTATGCCGACGAAAATGCGCAAAATCTGTCAATCACGCTGAAAAACGGAACGATCTCCGCTTCCGGTGATGATGTTTCCGGTATCCTGATCATGGATGACAACGCTGTAACAGCCACAACGGTTACATTGGCAAATATGACTGTTAAGGCAACAGGAGAAGCCGGCGTTGACTGCTGGGATTCTGCACTTGTGGTTCAATCTGCGAATGTTCAGGGAAGAGTGAACGCAATTTATGCAGAAAATGCGACGGTAAACTTAACGGCAGGTCAGTTTACTGCGACAGATTCGGATATCGAAAATGGTGGCGAAGCAATATTCGTTATTGATAGTGAAGGTACATGGGCTGGAGACACGGTTCAGATGCCGGGCGCACCGGCAGTCATCCGCCCGACCGATTGGAAGATCAATCCGGCATCCACCGTCACAATTACCAATTTTGCGGATGTTCCAAGCGGCAAATGGTACCATGACTATGTCTATAAAATGGCAAGCCAAGGTGTTGTCAATGGCGCGAACGCATGGACCTTTAACCCGGATGGCAAGGTGACTCGTGAGGAGTTTGCGCAGATACTGGCAGGTGCGGCAGGTGCAGATCTGAGCGCGTATAAGGGAAAGACTTCCTTCAAGGATGTTGCGGCGTCCAGATGGTCTGCCCCTGCAATTGAATGGGCGAAGGAGATCGGCGTTGTTAATGGCACGGGCAACGGCAAGTTTACCCCTGCGGCATCCATCACCAGACAGGAAGCATGCGTCATGCTGTATCAATATCAGAAAAAGATTATGAACATGCCGGTTAAGGATATCGTATCTGTCGGTACATATCCAGACAGCAGCAAGGTTGCAAGCTGGGCAAAGGAGGCCGTACAGGTCATGCTGCGTGAAGGCGTCATGAGCGGCGTCAGCGGCAATGGTAAGACAACCATTTCCCCGAACAGCACAGCGACCCGTGCACAGGCGTGCAAGCTGATCGCGGCGTTGCTGGAAGCTGAGACAGCTTGATAAAACGACAGAATGTGAGCACTAGTCGTGATATAATTTAAATACAACAGGAGGAAGCTATCGGTACAGCCGTTAGCTTCTTCTTTGTGAAAAGAGGTAACAAAACGTTTACAAAACGGTAAAATTTTGGTACACTATTGCAGGGGGAAGAGAGCAGAAAGCCATTCGTTTTTTATATAGGAGGTTACAATACACATGTTGAACAAGACAAAAATACGATTGTGCAGCGCATTGCTTTCCGTTTCGCTCATGCTGCCGCTGTCAGTAGGGGCAGCTGCCATAGAGCCGCAGGCGAAGATCGGTGATACATATTACGATTCACTCTGGCAGGCGCTGGATACCGTACAGGACGGACAGACCATTGAAGTGCTGACGGATATTTCCAATCAGGAGGTCGTACTGTCCCGTCACTGCAATGAGCCGTTTTCCATTACCATTGATCTAAACGGGCATAATATCTGGGAATCCACAGACAATTCCCCGGCATTTACCTATCTGTCGGCAGACGGCACCGTTGCGCCGTCAGTTACGCTCAAGAATGGCAGCATTTCCAGTACATCCCAGCCAACGGCAGGCTCGCCATATGCCAGCGGTATCTGGATGGAGTCATTGGATCAGCAATGTCTTCCGATCCTCATCCTGCAAAATATGTCGATATCGGCACAGAACGATGCGGCGATCAACTGCATCAATGCGCAGTTGCAGGTTGTGTCCGCTGATATCACCGGAAAGGATGATGCTGTTTATGCACAGAATGCACCAGTGTATATTCAGGCGGGACATTTTTCGATCCTCAGTGATACGGATTATGGCAAAGACGGCGCACTGGCCGTACAGGGCAGTGCAACGGTTGAAATGACAGCGACAGACCCGGTGGTTTCCCCGGCAGACTGGCAGACGCAGGCAAGCGCATCGATCAGCGTGATCAAGTTTGCGGATGTATCCGAATGGGACTGGTATGCTTCCGATGTCAATGCGCTGGTAAAGCGCGGCGTTGTCAACGGCATAAACTGCTGGACGTTTGAGCCGGCACGCAATGTCACCCGTGCAGAATTTGTCACCATGCTTGCCAAGGCAGCGGGTGCGGATACGACTCAATATAATGCATCGTGGAGCTTTGGGGACATCAATGCGGGCGATTGGTACAGCGGCAGTGTTGGCTGGGCTGTTGAAAACGGCATTGCATCCGGCTACGGCTACAAGCTCTTTGGACCGAATGATGTCATTACCCGTGAGCAGATGGCAGTGATGCTGTATCATTTCCAGCAGAATATTTTAAACAAGGCCGTGACGGACAAGGTGACACCGGGAGTCTTCCCGGATGCGGAGACAGTTTCCACCTGGGCACAGGAGGCAATTGACGTAATGGTTCGTGAGGGCATTATCAGCGGTGCGCAGGCAGACGGCGTGGTATACCTGATGCCGCAGAATAATGCAAGCCGTGCACAGGCGAGTGTGATGCTGAACAACATGCTGAATCTGTAAGAACACAGGAAGAATAGAAAAGGAACCGATTTTGCGGACATATTCCCGCGAATCGGTTCCTTTTTTCAGTTTCGAGTTATGTGAAGATCAATCGGCCGCGATCCTGCGCTGCAGGATCATGTATACGCTGCCGTTTTCGGTGCATTCACCAATCGGCTCAAATTCATTGCGTGAATAGAATTTGACAGCGCCGGGGTTGTGCTTGGCAGGCTTTGCCTGCAATACTTTTTTGCCCATACGGCGATAGGTGCTGACAGCATGGCACATGAGCTGGGGGCCGAAGCCAAAGCCACGGTTTTGTTCGAGGATACAGGTACCGCCCATTTCACCGATTTCGGTGTCACGGTTTTCCAGCGTGTTCATGGCAATAATGCCGCCGATATCGTGCCCGAGCATACCGAAAGAAACAGCATCCGGGCAGACAGATTGGAACGAACGCAGGCGGGCTTCGATCTGCTCGTCATTATACGCATCTTTTCCATAGGTCGGCCAATAGATTTGATGGAACATTTCCAGTGCCATCTTTTTGTCATTGGCGTCGTCCCAGTTGACCGGACGGAACCACATCTGCGGCGAAGCGGGGACATCCACGCTGTCGCTCCATTTGAGCGAATAGAAGGTGGACATCTCTTTTGGCAGATGGGAATTGTCGTTGCGGTAAGGGACTTCGATCGCGCCGTCATCATGGAAAATCATCTTTGCCACGCAGGTGTTGTCACCCCAGCCAACCTGCATCATATCCTCGTCGTGTAGGCCGAGGGCAAGTGTCAGGATACCGCGGATCGCGGAGCCGTGGCTGACAAGGACGATTGTCTTACCGTCCTCGTCTTTGGCAATACGGCGCATTTCCTCCAGCGCACGCGCGCCGGCCTCCATGATCGTTTCGCCCTTGGGCGGGCGGCATTCCCATGGGCGGTTGCACCATTGGTCATACAGCGGCGGCTCAAAGATCGGAAGTGCTGCCCATGGTTTATCCTCCCAGTCGCCCATATAGATTTCACGCAGGGCGGGGCGCTCGATAACCGGCAGGTTATGCGGCTTTGCGATCGCCAGCGCCGTATGGCGCGCACGCCAAAGGTCGCTGGAATAGACAGCATCCAAATGCTTGTCTGCAAAGCGTTTGCCCACGACCTCTGCCTGCTGCAAGCCGCGGCGGGTCAGGCGGCTGTCATAATGTCCGTGGCAGCGGCGCCCGATATTGCCTTCGGCTTCCGCGTGACGGACCAAATAAATCGTTGTGCTCATATCTGTACAGCTCCTGTCAGTTCGGTGACGGATTTTATATTGTGTTCATCAAGGAACTGCTCCAATTCGTGCAGCGCCTTGACGGGTGCCATCGGGTCTGCAAAACAGGCGGTGCCGATGGCGACGGCGGATGCACCGGCAAGCATCATTTCCACAATGTCGCGGCCCGAACGGATGCCGCCCATGCCGATGATCGGCACATCCACTGCCTGATGAACCTGATATACCATGCGGACAGCAACAGGGAATACGGCGGGGCCGGACAGTCCGCCCATGATATTGGACAGGATGGGACGGCGCTTTTCAATGTCGATGCGCATACCGAGCAGGGTATTGATGAGCGAAAGTGCGTCTGCACCGGCAGAAACAGCTGCGCGGGCGATTTCCGCGATATCTGTGACATTCGGTGTCAGCTTGACGATCAACGGCTTTTTTGCCACCTTTTTGGCTGCTGAAACGACCTCCTCAACCATTTTTGGCTGGGTACCGAAGGTCAGTCCGCCGCACTTTACGTTGGGACAGGAGATATTCATTTCGATCAGGTCAATGTCTGCGTCAGAAATCTTTTCGACAATGCCGACATATTCTTCGACCGAATGACCGGATACGTTGGCGATGATACGTGTGTCATATTGGCGCAGGAACGGGATCTCTTCTTCGATGAAACGGTCAACGCCCGGATTTTGCAGACCGACACAGTTGAGGATACCCATTGGGGTCTCCGCGATGCGCGGCGCCGGATTGCCCAGCTGTTCCTCCGGTGTCAGACCCTTGGCGCCGATGCCGCCCAGTTCACCCAAATCATAAAATTCTGCATATTCATGGCCAAAGCCGAATGTACCGGATGCAGTCGTAACAGGGTTTTTCAGTTCAACCCCACAGAAATTTACACGAAGATCAGCCATTACCACTGTACCTCCTTGGAGTCAAATACCGGCCCGTCCTTGCAGACATGACCGTAGCGTGTGCTGCCGTCGCTGCTCTTGAGCGAGCAGACACAGACGAGACATGCACCAATGCCGCAGCCCATGCGTTCTTCCATGGAAACCTGACAGGGGATGCCTGCGGCTTCTGCGATGTTAGCCAGTGCTTTGAGCATCGGCTTCGGGCCGCAGCAGCAGACGGAAGTAAATTCCGTGATATGCTCCTTCAAAACATCGGATACAAAGCCGTGTATGCCATAGGAGCCATCATCGGTTGCGGTGTAAACCGTGCCGATCGCCTTAAAATCATCCTCAAGGATCACAGCGTCCTGATTGCGGAAGCCGAGGATCGCCGTCGGTTGTGCGCCGGCATCCTTTGCAGCCTGCATGGTCTGGAGCATCGGCGGGACGCCGATGCCGCCGCCGATGAATACCGGACGCGCGCCGAGGGTAGAGAGATCAAAGCCATTGCCCTGCGGGCCGAGAACGTCCAGCGTATCGCCTGCCTGACGGCGGGAAAGCCATTTGGTGCCGTCCCCCTTGGTGACAAAGACGATCTTCAGCGCACCGTCCTGCGCCTGACAGATCGAAATCGGGCGGCGCAGCAGATTTGCTTCACCGCAGGTAATATGGACAAACTGTCCGGGGACTGCCGCTGCACTGATACGCGGTGCATCCAGTGTCAGAGCAAAGATATTGCTGCCCAGCTGCTGGTTATCCCGAACGGTACACAGTTCCTGTATGGACATGAAGATTCCTCCTAATCGTTGTTGATACCATTGTACATGATTTTTGTCAGAAAAGAAAGACACCGCTGCACAATGAGCGGTGCCTTTTTGAAAAAAATTACGTCAAATTTACGTTTCAAAATCGATCGCAGCACGATCCTCACGAATGGCTTTGCAAAGCTGCGCTACCGCAACGTGCCGCGGGTCGTTCTTATATATTTCCAAATCATCAAGGGAATCGAATCTGGAAATCAAAACGGCGTCGTAAGCATTGTTCTCATTGCAGCTGACATGGACTTCCATATTGCGAATCTGCGGGATCACGCCGCTCAGCGACTGTAAGCCATCAAGGAATTGATGCATGTTTTCTTCCTCGCCGGTTTTAAATTTCCACATGACGATGTGTGTTACCATAGTTCTTCACATCCTTTTTGTTGTATCAATCGCTGTTTAATCGCGTCTGCCGAACAGACGGAGCAGGTACAGGAACAGATTGATGAAGTCGAGATACAGCTGCAGTGCAGAGATGATAGAAGCCTTCTGCAGCATTTCCGGGCTGCCCTGGAACATCATATAATTGCGGCGGATCATCTGTGTGTCATATGCTGTGAATGCAACGAAGATCACGACGCCGATGAGACACATACCGGTATTGAGCGCCGGAATAAAGATGGACAGCAGCAGCATGGCGAGCAGTGCGATCAGGCCAAATAGCAGAACCGGACGGATACGCGATAAGTCGGTTTTTGTGGCTGCGCCATAGACTGCCATGATACCGAAATACAGCGCTGTCATGCCAAACACAAACACCAGCGATGAAACAGAATACACGGCGAAAAGTGAGCTGAAGGTCACGGCATTCAGCGCCGCATAGGCAAAAAACAGCCCGCGCGCCGCGCCGATGCTCAGCTTGTGTACCCGTGCGGAAAGATAAATGACGACCACAAGCTCTGCGATCATCAGAACATATGGCAAAAGACTGTTATACAGCCAATAAATCGCTCCGGTGGAATAGATCGCCATGGAAAGCGCAAACGTTGTCAGCAGTCCGAGGAACATCCAGCCGAAGGTTTTTGCTGTGTAGGAAGAAATGGAATCCTGGCGAACGCCAAAGGATTGCGGATCATACCCCTGATTCATAGAAAAACACCTCCTGATTTTTATGTATTATACCGCATTTGATGCAAAATGTACAGAAAGTTCGTGAAACTATTCTGTATACTTTTTGTGAACGAGGAGGTACAATAGATACATAAAAATTGTGCCGAAGCCTGTAAAAAAACATTTTTTGTGCGGCGGGTGCGGGCACAATGCTACGATTGCCTAAAAAGGGGTGCTAAAATGAAGAGAACCGGACAATTGAAGGCGAGGGAGATGGTAAACCGGTACGGCTCCCTGCGTACTCTTCTCGTGTTTGAAGGGCTGCTGGTCGGCGTGTTTGCCGGATTGGTGTCTGTATTGTACCGCTATGCACTGGCAAGGGCAGATGATATCCGCAATGCGGCGTTATCCTTTTGTGCGGGTAGCCCGGTGCGTATGCTCGGCTGGTTTGCAGTGCTGGTCGTGCTGGCTGTGCTGGTGTCGCTGCTGTTAAAATGGGAGCCGATGATTTCCGGCTCCGGTATACCGCAGGTGGAGGCGGAGATCGCGGGCTACATCCGCCCAAAGTGGTATCGCGTGATCGCTGGAAAAATTGTCGGCGGCTTTTTATGCATTGTCGGCGGCTTGTCACTGGGACGGGAAGGTCCGTCCATCCAGCTCGGCGGTATGGCAGGCAAAGGTATTTCCCGTTTGCTGGGGCGCTTCCGGCTGGAGGAGCATTTCCTCATTACCTGCGGCGCGTCAGCAGGTCTGTCCGCGGCATTTAACGCACCGCTGGCAGGCGTAATGTTTGCGTTGGAGGAGGTACATAAAAACTTTTCCGCCATGGTGCTGCTGTCCTGTATGGCGGCGTCGCTGGTTGCCGATTATATCTCCAACAGTATTTTTGGCATGGAGCCGGTATTTTCATTCACGGTCAGCGAAATGATTCCGCTGGGCGGCTATGCTTATATCGTGATTCTGGGTGTTATCTGTGGCGTGCTCGGCGTTTTTTATAACAAAGTGCTGCTCGCTTCTCAGACAGTATATAAAAAGCTAACCTTCTTGCCACAGACTGCAAAGATCATCATTCCGTTTCTGGCTGCCGGATTGATGGGGTTCACCATGCCGGAGGTATTGGGCGGTGGACACAGTATGATCGCAGCATTGTATGACGGGAATCCGGCGCTGGGTACCATCCTGCTCCTGTTGGCGGGAAAATTTATTTTTTCCATGATTAGCTTTGGCTCCGGTGCGCCGGGCGGTATTTTCTTCCCGCTGCTGGTGCTGGGCGCGTATATCGGCGGCGCATACGGTACAGCGGTTGTAGACTGGTTCGGTTTTGACCATAGCTTTGTGGCAAATCTCATCATCATTGCCATGGCGGCGCTGTTTTCTGCGATCGTCCGCGCGCCGGTCACTGGTATCGTTCTTATTTCCGAAATGACCGGCAGCTTTTCGCATCTGCTGTCGCTGTCCACAGCGTCGCTGGTGGCGTATATCGTAGCGGAGCTTCTGCGCAGCAAGCCGGTCTATGAGAGCCTGACTGAGCGTCTGCTGGCAGGGCGCAGTGTAAAGATCGCAAAGGGAAAGGCGCGTGCGAAGTCTATTATCACTTCTGTCGTGGAAGAGGGAAGTGAGGCAGACGGCTGCATGATTCAAGACCTTGGACTGCCTTCCACATGCCTTGTGGTTTCTGTCACACGCGGCGGGGAGGAGCTGATCCCGCGCGGCAAGCTGCGCCTGAAAGCGGGCGATACACTGGCGACAATGGTCGGTGAGCGAGATCTTGCCGCAATGGAGTCCGTCCTGCGGCACAAGGTTTCGTTTGAGGAGGTTTGATATGCTGGTAACACATACGTTTGGGCCGTGGTATGATGCGCAATCGCGCGTACTGATTTTAGGGACGATGCCGTCGCCCAAATCGCGGGAAGCCGGATTTTATTATGCGCATCCGCAGAACCGGTTTTGGCGTGTCCTGCCGATGGTGTTCGGAGAACAGCCGCTGACCGGGGATATCGCCGCGCAGAAGGCATTTCTGACACGCCATCATATTGCACTGTGGGATGTACTGGAAAGCTGTGAGATCGAAGGGGCGTCGGATGCATCGATCCGCAATCCAGTGCCCAATGATATGAACTTGATTTTACGCGCCGCCCCGGTTCAGGCGATTTTCGCCACCGGGCAGAAGGCCGGCGCATTGTACAAAAAATACTGCCTGCCGCAGTGCGGCGTGCCGGTACAGGTCCTGCCATCTACCTCGCCGGCGAACTGCGCGGTGAAGCTGGATGCATTGTGTGAAAAATATGCAGCCATTCGGCGGGCGATAGAAGGAGAGCATGTATGATTCGGACGATTTTGTGGGCAATTTATTTTATTTTGTATTTGGTCGTTGTTTCACCGAAATGGCTGTACTGCCATCATCTGGTGAAGACCGGCAAGCGTGACAAAGCACAGCCTATCATCGATAACATGGTACATCGTTGGGCTGGTCGTCTGCTGGCGGCGGCAGGCGGCAGAGTAGAGGTCACAGGGCAGGAAAACATCCCGGAAGGCACAGCGGTATTTGTTGCAAACCATCAGAGCGATTTTGACATTCCGGTGGTGCTGTCTTGCGTCGGCAAACCGCGAGCGCTGCTGGCGAAGGTTTCGCTGTCAAAGGTACCGGGTATTCATGGGTGGATGGATCTGTTACAGTGTGTTTATGTAGACCGTTCGGATGAAAAGCAGTCCGTGCGTGCACTCATGGACAGCACAAAGCTGGTGAAAAGCGGCGTTTCCATGACGATTTTCCCGGAAGGCACGCGCAGCAAGGGCGGACCGGTGAAGGAATTTAAGGGCGGTGCATTCCGCATCGCAACCAGTGCAAAGGTGCCAGTCGTTCCGGTTACGATTGAAGGGACGTATCATCTGCTGGAGGAGCATTACCGTATCCGTCCCGGAAAAGTCGTCGTTACCATTCACAAACCGATTCAGACTGCGGGTATGAGCAGGCAGGAGGTACGGGAGCTGCCGGAGCGCGTGCGCGAGCAGATCTTGTCCGTTATGGATGAACGATATCGAGGAGAAGAAAAGGAGTAAACGAATGGAAGAAATGACAACGTTTCGATATGATACCCAGCTGCTGATCGAGGGACACGATCTGGATGAAGATGTCATCAACGATTATTTCCTGGAAAACTTCAAGGGCGACTGTTTGCTGGCGGTTGGCGATGAAGAACTGATTAAAATTCATTTCCATACCAATGAACCGTGGAAGGTACTGGAATACTGTGCATCTTTGGGCGAGATATTTGATATTGTAATAGAAGACATGGACCGCCAGTCGAGAGGGCTGAAGGGATAAGGCTGAAAAATCAGCATTTTCCTGTTTTCAGATATGTGGATAATAGCCGACGAAAAACCGCACTGCCTATTTATTATTTGGCAATGCGGTTTTCTCATTTCAATCACTGTATACAACGTACATTGTTCCAGTAAATTTTATTTTGTATGATGGTTGTATAGCAGGATATTCAAATTTGCGTTTCCAGCGCACCCCCGCGAAGAGGGATGCACTGGATGGGAAATAGAAAAAATAAATATAGATAGAGTTGGCTTATATTACATGTTTTCCTTCAGGAATGCTTCGATTGCAGCGGCAGCAGCATCCTCCTGCTCGCCATCAATGGAGATCGTGATGGATTCACCGCACTTGATGCCCAGCCCCATCAGTGCGAACATTTTCGTTGCATCTGCGCTCTTGCCGTCCTTGATGACGTTAATTGCGCATGCGTACTTTTTCGCCTCTTTGACAAGCATACCTGCGGGGCGTGCATGGAAGCCTTGGGGATCCGTTACGGTAAAATCAAAGGTTTTCATAAAAGCATACTCCTTTTTATTGTTTTGTGTGAGACGGTAGCAGGTGTGTTGCTTATCCCTTTGCGGACAGCAGATCCTGACCTGCCTTTACATCACCGGTTGCCAGCGGCTTGATCGATGCATAATCGTCAGTATTGCAAACAATCATCGGTGTTGCCAGCGAATATCCTTCGGCCTTGATGGCTTCCATATCGAAGGAAACCAACAGGTCGCCCTTTTTGACATGCTGATCTGGTTCAACATGGGTTTCAAAATGCTTTCCGCCCAGTTTTACGGTGTCAATGCCGATGTGCAGCAGCAGCTCGGCGCCAGTATCGGTTGTCAATCCAATCGCATGTTTGGTATCGAAGACGGTTTCAATCACACCATCTGCCGGCGCGAACAGCTTGCCTTCACTCGGCTCGATCGCAACGCCGTCGCCCATTGCGCCGGATGCGAATGCTGCGTCGGGTACTTCGTTTATCAGCATCATGCGTCCATTCATATGCGCGCCCATGATGGTATCCTGCATCGTCTTTGCCGGTTCTGCCTTGACTTCCGATACAGCAGCGATCTCTGCTGCCGATTCCGTACCTACGCGGCTCGCCTCCGGCGTATCCAGGAAGTCGACCAGATTGGACTTGATGACTGCGACCTGCGGGCCATAAATAACCTGAACGCCGTTGCCCTTATGAATGATTCCGGAAGCACCGGACTGCTTGAGCATTGGGTCAGAAACCTTTTCCGGATCAATGACGGTTACACGAAGGCGGGTAGCGCAGCAGTCTACGTCAGAAAGATTTGCCTTGCCGCCAAGACCGCCGAGAATCAATGCAGAAACCGGGTCAGAGTATCCGCCTGCCGGAGCGGCGGAACCATCCGGGCCAATGCCTGTCTTTGCCTTGAAATCCGAACGGGTAAACAGCTTGGTTTCTTCGTCATCATCTTCACGTCCCGGGGTTTTCAGGTTCATCTTGCGGATCATCGTGGAGAATGTGAAGTAATACAGGAAGAAATAGATGACACCGACAACAACAATCCAGATCCAGTGTGTTTTTGCATTGCCCTGCAATACACCGAACAATACAAGGTCAATGATACCGCCGGAGAAGGTCATACCTACACCGACATTCAAAATGTGCATCAGCATATAGGACAGGCCTGCATAGACACAATGCACAGCATACATCAGCGGAGCGACAAAGAGGAAAGTAAACTCAATCGGTTCTGTGATACCAGTGAGCATTGCAGTCAATGCTGCGGAGATCAACAGACCACCGACGACCTTGCGCTTTTCCGGACGCGCACAACGGTACATTGCCAGCGCAGCACCGGGCAGACCGAAAATCATGAGCGGGAACTTGCCTGCCATGAAGCGGGTTGCAGAGACAGAGAAGATCTCTGTAGACTTGGAAGCTAGCTCTGCAAAGAAGATATTCTGTGCACCCTGAATGGTAACGCCGTCTATGACAGCAGTACCGCCGACAGCCGTCTGCCAGAATGGCATATAGAATACATGGTGCAGACCAAACGGAATCAGAGCACGCTCGATAATACCATAGATCCATGTACCGATATAACCGGAGTGAATGACCAGATTACCCAGCATAGCAATGCCGGTCTGAACGACAGGCCAGATAAAGAACATTGCAATGCCGACGACTACATAAACTGCGGTAGATACGATCGGAACAAAGCGTGTGCCGCCAAAGAAGGATAATACCTGCGGAAGCTGTATTTTGTAGAACCGGTTGTGCAGTGCAGCAACACCCAGGCCCACAATAATACCGCCAAATACACCCATCTGCAGGGTGGTAATGCCAAGGACAGAAGCTGTGGTATTGTCTGCCATAGCCTCAACGCCGCCTACGGCTTCGATCATGGCGCTGATCGCAGTATTCATAACGAGATATGCAATAGCACCGGACAGGGCAGCAACTTCCTTTTCCTTTTTCGCCATGCCAATTGCAACACCCATTGCAAATAGGAGTGCAAGGTTGTTAAATACGGCGCTGCCGCACTGATTCATAATATCCAGAATGGTGTAAATAATGCTTCCCGGATAAATGATAGAGGTCAGTCCATATGCTTCCAGCATGGTCTGATTGGTAAATGAACTGCCGATACCCAGCAGCAGACCTGCTACCGGAAGCAGTGCGATTGGCAGCATAAAGGATCTGCCTACTCGCTGCAAGATGCCAAATATTTTGTCTTTCATATAACTTCCTCCTCAATGATTTTGAGAATCTATCAGACTTTTCAGAAACCTTGCATATGGCATCTGCGCAGTCTGCCAATGCATATTCCTGAAAATAACAAAACCCATGTTGGATGTGCAGAACGTTACTTGCAAATCGGATATGGGTTTAGCCCGACGAATGGTAACAACTGCTCCCGACAGTTTGTCGGGGAAAATGCAGTATTATTCTTCTTCCGGATTCATATTGATCCGTTTTAAATGAATTGTCAGATAAATCAATTCTTCCTCTGAAAGTGTTTTATTGTAAGTATTTTGAATATATGTGCCGATGCACTGTGCACATTTGTAGTGCTCCTTACAGTTTCGGGCAATCAATTGGCGAAACATTGCATCATGCTCATCGTCTGTGTCGACCATGGTCTTTCCCTGAAACAGCCGCTGGGCAAAATAACGGAGGTGCACAGTAAAACGGCTGAAATCCAACGAATCCCGGTCGAACTGTTTATGATAAAAGTATTCAACTACAGAAATGGAACCTTCTATGAGCTTGGTGATGTCATACATCTCGCTCATATTGGTATTTAATTCAGCGTTTACAATATGCAGAGCAATGGATGCAGCTTCATCTTCATGGAGGGTAACACCGAGCTGATTGTAAATTTCTTTCAAACAGTATTGTCCCAGATGATATTCCGTTGGATAATAGCACATGATCGCGCCTGTTAGCGGATTGCTGAATTCAATGCCATCCTGTTTGCGTTTGATCGCAAAACTGATATGGTCAGACAATGTGATCAGAAGGGATTCATTTAGTTTCTGCGAAATTTGCGATTTGATGTATTGGATCAGTTCCTCAGTCAGACGCAGATGCTCCAATGGAATTTGTTCCATCAATTCACGTAGCTTTTTCTGTTCCGCTTTTCCTTCCATACGATAGACACGTTCAACAGCTGCCATATCGATCCGCTCTCCACGATGCTTTTGAAAACCAATTCCACGTCCGGTAACAATCATTTCGCAGCCTTCATCATCAATGGTGCACAGGATATTATTGTTAATGACTTTTTTTATTCGCATATATCTTCCGCTCTCTTTATTCCCAAAAAAAAATAACCAGCCCCATCTGAAAATACTATACCCACGAAATCCATTGAATAAACGCATAGTATTTAAGATAGAGTTGGTCAAGCCTGCATTATCAGTAACATTCCAACGATTTTGTTACTAGAATATTAACACTCACACAAGAAAATGTCAATAGAAGTTTTGAAAGCTTATATGAAAATTGGAATTATTACACAAAATCATTTCCCGAAATTTAGGTA